>CALCGX010000020.1 GCA_937901225.1 uncultured Bacteroidales bacterium | reverse complement strand
GGGGGGGGGGGAATATGGCTTTGTCCGCTTTATTGATGATTCAACACTACAAATGCATAAAAACAAAAGAAGATGCGTTTGCATCTTCTTCGCGGTGCGGACGGGACTCGAACCCGCGACCCCATGCGTGACAGGCATGTATTCTAACCAACTGAACTACCGCACCAATTGTTATGTCGCACTTTCTTTTCGAAAGCGGGTGCAAAGGTACTGCTTTTTTTTGATATGACCAAATTTTTTGAAAAAAAAGTGCAATTTCACATGATTTTTTTCACAAAAAGCTCATTTTCAAGTACGAAACTACAAAAAAATGGAGGATATCTGCTCATACCCTCCATTTTCGTATCGTTGATTTTGCTTACAATGCTCTCAATGTAGCAAGCAAGTATTCGTAGAATTTTGCCACCGTAGCAATATTCACGCGCTCATCTGGTGAGTGTGGATATTTGATAGTTGGACCAAAGGAAATCATATCCATGTGTGGATAGTTGCGACCAATGATACCACACTCCAAACCAGCGTGGATAATAATCACGCGTGGTTCAATACCATAATTAGCTTGGTAGGTCGTCTTCATGACATCAAGAATATGGCTTTTGAGATTTGGCTTCCAGCCAGGATAGGAACCAGAGAACTCCACCTCAGCGCCTGCCATCGCAAATACGGAGTGAATAATCTCCTGCAACTCCTCTTTGCGAGATTCCACAGACGAGCGTGTCAAGCAATATACGGTCACGCAATTATCAGCGGTAGTGAGCATAGCCAGGTTGTTGCTAGTCTCTACCACGTCAGGCATTTCTGGAATCACGCGATATACACCATGAGGGCAAACAGTGATAGCATGAATCAAGAAGTCTTGCACATCTTCTGGCAATTCGGTAGTAGGGCATGACACTTCCTCGGCTGTCAAGCGGATATTATCCTCTACGCCGTCGTACTCTGCCACAAAGAGGTCTTCGCACTCTGCTACAAGGTCCATTATATCCTCTACGCCTTCAGCTGGTACGGTAATAATAGCCGACGCTTCACGTGGAATAGCATTGCGCAAACTACCACCTTCTACACTTGCTAAGCGAGCCTCATAGTTCGCCACTGCCTCTTTAAGGAAACGGAAGAGCAACTTGTTGGCATTCGCGCGTTGCAAGTGAATATCACAACCAGAGTGACCACCTTTGCAGCCCGTAATGCTAACCTTGACAGCCACGTCACCTTCCTCCACTTCTACTGGAGTGTAAGCAAATTTGGCCGTAGTATCCACGCCGCCTGCACAACCAACATATAACTCGCCCTCTGCCTCCGAGTCAAGGTTAAGTAATGTCTTGCCTTGCAGCAGACCACCTTCCAAAGCGAAAGCTCCATACATACCAGTTTCTTCATCCACGGTTACAAGCACCTCCAATGGTGGATGTACCACCGATTTGTCTGCCAGGATAGCCATTGCAGCAGCTACACCAATACCATTATCCGCACCCAATGTGGTACCTTTGGCAGTAACCCACTCGCCATCAATATACGCTTCAATAGGATCCTTCTCAAAATCAAATATAGTGTCATTGTTCTTCTGTGGCACCATATCCATATGACCTTGGAGTATCACTCCAGGGTGGTTCTCGTAGCCAGGACTCGCAGGTTTACGGATAATCACATTGCCTATTCCATCCACAATTGTTTCCAAGCCTAACGAGCGACCGTAGTTTGCAAGAAATGCACTGATTTCCTCTTTTTGTCCTGAAGGACGAGGAATTTGAGTAAGGTCATAGAAATTATTCCAAAGACCTTGAGGTTGTAAGTTCTTCATATGATTGTTATTTTGGGGTTATACGTTGGTTAATTCTCCGCAGAGTGACACAGATAGCATTTTCTTGACCTTCGCAAGATCTTCGCCATGTTCGCCCAGCACGTGCATCATCTTAGTAAGCAGGGCTTCAGTGGTGATGTCATATCCTGAAATCACTCCCGCCTTCAACAAATTAAGACTCACTGCATACTGCCCCATGCTGACAGAGCCTGTATTACATTGCGTTTTATTCACAATCACCACGCCGCGATTTACAGCATCGCGCAAGCTTTGGTACAGCCATTCGTGTGAAGGAGCATTGCCCGAACCGAAAGTTTCCAACACTACACCGCGCAAATTTGGTGTATTCAACACCGCAGCCACCACCTCCTCTGTGATACCTGGGAAGAGCTTCAGAATGGCCACGCGCGTATCAAACCGCTCAAACACATGCAGCGGACGAGCGGTATTACCTATCGGTTCAATCAGTTGGCGGTTGTAGGTAATGTGTACGCCCGCGCGTGCGAGCGCAGGATAGTTATAGGAGTTGAATGCTGAGAAGTGCTCCGCATTGCGTTTGGTAGCACGATTGCCACGATAAAGCTCTCCATCCATAAACAACGTTACCTCAGGTACAATCGCTTTACCATCCGTGTCATATGCAGCCGCTATCTCAATGGCAGTCAACAGATTCTCTTTAGCATCCGAACGCAAAACGCCCACAGGCAACTGACTACCCGTAAATACTACTGGTTTGCACAAATTGTCGAACATAAAACTCAATGCCGACGCGGAGTATGCCATCGTGTCTGTACCATGCAGAATCACAAAGCCATCGTACGCATCATAGTTGTCTTGCACCACGTGCGCCATCTGTCGCCAGTTATCAGGATTTAAATCCGAAGAGTCTAATAGAGGCTCGAAAGGAATCATATCTACCTGAATATCACCAGCAAACAATTCTGGAACAAAAGCTTTGAATGTTTGCATGTCAGCTGGATGCAACGCGCCTGTCTCTGCATCGCGTACCATGGAAATGGTACCACCTGTGAAAAGAAGCAATACTTTCATATGCTACATTGAATTAATTCGTTTGCAAAGGTACACTTTTTTTTTGGTTTATGCAAATTTCCTCCAAAAAAAGAGAGCGCGATTCACATCGAACTCTCCCCACATATTATGAAAAACACTATTTACAAAAACACGACCTCTTCTCATTATCGTGTTTCTCGTCTTGGACTATCAGTCCATTATCACCATTTTATATCCTTTGCCATGTACACTCATAATTCTCACAGGAGAATTCTCGCCCAAATATTTGCGCAAGTGATTGATATATACACTCAAAGAACGTGCATTAAAATACGTATCAGCTCCCCATATGCTCATCAATATACGATTGCGATCCACCAAATTATTCATACTCTGACACAACATCTTCAACAGATCATTCTCGCGCGAACTAAGATGTTGGTCACCTATTTGCTGACGAACTGAATCAAACAGCAAATCACCCAATTGCCACTCCGTCTGCTCCGTCTCCAAACGCACACGACATCTGCGCAACACCGCCTCCATCTTACAAATCAATATATCCATTGAGAAAGGCTTCGTCACATAATCATCACACCCTAATTCATAGGCATGCATAATATCGTCGCGATCAACCTTGGCAGTCAGCATAATCATTGGCATATCAGGATATTGAGCGCGCACCAACTTAAGCAACTCAAAACCATTCATACGAGGCATCATGATATCACTAATGATCAAGTCATAATGCTTAATCATAATTAACTCCCATGCCTCCTTACCATTATTCGCAGTCTCTACCGTATAATCCTTACTACGCAAATAATCTGCAAGTACAGTGCTCAAACTAGCATCATCTTCTACTAACAATATGTTGGTCTGCGTTGTTTTCATCACATAATAAATATAGACATGAGCATTACTACAAATACCGTGCCAAATCAAATCATTTTCTATCAAAATTAAGATACGGTGCTATTTTTCCAAGGGTTTCACGGGACAGGTCATCTATTTCTTGCAGTTGTTGTATCGAATCCAAATGTATTTTCTTCCGCCGAAGTTCATAAATAGCTTTAGCTTGCTCAAAACGCAAATACGGATGCCGTGATAACCGTTTAACTCCTACTAGATTAACATTCATCTGCTCAACCACAACACTATCTATCCAGAAATATTTCATCACACTATCAGCATCCAATTGTCCCATCCCTTTTGCTTCCATTACCTGTTCCACACTCGTAAAGCCTCCCAGTTCTTCACGATACCGTACAATCTGATGAGCTCGATAGGAGCCAATGCCACGAATCATCTTTAGTTCGGTGGTGTCCGCTGTACGGAGGTTCAATACCGTATCCTTCTTCACAGGCCACTTGGGTAACGAGTCCTCACGGACGGTATCCTTCCTCATGCTATCAACTTCTACGCGCGCGATACATATATAAGGTTTCAAAACCTGAAACATACTATCCGTCATTCCATACAAACGCTTCAAATCCTCCGCTTTGCGATACCTCCCACCCTTTGCGCGGTATTTCAACATGTTTTTTGCCTGCCACGGCTTGAAACCGAGATGCACCAGTGTGGTACTATCTGCCGTATTCGGATCAAATGGCTGCATATGAATTGTAATGGTATCACGAGAGTATTTCTTTTTCCATTGCGCTTTACGAATACTATCTTGCTTAGCCTGATAATCAGCAAAATCCGTTCTTGTAGAGTCATTTAGCCAACTCACCTCTACCTCTTGCTTAGGCTGAAAATGCTTGACGGCGATTAGTGTCCCTAATACCAACATCACCAATAGCGCAACACCCAGCCATTGCTCACCTGTCAAGAGGAAATATATTTTCTGCTCTTTTTTCATTTTACCACCGACTGAATTACACCATCATGCAAATGCGTTTCCAACACATCACCCTCGTTCACCTCGCTCTGAGAACGAACCATTTTGCCATTTACCATAGTCAAACTATATCCCATTTTGAATATCCGCTCTGGCGAATGCAGCTCTATGGTTTTCATCCACAATTCTAACTTACCTCGTTCACGAACAGCCTTTCCGCGCACAGCATTGAAGATTTGTTGCTCGTATAATAACAAGCGATTTTTCTCTCGAGAGACAGCATTCTGTGTGGTACGTTGCAAACGCAACATTAAGCAACCTACTCTCTCCACTTGTTCCGCCACGCGTTCTATCAACCATTCTGCTGCTGCAGTAGGAGTCTTAACACTCGTATGCACCACCATATCTACCACACTCACATCACGTGTATGACCTATTCCAGCAATAATCGGCAATGGAAACTGCGCACAGTGGCTAGCCAAATTATAATCATCAAAGCAACTCATATCTGTGTTGGCACCGCCACCACGAATAATGACCACTACATCCCATTCCTCTTCTAGTGCGGCAATCGAGTTAAGCGCTTGAACAACACTTCGAGCAGCAGTATCTCCCTGGACTACTGCAGGATACAGCTGTACATGGAATTTAAATCCAAAACGATTATGCTTCAACTGATCGCAGAAGTCACCATACCCCGCAGCATCTGCTGAAGAGATTACAGCCACTCGCCGAGGCAGAGAAGGAATTTGTAATGCTTTTTGTAGATCCATCACGCCATCTTCTGTGAGTTGTTGGATAGTTGCTTGGCGTTGCTTGGCAAGGTCGCCCAACGTATAGGTGGGATCAATATTCCATACATTCAAACTCAATCCATACACCGCATGATATTCCACACTGACCTCTAACATAACCTGCAATCCAGTATGCAATGATTGCCCCGTCTCTTGCAGAAAATATGCTGATAATAAATGATACACATTGCTCCAGCAAGTAGCTCGCACCTTAGCCGCAAGAATACCATTCTCTGCTTTTTCAACCAATTCCATATAACAATGCCCACGCACACTCATAGAGGCGATTTCCGCGCACACCCAATAGCGATTAGGTAAATCGTTCTCTACGATCTCCTGAATCCAATCGCACAACTCCTTCAAACTATACTTTTCCATCAGTTTTTATGCTATTTTTGCTGTTATTCAAACGATTAGTTCAACTCTCAAAACTACTATTAAGCAGATGATTACCCCTATTATCCACCACCAATGTACTTTTCCGCCTCTCATCATTAATAATCCACAGATAATTGCTCCATAGATCCCTATTACCCCCCACTCTGACAAATGCATATGGGTGGTGGAATATGGCAGACTTTCGATCCATTGCACAGCTTGATTGAGGAGCCATGTACACCACTTGGTAGCCCAACCTAGCCACTCACCAACTGCGCACCACGACATTGCAAGCGTAGAGAATCCCAAAGACAAGAGTATTCCAGCCATAGGGACTACTATCAAGTTAGTTAAAGCAAAATAGTTGCTAGTTTGTCCAAAATAGTGCAAGGTCAAGGGCATTGTACCTAATTGTGCAGCCAATGAAACAATCAACAATCCACTAACAGATTGCCACACTCGTCCCTTCGACACGACTGCTTGCTGCATGCTGCTTCCAAATAACATAATACCTGCCACGGCAGCAAAACTCAGTTGAAAACTCACACTCCACAACGCCAATGGATTGACTATCAAGATCACCACTGCAGCAGCCAACAACGGATTCCACCTTGAAGTTTGCTGTTCGAGCAAACTGCTCAATGCCCAAAACGTGAGCATCAAAGCGCTTCGCATTACAGAGGGGCTAAGTCCTGTGAGAAAAGCGTATGCCCAGATCAATACTATTGTACTGATATTCAGCAACCAACGCCTGAACTTATCTTCCCAAAGAGGTTTGTACAGCACACCTAATGTTAATATCCACATGACAATCCCCCACACGATTCCCGTATGCAAACCACTAACTGCCAAGACGTGCATTGCCCCCGAAGCAGAGAAGGCGCGTTGTACATCTTTGTCCAAGTCCTCACGATAACCCAAAGTTAGTGCCGAAATAATCCCCAATTCTTGTCCTTCGATTCCCATCTTTCGATATTGTTGGTACAAGAAGTACTGGCTCCGCTTGGCTAGGCCTTTCAGGCCCATATCATCCTCATGACCAATCAGTTGCCAATTTCTTCTAAGCGCCCAACAAGTGCCGACTATCCCTTGTCTCCGCAGATAGAGTCCATAATCAAATTTCCCTGATTTTCCACCTCTACGCACCTGTGTTTCCACCAGCAAGACATCTCCCATCACGGGCATTGGCATGCTGTCTTTCTGCAGATATAGCAACACTTTGCCACCACCTTCCACCTCTGCTTCATATCGGAAAGTCTTTGTTCGCTCTTGTGCATTGCTAAGCAAGCGCATTGCTAATATGGTATCTCTATCCAAATAATCTACATCGGTGTCCTTTAACAAGTTAAGCGGCTTACCCATGTATCCGCTCAACCATATTATTGCTACCAACGGCACCAACGCTATCAACCACGTATGTGCCGCAAGCCATCTCATACTTGTTTCAGTTGTTCGATTGTAGCAATTGGATTTGGGGCGTTGAATACAGCGCTTCCAGCTACTAAAATATCTGCTCCTGCCTTCCAAAGTTCAGGTGCCCATTTGGCATTTACTCCGCCATCCACTTCGATTAAGGTCTTGAATTCTCGCTCATCTATTGTTTGGCGAAGGTAGCGCAAACGTTCCAATGACTCAGGAATGAATCCCTGACCTCCGTAGCCCGCCTGCACTGACATGAGCAACACCATATCCACTTCACCCAAATATGGATCAAGACTATGAATATCTGTTTTAGGATTGATTGTCAAGCAAGTACGTACACCTTTTCTCCTTATCAGCTCTATCGCAGGCATGGGGTCTTCTACTGCTTCAATGTGAAATCCAACGCTCCATGCACCTGCATCGCAAAAACGCTCTACATATTTTTCGGGGTGGGTAATCATCAAGTGCACGTCCAATGGCTTGGTACAGTGTTTCTTACATGCCTCCATCACGGGAAATCCAAACGAGATATTAGGCACAAACACGCCGTCCATCACGTCAATATGCAGGAATTCCGCAGAACTTGCATTGATCATTTCGCATTCGCGCTGCAGATTGCCAAAATCGGCTGCTAAAAGAGAAGGAGAAATTGCTCGCATTATTATAAAATTGTTATTTTTCAATATGTAACAAAATACGGTAGAAAGCTTGCGTCATGATATTCCATCCGTACAATTCTTTTTCTTTGATTAAGTACTTAGTAAATGCTGCCTGACGATTATTCTCATAATAATCAATCAGTGCATCAGCTATGGTATCTACCATAGGCACCACTGCATAGCCCATCTTTCCATGATGAATGATCTCACCTAAACCGCCCACATTGGTCACCAAACAAGGCTTTTCAAAATGGAATGCCACTTGCGTCACGCCGCTTTGGGTGGCTGTTTTGTAGGGTTGAACAATCAGGTCAGCCGCGCCAAAATACTTTCTCAGGTCCGCATCTGCCACAAATTCATTCTTCACTATCACCCTTTCTTTCAACCCATTAGCCTCTATTTGAGCACGATATTTATCTTCATCCTCATAAAACTCTCCCGCCACAATCAACTGCAAGTCCTTCAGTTCGTCTTTCACTTTTGCAAACGCATCTAGTAGCCAATCCAATCCCTTGTATGCTCTAACCAAACCGAAAAATAGCATGTAATTTTTGTGAGGATTCAACCCTAACGCTTCGCATGCTGCATTTTTGTCCATCTTTTCGCCATAATGGTCATATACAGGGTGAGGAGAGAAGGTTTTGGGCTTGTTGTATTTGTCCAACGAAGCAATATCCTTCACTACGCTATCTGACAACGCTACAAAACCATCGTTCTGCTTTACGTAAAATGGCGCCAAGAATTTGTCCAATATACTTGGCTCATGTGGTATCATATTGTGTACCAGTGCGATACATTTTGTCTCACCATTGCGTTTGACGATATTCTGAATCACGCCATAGCATGGCGCAAAGAATGCCATCCAATAGCAACTGATTAACAAATCGGGTGCTTCCTTTTTTAATCTTTTGCCTACTTTGATCCAACTTAATGGGTTGCACGAATTCATTTCGCGAGTTATTTTCAAACCTTCAGGTGTAACTTCATTGCTATACTGTGTCTTCCCTGGAAAAAGAAAACCAGGGTATTGCAAACGAAATGTCACCACTTCCACCTCATGCCCTTCCATCACAAACTGTTTTGCCAACCGTTCATTGAACGCTGCCAATCCGCCTCTGTAAGGCCAAGCTGTACCTAAAATTACAATTCGCATGGATTATACTATTTTATCCGCAAAGGTACGTTTTTTTTTTTACATACACAAATATTTTTCAGCTTAATTTGCATATTAACGAAAAAAGTTGTACCTTTGTCCCCATAAATAGGAAAGAAATGAAAAATATCAAACTTTTTCTCACCGACGTGGACGGTTGCATGACCGACGGCGGAATGTACTATACTGAGAGTGGTGATGAATTCAAACGCTTCTGCGTGTATGATGGCATGGGTATTGTTCTCCTACGCAAGGCGGGGATCCCTTGCGGTATCCTCACCAGCGAGAATACAGCCATTGGCATGAAACGTGGACAGAAACTAGGATTAGAATATATCTACACGGGTGTCGGCCGCGTAGTGGATGGCGTGAAGATGACTAAACTGGATGCAGCCAACGAGATTTGCAAGGAGTTGGGTATTACATTGGAAAATGTTTGCTTTGTGGGCGACGATGTCAATGACCTCGACCTCTTGCAACACGCAGGCATAGCTGCTTGTCCAGCTAATGCTGTAGCCGTAGTCAAAGCCGTCCCTGACATTATCCATCTCACCAAAAACGGCGGCGATGGCGCTATCCGCGAACTCTGTGAGATGATTCTTGAGGCTAAAAGCGAATAGGTTAGAGGTTAGAGACAATGAGAAATATCGCAGTCATATTAGCAGGAGGCATAGGTGCCCGCGTTGGAGGAAATACTCCAAAGCAATTGCTCCCACTCTCTGATGGACATTCTGTCTTGGAGCATGCAGTCAATGCCTTTGAGCAATCGCCTCATATTCATGAGATTTGCATTGTTATGCACCCTGATTATATCATGCATGCCGAACAGATGCTTCTCGCTAACGCATGGCAGAAAGTGCGCTATATCATTCCTGGCGGCAAAGAGCGCTGGGAGTCTAGTGTACAGGCAATTAGGCAATTAGGCTATAAGGAAAGAGGCGAGGAGGTAAATCTCCTTTTGCACGATGCTGCGCGTCCATTTGTCAGTCAAGACATTATTGCTCGTGTATGCGAAGCGCTTGAGGAACATGAGGCAGTAACGGTAGCTATCCCAAGCACCGACACGGTTTATGAGATGGCAGACTGCAAGGTTGCCCGTATCCCACAACGCTCCACCATTATGCGTGCCCAAACACCACAAGCTTTCCGCTTAGAGTTAATAGCGGAAGCATATACCAAAGCCTTGGGCGTAGATAATCTAAGTGCAGAAGCATGCGCAGAGGCTCATATACCAGCGACAGACGATTGTGGTATAGTGCATGAGCATATGCCTCAGGTGCCAATCTACATTGTTGAAGGCGAAGAACAAAACAAAAAAATAACATTCAAAGAAGATATATAAAATGAATAACAAGAATTTCTGCATGAGTTCCTATTTAGCTTTCCGCTATATCGAGCGAGAAGGTATAGATTTTTACGAAGGACTTCATCACGAAAATATACCGCTGCCTAATCCAGAGCAATTCACCTATGTGCATACTGCTTTGGATATTGATAAGGCGATTCAAAAAGTATTTGATTCCCTCCAAGGCGAGAAACTGGGTATCTGCCTTTCAGGCGGTATGGACTCCGCTATCTTGGCTGCCTACATGCGCGGATGTGATGCATACACCTTCCGTTTTTTAGGAGGTGAATACCAAAAAGAGGAATTAGCTCGTGCTGAATATTATGCAAAGTACTACGGACTCAACCTCCACTACGTGGACATTGATTGGAATACAGTACAAAACTGCCTTGAGCCAGTAATGCGTTCAAAGAACGCTCCTGTTCACTCCATCGAACCACAACTCTACCAAGCTGCTATTCAAGCTAAAGCAGATGGCGTGACACGATTGATTGTAGGCGAGAGTAGCGACCTAATCTTTGGCGGTATGGATCAACTGCTCTCCAAAGATTGGACAGTAGAAGACTTTGCGAAGCGCTATACCTTCCTTGATCCTGCTCGCGTATTGAGAGAGTCAGAGGATATGTCCTATCTCTATGAGTGCTATCGCCAAGGAGAAAAAATCGACTTCCTGCATTTCATGGATGATGTGTTTAGTCGCGAGTCATCCAGTTCCTACTACAATGCTTTCAAGGCAGCCGACATGCCATATACCGATCCTTATGCTCTGCTCCGCATGGCAGACCCATTGGACTTGACTCGTGTACGCAATGGCGAATCTAAATACCTCATCCGCGAACTCATGCAGATAAAATACCCCGAGATTCCTGTGCCAAATAAAGTGCCTATGCCTCGCCCTGTGGACGCATATTTCAAGGACTGGCAAGGTCCTACTCGCCCAGAGTTTCGTCGCGATATGGACATGACTCAACTCACGGGCAATCAGAAATGGCAACTATATTGCTTGGAGCAATTTCTCAATATGTATGAGCCAATCACGATTGGCTATACCACAGGCGTGTATGACCTATTCCACATCGGTCACCTCAATCTGCTTCGCAAAGCCAAAGCGCAATGCGACTACCTAATTGTAGGCGTTTCTACGGATGAACTCGTGAGTTACAAACACAAACATGCGGTCATCCCATTCGAGGAGCGCAAGGAGATTGTGGGCGCTATAAAGTATGTGGACGAGGTGGTAACACAAGAGAATATGAATAAGATGGAAGCATGGGAAAAATACCACTTCCAAGTTATGTTCGTGGGCGACGATTGGAAGGGCACCGACAAATGGAACAAGATCGAAGCCGACCTCAATGCCGTAGGTGCGAAGGTCGTGTATTTCCCATACACTAAAGGCACTTCTAGCACACTCATCAACGAGACATTACACAAATTGAGAGGAGAAAAATAAATGGAAGATTTATCACACTATAATCCCGAAGGTTCCACACTTCGCAGAGCGCAACTGCGTATGTTGGAGATACTTAAAGTGGTTGATGATATATGTACCAAACATGGTATCCAATACACATTGGACGGAGGTACACTCATAGGTGCTGTTCGACACGGTGGATTTATTCCTTGGGATGATGATATTGATATCAATGTAACTAGAGAGGACTTGGCGAAACTGCGAAAGATTCTCCCTCGCGAGCTGCCCTCTCATCTAGTTTATCAAGACTATTTTACAGACCCATATTATCCTACCCTCATAGCCAAAGTGCGTGAAAGAGATTCGTATATGTACGAAGAACCCTGCACCGACCGGCTCAAAGAAAAAGGCATCTTCATCGACATTATTCCTATCGAAGAAGTTCCCAATCTAGCGTGGAAAGCAAAATTGGATTATTGGTACGGACATTGTTTGCGTGGTATCCACCATTATGCTGATACGAAAGACACGATACTCTCATGGATTGTGCTTCCTTTCGCATGGGGACTCACCGCGCTTACCCGTCTTACCAATAAGTTCCGTCGTATTGACCAATTAGCACATGTGTATGGGTGGTACGCTTACAATGGTTTTTCTAAAAAAGATTACTATCCTATCAAACGTATGTCTTTTGAGGGCTTTCAGGCTTGCGTACCTAACAATCCCGATGCCGTACTAACAGCCCTGTTTGGCAATTATATGCAGATTCCGCCCAAAGATAAGCGTAGAGTGCATAGTTCAAAAATAGAGTTTTATAGCGAGCGATGAACCTAATCTATGTTACTGATACTTACGTCAATCCGCTATCAGGTGGAATAGCACGAATCTCCTATGTCATGGCAGAGGCACTTGCCCAACGGTTTGGGCATGTGTGCTATTCTGTTTATGCAACTCCAACCCAACAAATTACGCCTGCACCAGCCTTTGTGGAGACCTATCATTGGCAGAACAAAGAAGATTTCTGCTCTTGGATCAATCGTATCGGAGGAGGCATTGTCATTGTGCAATCACCGTGTGTTTTGGCGCAACCCATATATGAATGTGCCTCACAACTTCCCACAACCGAAATAGTCAATGTTTTTCATGGAGCTCCAGGATTTGAGATTGTTCCACTCCGATGGGATATTATCAAATATAGATTATGTTACAACATTGATACGCGTTGGACATTGAAGCAAGCCATTTTGCAATTGGCAATGATGGTGCTCCCAAAGCCGTATTTCCTCAAAAAACTGCGTCCTAAGTATGCTCGCCCTTACGAGAATGCTCGCAAAATTGTAGTTCTATCCAAAGAAGCGATTGAAAACTATCAGTCCATTGCACGTGGGAGATCAAGCGACTTTGTCGCTATTCCCAACGCCTGCTCTTTTGACAAAATAGAAATACCGCATGACAAACACCGCAACAAGGAAGTGTTGGTAGTAGCTAGATTGGATGATTGGCACAAGCGCATTAGCGAAATTCTCCACATTTGGTCGGACCTTCAAAAAGACCATCGCTTCTGCGATTGGGTATTGCGCATAGTTGGTGATGGTATTGATGCGCCTTTCTATAAAGACTACGTAAAGAAAAGAAAACTCGCAAACGTCATTTTTGAGGGACAACAAAAACCATTGCCCTATTACCAACAAGCAAGCATTTTTTTAGTAACATCTGCATGCGAAGGATTTTCTATGACTACTCTAGAAGCACAGCAATGTGGGTGTGTTCCTGTTGTGTATGATAGTTTTCCTACTGCACATGAACTGGTGATAAATGGCAAGAATGGCATCCTTGTAAAGAACAACGATAGAGAAGCTTTTGTGGAAAATTTAAAGCACCTAATGCTCAACGACCAACTCCGCCACGAAATGAGTATGCAATGTGTTGAGTCAAGCCATCGCTTCTCTGTCGAAAATGTAGCAACACTTTGGAACAACTTATTACAATCACTATGAAACTATCTATCATTATCTGTACATACAACCGTGCGAAATATATCCGTCCACTATTAGAAAGTATTGTGGCAAATGATTTACCAAAACAGGACTACGAGATTATTCTGGTGGACAACAATTGTACGGATAATACCCGCGATATTTGCAGTACTTTTGCCAGCGATCATGCCGATGTAATGCTTCGCTATACCCTTGAACCCCAGCAAGGGCTTTCTGCTGCCCGAAACAAAGGTATCAAAGAAGCGACGGGAGATATCCTCGTATATATAGACGATGATGCTATCGTAGATACATGGTATCTTCGCACAATCACAGAATACATGGATAAAAACCACGATTGCATGGCTTGTGGTGGTCCTATCATACCGCTCTACGAAACGGAAGAACCTAAATGGATGAGCCATTGGACCAAAGAATTGCTGACCGCCTACATGTATTTTGGAGATAAAGAACGTGTCTATCCAGGGGAGCGTTATCCGGGAGGTGGCAATGCTGCATATCGAGCTCAGGTCTTCAAAGAAGTAGGCTTGTTCAATACCGATCTTGGTCGCAAAGGAGATAGTTTAATGGGAGCAGAGGAGAAAGATATCTTTGATAAAATGCGCGCCAAAGCTTGGCGACCTATCTATTTGCCCCAAATGATTTTGCACCATATCATTCCGCAGAAGAAGTTAGAGCAGGATTATTTTGATAGACTCACGCTACAGATGGGAAAAAGCGAGCGTCAACGGACACTCGCAATTTCAAAATCCAAATATGCCACTCGCCTTTTGAAAGAAGGTATCAAATGGGGCGGAACGATTGTATTATGGTTCTATTTCCTGCTTATTTTGCAACCTCAGAAGGGTAACAAATTGATTTCTTTTCGCACCAATGTAACCCGAGGCCTATTAGGCATAATATCAGAATCATAATAGATATTGCCATACACCATTTATCCGTTTGCATAGCATGTGGGCGGAACTCCATGAGGAGTTGATGGTGACCTGCTGGAATAACTGCAGCGCGGAGGGTGTAGTTCACACGAGCAAGAGGTAATTCCAATTTCTCACCATTATTATTCACAATATACAAATGCCAATCATATGGATAATAGATCTCTGAAAATACTGCCACCTGATTGCGCTCGTTCATCGATTCATATGTGAGGCTATTGGGGGCATACGATGTCAATTGAATCAGCGTTGTATCAAATGCCATCAATGGTGTCACCTCTGGTTTGGTAATATCCAATACCTCAGCGAATTTCTTATCGGCTACTGCTTGCTTATGCAAGTCCAAAGTGCTTAATGCTGCGCACTCCTCGTTTGGCGTATCCACTAGAATCATCTCATCTACGAACCAGCAATTACCCATTGCATATGGATTATATATTGGTGCCTGTTTACCACCTTGCAATGGCACTACTGCATACTTCATATTGAGCATATTCAGCACAGGAAAATCCTTACCCTCGTTCGCATCGGGTTGCAAGAATCCTTGTGTTTGCATAATCGTCTGCATCAATGGGTTCATCTCACGTGAGATATGCTCATCTATCAAATCTTGATAACGACGCAGTTTAGCCGCAGAATAACCACCGATGGACTTCAGTCGGTAGCTTGTACGCGCATCATTAAAAGTATTTGTCGCCAAGTTCAATACGCGATAATACGATTCGTCCTCCAAAATCTGTTGCTCGTATGGTTGTATCGTAAAGTACGAATCAGCATCTTTTGCTTTAACAAAATGGTCATTACCAAAAAAACGCTTATTCACGGGTAGCATGTCTGCTAGTACTAGTGCTGCCAGAGCAGCATATAGTACATAGTTTAGAGTTGAGTGTTTAGTGTTTAGAGACTCGGAATTAGACTTCCAAGCATACCAATATAGCACCGCAAAGCCCAATGCGATAAAGATAAACGAACGCCAAGCATCTGCTTGGATCATGGCTACGCGCTCATCATAGATAGCATCTCTGAGCCACGCAGGCACTTGGTTCACCCATTGTGCATCATAACTGCTCGTCACATCCACCATGCCAGTAAAGAGAGCAAAGATAAGGCACAATCCAGCAGTAACACCGCCTGCTATAAACATATTCACACGCAGTTTCTCCCATGCAATCTTCTTATCCACTATCTGTTGCAATGCGAGGATTCCGAGCAACGGCATTGTGATTTCTGCTACAACTAAGATGCTCTCCACCGCGCGGAACTTATTGTACATAGGGAAGTAGTTGAAGAACAGCTCCGTCAACCACATCATGTTTCTACCCCATGCCAATGCCACAGAGAAGAGCGTTGCTATGAGCAATGCCCACTTGTATGGTCCATGTACAATCAATAAGCCTAACACAAAGAGGAAACAGATAATCGCTCCCATATACACAGGACCACTCGTAAAGGGTTTCTCTCCGCGATAGGTAGGCACTTGCTGACAAAATTGCTCGGCAGAGCGTTTAGGTACACGATTCTTGACCATTGTCTCGCACAGATCCGATTTTGCACCCACATTATAGCCACTCGCACCTCCTTCCCAGTTAGGAATAAGAAAAGTCATGGTCTCATCCACGCCATAGCTCCATGCTGTAGCATAGTCAAGACTAAGACCACTATTGCTGTTAGAAGTTGAACCGTTATCGCTGTTAAAGGTTAGTTCTGAGTGTCCTCCACGCATGGTCTCTTTGAGATAACTTTGGTTCATTTCCCACCAACTCAACTTGGTACCAAATACGAGCAGTAAACTAATAGCTAGCACTCCAACTGATATGCCTAGATCCTTCCAACGCTTCTCGCGGAAATGGATATAGAGTTCTGCGCATGCCATTACACCCATCAATAAGAATATGTAATAGGTCATCTGTGCGTGTGAAGCAATACCCAGAAAACCATAAAATGAGATTAAAGGAGCACCCACCCAATACTTACGCTGCATAATTAGGTAGAATCCGCCTATGATAGGTGCTAAGTAGCTGATAGCTATTGCTTTGGTAACGTGCCCAGCAGGAATGATGATAAAGAAATAGCTGCTCAATCCCATTGCTAGAGCGCCTATGATACTCAACCAAGGATTGACGCCAAAACAAAGAAGCATGATGAAGAACCCTACAAAATAGGCAAAAACTAGTCCAAAGGGATTACTGTCTTGGAATCCTAGATGCAATGCATCCGATATTACTTGACGAAATTTACTTGATGGCAAACTACCTGTGATTTGGTAGGTCGGCATACCACCAAACATAGAGTTGGTCCAAGATGTAGCTTTACCAGTTTCGGCTCTAAACTCCAATGCCTCCTGTGCTGCACCTTTCCAGTTATTGACATCACCTTGCACCAATACTTTACCTTCCAGCAGAGGTGCACAATAAATCATTGCTACCACCACAAATGCTACGATTGCCACAGCATAGGGCAGAATTTTCTTCCAGTCTATTTTCATCTGTGCGTTGTTTACGTTATTTTCAGCCTGCAAAGGTAGTACATTTTTTTCAATTAAGCAAGAAAACGAGAGGTAAAGTCAATGATTTTTTGCTCAATTTTGCGAATAAATTTACATTTTACTTGCTTGATTTCTCGCGCGCACGCGAGCACACGTACCCTAATTTTATACTGAGATAGTTTTTCAATTCCTTTTTTGACTGATTTTATTATTTTTTATGTGGCAAACATGCAATAAAACGCATTAAAATAAAACTTTTTTGCAATTTTTCTTGCGTATTTGCTTTTTTTGTAGTACCTTTGCACGATTTTTCGCACGAAATTATTAACCAGCCCACGAGATGGGGCATAAAATAACATAAAACAATGAAACGTACATTCCAACCAAGTCAACGTCGTCGTCGTAACAAACACGGTTTCCGTGCTCGTATGGCTACCGCAAATGGTCGTCGCGTATTGGCAGCTCGCCGCGCACACGGTCGCAAGAAATTGACTGTAGCTGACGAAGGTCGTCACAAACGCTAATCAACGATTAGACAACCTTAGGGCTTTTTCCTAAGGCATCAGCATAGGGAAAAGAGTATACACTCCTTTCCCTTATTGCGTTGATTAGATGCTGGATTTTAGAAGTTGAGAAGTTTAGTAGTTTAGAGACAAGATATATATGGAATCAACAAGACAACAAAAGATTGAGCGCTTAATCCAGAAGGATTTGAGCGATATTTTATTGAAGTACGCGCGCGTAATGCGCGGAACGCTCATTTCAGTGAGTGAAGTAAGAATATCATCGGATTTGAGTATAGCTCACGTCTACCTGAGTGTGTTCCCACAAGACAAAGTGGCAAGCACCATCGCACAAGTGCAAGAAGACACCGCGAAGATTCGCGGCGAGATGGGACATATGCAACGCCATCAGCTGCGTATCATTCCCGAGTTGCACTTCCACCTCGATGAAACCATCGACAAGATGGCCCGCATTGATGAGTTGCTGAAGGGAGACAAGTGATAGTTGACAGTTGACAGTTGAGAGTTGATAGTTAGTTGGACAAGGAAATTTAGAGTTTAGGTGAAGACGGAGCTCAAAATAGCTTGGCGGTATTTGTTTGCTAAAAAGCAGTTTAATGCCATCCATATCATCACAGCCATATCGTCGGTGGCGGTAGGTGTAGTTACTGCAGCCATGATCTGCGTGCTGAGCGTGATGAATGGCTTCGGCGTAATGGTAGAGCAACTATTTTCGCAGTTCGACCCCGATTTGCGTATCACCGTCAAAGCGGGTAAAACCTTCATTATCGACGATAAGCAGAAGGATGCCCTACTCGGCCTGCCATGTGTAGATATGCTGAGCGAGAGCATTCAAGAGACCGCATTGGTATATTTCGAGGATAAGCAAATGCCCGTACAGTTGCTGGGTGTGGATTCGGTGTTTGGGAAGATGACTGGTATTGAGAATATCATTACTGACGGTCATTATGAGGTGTACGATGGCGCCTTCGATCGCGCCGTGCTAGGACAAGGATTGGCATGGAAATTGGGCATTGGAGCACGCTTTATCCATGCATTGCAGGTATATGCCCCTAAGCGAGAAGGAAAAGTGAATATGCTACGTCCTGATGCGAACTTCAACCAAGAAGCATGTTTCATTGCTGGCACTTTCGCTGTGAATCAACAGAAGTACGACGACAACTTGATGCTAGTAGATATTGGACTCACACGCCGCTTGCTAGACTATGGAGAGCAAGAAGTGAGTGCGTTGCAAGTAGCTATCGCTGAAGGATATAGCATCAAACATGCCAAGCGCGAGATAGCAGCGGTATTGGGCGATGGGTATGTGCTGCAAGACCGCTATGAGCAGCAAGAGGACTTCTTCCGCATCCTACGCGTGGAGAAACTATTGACGGCGTTGCTACTGATATTCATACTGCTGATTGCCACCTTCAATGGCATCGGTTCGCTGTCCATGCTCATCATTGATAAGCAGCAAGACATCCGCACCTTGTCACACCTCGGCGCAAGCAATCAGATGATTCGCAGGGTGTTTATGCTCGAAGGCTGGCTGGTGAACTCCTTGGGTGCCATTGGCGGATTGGCGATAGGACTTGGTGTATGCCTGCTGCAAGAGCATTTTGGATTACTCAAGTTGGGCAATGGCACGGAATATGTACTCAATGCCTATCCTGTAGCAGTGCAAGCCTGGGACATCGTCATGGTGTGCATGGTGGTGTTGGCATTGGGCGCGATATCGTCGTGGATACCAGCAAGAAAAGTGAAAGTTTAGAATTACATGTATCAAAATGAAAGCATATCTATATATCATCGTATTGATGTTAGCCGTGGCATGTACGCCACACAACAATCCCACTCGCCCTGCTACACAGCAAGTAGATAGCGTATATACCACCGCTGATTTCAGAGCATACGCTGATTTTTACAATAGCGGTCATCAGGTGTATGCTGTAGATTTACTCTCCGATGGATTGGAGTATGACTCCGCTTGGCATATCTCTGGTACAGGCTGCAACCTATATCTATCTGATATTTTTGTAGCCAAAGACAGCACCAAGCGTTTGCCTGCGGGATACTACGAGATGGACAGTGTGGCCAAGGAGATGACTTTCTTGCGTGGCATGAGTTTTGAGGGAAATGTGACAGGCACCTATTTGCTGCTGATAACAGAAGACCAAATACAGCGTATCCTGCTGATGACAGGAGGCAACATGACCATAGCATACGAGGCGGATGATGTGGTGTTGGATTTCAACCTCTATACAGAAGACTCCACACATTATCACGCCACCTACACAGGTCCTGCCATCTATCGATAATGTACCTATGTTAGAAAAAGAGTACCGCACATATCTGAAGTTAGAGAAAGGACTAAGCCCTAATTCGGTAGATGCTTATCTAATGGATTATCAGCGACTAAAGGAGTATGCTGATAAGCATGGGATAGATGTGGTACATGCCAGTTTCGACGATTTGCAAGCATTCGTGTTTGATACCTTCAAGGAAATCGCCTCGGTGCGTACACAAGCTCGGTTGGTGGCAGGGATACATTCGTTTTACCGCTTCTTGCTCTATCACAACTACATTGAGCAAGACCCTTCGGAACTCATCGAAACCCCCAAAAAAGAAATGCACCTACCCGATGTGCTATCGGTAGAGGAGATCGATCGAATGATTGCGCAGATAGACATGTCAAAGAGCGAGAGCCATCGCAATCGCGCTATCATTGAGATGCTGTATGGCAGTGGACTGCGCGTAAGTGAGTTGGTGAATCTGCGATTGAGCGACATGTACCTTCAGGAGGGATATATGCGCATCACGGGCAAAGGCTGCAAACAGCGCCTGGTTCCAGTATCGCCCGTGGCGGTAGAGTGGTTCGCATATTGGATGCAAGACCGCAGTGCCTTGGACATCAAACCAGAAGCCATTGATATTGCATTTGTTAATCGGTATGGTAGGCAGCTTACACGTGCCATGATCTTCACCATCATCAAGACCTTAGCACGCGAGGCAGAGATACAAAAGACCATCTCGCCACACACCTTACGCCACTCGTTTGCCACACACCTGTTGCAGAACGGAGCCGACATTCGCGTAATTCAAGAGTTGCTCGGTCATCAAAACATTTCGACTACTGAAATCTACACCCATCTGGATAAGCAGTCGCTGCACGAAACAATT
>CALCGX010000019.1 GCA_937901225.1 uncultured Bacteroidales bacterium | reverse complement strand
TGCCGTTTTCAAGTTCAAATACATCTTTAGTTTTACCTGTGTAGATTTTTTTCATAAAAGCCTCCGAATTATAAATTCAAAAATAGAAAAGCCGAATAAATCCATGGTAGGAAAACCTGCCATAGTAAAGCAATTTACGGTTGCTTTGTAGAAACGTGCGGACCATATTACCACACTTATACGGAAAAATTCATTTTACACAAAAAATATAACACACAATAAATTATTTTGGCAATAAAATTTCTGCAATTTTTTCAATTTTGGTATTTTGTGGTGAAATGACCTTTCCTGTAGAAAAATATATGGTATTTTTCTACAATAGGCGGGGCAGGGCGGACAGTTGTTTTTGTACAGCGCACCTGTTTGTATTTTAACAGGTTGGCAGACGGTGGAATATATACAAACAGATGCCAATTGTGAAAGATAAACAAAATTTATCATCTTTGATTGTCTTAAATGTTGTAAAAGCTGAAAATAGAAACAAAGGGCTGTTTTTTCTTGTAAACCAGCCTTATTTTTGTTAAACTTAAATTGAAATAAATATTTTCGTCCATATTATCCTGCGGATCTGGCGCAGGAGTCTCTACGTGATTACCTTAATAATCTTACGCTATGGGCGTATATAAGTGTGCTGTTTCTACAGGAAAAACGGCATGCTCTTTTACGCCTTTGTGTTTTTTTGCACAAGGGCTTTTATTTTTGTATTCAATAAAAATAACAAACTATAAATCAATAATTTAACGGAGTAAGCCGAAAATCCGAAGAAGAGTAGGCAAAAAAAAAATAAGTTATGAAAAAAATAATGTTACTCTTTGTGGCTGTTATTGCCACAACAATGTTGTTTGCACAGGATGTGATTGTGACAACTGATTCTAAAAAGATTGAGGCAAAGATTGTAGAAGTATCAAGCCAACAAGTAAAGTATGTGGAGTTTAACAATCAAGAAGGTCCTACATTCGTACTTGCTACAGATGAAATTTCATCAATTATCTTTTCCAATGGTCAAGTGAAAGTATATGAACATAATACACCGAAAAGTATTGTGGTACAACCAGAAATAAAATTAGAATATATCCATCGTAATGGGAATAAATATTTCTATGATGGTCATCAAATGAAAGGAGATACATATGCTCAATTTTTGCGAAATAATTGTTCAGAAGCTTTCTATGAATATAGGCGTGGGTTAATTACTGCTAATATTGGTTGGTGTCTTCTAGGTGTTGGAGTTGGTTTAGATTTTATGACAATGGCAGGACTACCTTATGTTTGGATACCTGCATTGGTATGTGAAATAGCGTGTATCCCAACATTAATAGGTGGCTACAACGCAATGCACAGAAGTGCAGATTTATTCAACTCTGCTTGCGTTGGTAAATCACAAGCATATTGGAGTGTGACTGCTTCGCAAAATGGAGTAGGATTAGCTCTAAACTTCTAATCGCAATAGAAATATAGAAACAAATAAATAGGGGCTCAATACCCCTATTTTTTATCGGCTCTTGTTCCACACTTTACACCACCAACAACGCCGAAATAGCAGTCAGAATCGCCTCTAAATTGCTAAATACCGCGTACCCAACAACCACGCTTCCTGTTCCGCCAACCAGCAATCAACGAACGGCATCCATCCGCATGGCCAACCGCTCCAACATCGTGTACCTACGCAAACTCTCTTGCAATTCGCTGCTGGGCGATGGCATAAGATTAATCTGATGAATCGTATCTGCCATAAACGCCTCACTATCTTTCACTTGCGGAGCACTCGCACGCAAACGCTTTTTATTGTATTATTGGTTATCATATCCATCTTGTATCTTTCTTCTATTTCAAAAAAATGTTGAATCCCAAAGCGCTCGCGGGAGTTGATTGCTCGCGCAATGTTGTTGGAGAAATCGTTCGAAGGCGTAAGCCGAGATAAGAAATAAGTTGTTGGTGTTGTTGATTAAAATAATGGGATTTATAATCAGTTGACACTATCTATAGTTTTTTCACTACATTTTATTTAAGATTAAGCGGACGAGCTAAAAGCGAGTGCTAGCGGTTGCAATTTATCACGGAGTGCTAAGGAAGAGATGGGGCGTATGCGTGGCAAATAGGATTAATAAGATTTCTGCCAAAGGCAAGGAGATAAGTTTCTTTGTATTAATGATTCGATTTATCAGCTAATTGGCATTCTCGCGCGTACGCGCTATATGTGAAAGGTGTCGTTAGATTGGTATAAATGCCCGAAATTTGCGATTTAAGCGCATGAGAGTGAAAAATCGGGGTATAAGCCAAAAATAAGAAAAAATGCAAAAAAACGCACAAAAATTTGCACATATCAAAAAAAAGCAGTAATTTTGCAGCGAAAAATAAGACCGCCTAAACGGCTGTCAGATCTAGAATCCGACAACGAAGTGGTCCGACAATGAAATGGTCTAACAGCGAAGCGGTCTAACAACACAGTGATCTAAAATAACAAAACTATATGATTGACAACGACAGAATTATTCCTGTGAAGATTGACGAGGAAATGCGAACCTCGTACATCGACTATTCGATGAGCGTCATTGTGGCACGTGCGTTGCCCGATGTGCGCGACGGTTTCAAGCCAGTACACCGCCGTGTGCTCTTCGGAATGAACGAGTTGGGTAACACCAGCGACAAACCTACCAAGAAATCCGCACGTATCGTGGGTGAGGTAATGGGTAAGTACCACCCTCACGGCGATAGCAGTATCTATGGTACATTGGTGCGTATGGCACAACCATGGAACATGCGCAACGTGTTGGTGGACGGACAAGGTAACTTCGGCTCAATCGACGGCGACGGTGCAGCGGCTATGCGTTATACCGAGGCACGCCTCTCGAAACTAGCTGAGGAGATGCTCCGCGATATCGAGAAAGATACCGTGGATATGCAATTGAACTTCGACGACTCGCTCCGCGAGCCAGTGGTATTGCCATGTCGCTTCCCTAACCTCTTGGTGAATGGTGCCAGCGGTATTGCCGTAGGTATGGCTACCAATATGCCAACCCACAACTTGGGCGAAGTGATTGACGGCTGCGTAGCATACGTGAAGAACGCTGTGGCACGTGTGGAGAATCCAGAGGTGGAGCCTATCACCGTGGCAGAACTCATGGAGCATATCAAGGCGCCTGACTTCCCAACAGGTGGTACTATATATGGTTATCAAGGCGTGCGCGACGCGTACGAGACTGGTCGCGGTCGCGTGATTATCCGCTCGAAGGCAGAGATCGAGACCGAGGACAATGGTCGCGAGCGTATCGTGATTGGCGAGTTGCCATACGGCGTGGTGAAGTCCGACCTAGTGAAGAATATCGCTGACCTTGTGAACGACAAGAAGATTGAAGGTATCTCAGGTATCAGCGACCAATCCAAACGCGATGTGCGTATCATCATTGAGATCAAGCGCGATGCCAATGCACAAGTGGTGTTGAATAAGCTCTACAAATATACTGCATTGCAATCCAGTTTCTCTGTGAATAGCATTGCGCTGGTAAAGGGTCGTCCACAGCTCTTGAACCTCCACGATATGGTAGCAAACTTCATCGAGCACCGCATGGAGGTGGTAGTACGCCGCACGAAATTCGAACTCAAGAAAGCCGAAGAACGTGCACACATCTTGGAGGGATTGATCATCGCCGTAGATAACATCGACGAGGTGGTGAAGATTATCCGAGCAAGCCGCACTCCTGCTGATGCGCAAGCAAACTTGGAGGCACGTTTCAATCTTGATAACCTGCAATCCAAAGCGATTGTGGATATGCGTCTCTCACAACTCACAGGCTTGCGTATCGACGAGTTGAAAGAAGAGTATGCTAAGTTGCAAGAGCTCATCCAACACCTCAACGCATTGCTCGCAAGCGAGGTAATGCGCTACGAAGTGATTGAGAACGAACTCGTTGAAATTAAAGAGAAGTATGCCGATGAGCGTCGCACACGCATCATCAAGATGGCTACCGAGTTCAACCCAGAGGATATGTATGCCGACGACGATATGGTCATCACCATCTCTCACCTCGGTTATATCAAGCGTACCCCATTGGCTGACTTCCGTCAGCAAGGTCGTGGTGGCGTAGGTGCGAAAGCCAGCGCTGCGCGCGATGAGGACTTCATTGAGTACGTCCACCAAGCGAATATGCACTCTACTATGATGTTCTTCACCGAGCAAGGGCGCCTCTATTGGACCAAGGTATATGAGTTGCCAGAGGGCAACCGCCAATCGAAAGGTCGTGCATTGCAGAATATGATCAACATCCAGAAGGGCGACAAGGTTTGCGCGTTTATCCACGTGAAGAACCTCAACGATATGGAGTATGTGCAAAACCACTACCTCATCTTCGCTACCAAGGATGGTTTGATGAAGAAGACTACACTCGAGTCCTACAGCCGTCCACGCGCCAATGGTATCATTGCCCTTGGTCTGCGTGAGGGTGACCGCCTGATTCGCGTGACACTCACCGACGGCAATAGCCAAATGTTGGTGGCTTCCTACAACGGTAAGGTGGTTCGCTTCCCAGAGGATACCGTTCGCCCAATGGGTCGTACCGCAACAGGTGTGCGTGCTATCAAGCTCGACGAAGACGGTCAAGATCGCGTGATTGGCATGATTTGTGTTGAGGAGGGTAGCAAGGAGTCTGTACTCGTGATTTCCGAGAAGGGCTTCGGTAAACGTACCGACCTCGACGACGAGAATGGCGAACCAATCTATCGTATCACCAACCGTGGTGGTAAGGGTGTGAAGACCATGAACCTCACCGATAAGACAGGTAATCTCATTGGTCTTGAGGCTGTGACCGACGAACAAGACCTCATGCTTATCACCAAGTCGGGTACGGCTATCCGTATGGCGATGGACACTATCCGCGTCATGGGTCGTGCTACTCAAGGTGTCAAACTCATCGAACTCCAAAAACGCAACGATACGCTCATGTTTGGCTGCGTAGTACCTAAAGAGGAGCAAGAAGAGGTGACAGAAGCACCTGAGGCAAACGCAGAGGAGGCAACTACCGCAGAGGAGTAACCAATAAACTCCCACTGAGCTCACGGATAATAATCAGAGGAAATCAGTGCAATCAGTGGGAAATAATAAGAATGTATAGAACTTTTAAAACTTTTACAAATATGAAAAAATCAATTTTTCTTGCAGCCCTTGTGCTGATAAGCGCAGGCTGCTTCGCACAAAAAGCAAATGTAAGCAAAGCTCGTGGTTTGGTTGAAGCAGAGACTCCAGATTATGCTGGTGCACGTGCTGTGATAGCAGAGGCATTGCAAAACGAAGAGACCAAAGATCAAGCTAATACATGGTATATAGCAGGATACGTTGGTTATAAAGAGTTTGACGCTGCTAACCTCAATCGCCAGTTAGGTCGTAATATCGATTTCGATCAGTGGGGTGCTGCTGCATACGAGTCATTGGAGTATTGGAACAAGGCTTATGAATTGGCTTTGATTCCTACTTATGACAAGAAGGGTAAAGCAAAATATGATACCCGTACTCCAAAGAACATATTGCCAAAAATACAAGAGTATTTCTTGCACCAACCACTCGTGATTGCTGGTTTCAACGCTTACGAGGCTAATAATCCTTCATCGGCATACGACTACTTCATGGCACACTGCAATATTCCTGATGCAAAAATCTTCCAAGATAATCCAGAGGAGGCTGCTAAATTGTTGCGCGATACCAGCTACTATACATGTCTCTACTATGCTGGTCGTTTTGCTTATGAGGCTGAGCGTTATGAGGAGGCTATTGCTACGCTTGAGCGCATGAATACTGAGCATGCTAATGCCAACGCACTTCGCAAAGAGGTGATTTATGCCAATGAGTATATCTATCAAATCTACATTGAGCAAGGTGATACTGTAAAGGCTGTAGAGTCAATCAAGAAGAGCATTGATTTGTTCCCAGAGGAGCCATGGTTTATGCAAAACCTCATCAACCTCTATATCAACTCAGGTCAAGAGGATAAGGCGATTGAGTATTTGGATATCGCTATCAACCGCGAGCCAAACGTAGGTCAATACTACAACTCTAAGGGCTCAATCTTGGCGCGTATCGGTCGTTTTGAGGAATCATTCAAGGCTTTTGAGCAAGCTATTGCTATTGAGCCAAACAATGCACTCTTCCTTGAGACACTAGGTTTTGCATACGTAGATCTTGGCAACAAACTCAACGATGATGCTGCATACTACGATGCTAAGGAGTACGCAAAAGCGAAGGTTGAGATTGACAAGGCATACAACAACGCTTTGCCATATTTTGAGAAGGCATACGAGTTGGAGCCAGACAACTACGACTACAAACGCTCTCTCCGTTCGCTCTACTACCGCCTTGGTATGAACGATAAGTACGAGGCGCTCGCTGATTAAGTAATTCATCATTCATAATTCAAAATTCATAATTGGATTATGGGACGCATCCTAGCTATTGACTACGGACGCAAACGCACAGGATTAGCCGTTACGGATATGCTCCGCATAACGGCTAATCCGCTTATTACTATCCCTACGCATACCCTTGAGGCGTGGTTGAAAGATTATTTTGCCAAGGAACAAGTGGATGAAGTGGTGATAGGTCATCCCTATCAGATGAATGGTGAGGATTCTGAGTCGATGCAATATATCCAATCCTTCATCAATCGCTTCCGCAAAGTCTTTCCAGATATGCCCCTCAAGGAGTATGACGAGCGTTTTACTTCGGTCATCGCTCATCAAGCTATGATAGCTGGAGGCATGAAGAAGAGCCAACGACAAGATAAATCCGTAGTGGATAAACTCGCAGCTTGTATTATCTTGGAAGGCTATCTGGATAGCATTCGCTAAACACTAAACACTAAACACTAAACGCTAAACACTAAACGCTAAACACTAAACACTAAACGCTAAACACTAAGCACATGATATTACCAATATACTTATACGGACAACCTGTGTTGCGCAAGCCCACAGAAGACGTTACTCCTGAACTCCTCACTCCTGAACTCCTTGCAGATATGTGGGAAACCTTAGCAGTAGCTGAAGGATGCGGATTGGCAGCACCACAGATTGGCAAAGCCATTCGTCTTTTCATCGTCGATGGCACAGAATTAGCAGAAGACTATCCTGAGTGCCAAGACTTTAAGAAAGTATTTATCAATCCTGAGATTATCGAGGAGAGTGAAGAAGATGTTACTTTCTCTGAGGGTTGCCTTTCGTTGCCAGGTATCTCAGAGAACGTGATTCGCCCTGCCAGCATCACCATTCGCTATATGGACGAGAACTTCACCGAGCATACCGAGACGTATGATGGCTTTGCGGCGCGCATTATCCAGCACGAGTATGACCACCTCGAGGGACATGTTTTTACGGACCGTATCTCTCCTATCCGCCGTCAGTTTGTTAAAACAAAACTCACCAACATTGCCAAAGGAAAAGTCTCCGCTCGCTATCGTACCAAACGCTAAACACTAAACTGTAGCGCAGCGTTCACTAAACACTAAACAGTAGCGCAGCGTTCACTAAACACAAAGTATGTCAATACTTACAATAATACTCCTCGCCATTGGCTTAGCCATGGACTGTTTTGCAGTTTCTGTCTGCAAGGGATTGACTTCGCCGCATGGCTATGTGCCACGCTATATCAAACCCATGCTAATGGCATTGCTCTTCGGTGTGTTCCATGCAGGCATGCCATTGATTGGCTATTTCGCGGGCAGTCTGTTTGCTTCGTTCTTCGAACGCTTTGCACCATGGATAGCTCTTGCCTTGCTCGGCTTTATTGGTGGCAAGATGATATATGATTCACTCCACGATGACGATGATGAGGCACATTTAGCCGATTTCTCCTTCTTGGGGTTATTGTCGTTGGCATTCGCTACATCAATGGATACTTTGGCTACTGGAGTAATCTTCATTCCTCATCCAGATGTATTGTGGATAGCTGTGGGCATTATAGCTGCGACATGTTTTTTGTTTTCCATGACAGGTTTTGTAATCGGTCATTTGGTCGGCACGCGCTTAAGAATGAATGTAACGCTGCTTGGAGGAGTGATTCTTATCCTAATTGGAGTGAAAATATTCGTAGAAGGTGTATTCTTTTCTTAAAATGTTTAGCATGCCGTTCTATCTTTTTATACTCGATGTAGCAAAATAAAAATCCTCACACAACTTTCTAAGCAATTCTTTGCGTATATGCAAAAAAATAACTAACTTTGCACCCGAAAGTAATTTGCGCAGAGAATTTTCTAAAAACTTTTATATAATGGCACAACATTATGAGGCAGCCGGCGTAAACCTCGAAGCCGGATACGAAGTAGTAAGTCGTATTAAATCGCATGTAAAAAGCACCAACCGCTTTGGCTCTATGGGCAATATCGGTTCGTTTGGTGGAATGTTCGACCTTTCAGCATTGAACATCAAAGAGCCTGTTCTTGTGAGCGGCACCGATGGTGTAGGTACCAAACTCAAACTCGCTTTCGCAATGGACAAGCACGATACCATTGGTATTGATGCTGTAGCTATGTGTGTGAACGATGTATTGGCTCAAGGCGCTGAACCACTCATCTTCCTCGACTATGTGGCTATCGGTCACAATATCCCTGAGAAGGTAGAGGCTATCGTAGCAGGTGTGGCAGAAGGTTGCCGCCAAGCAGGTTGCGCACTCGTAGGTGGCGAGACCGCTGAGATGCCAGGTATGTACGGCGATGGCGAATACGATATCGCAGGTTACACCACAGGTGTAGTGGAGAAATCCCAACTCATCGACGGCAGCAAAGTGGCTGTAGGTGATGTACTTGTAGGTATCTCTTCTTCTGGCGTACACAGCAACGGCTTCAGCCTCGTGCGCAAGGTCGTTAGCGATGCTGGTCTAGACTTGCATACTGTTTACCCAGAGCTCAGTGCTGACAAGAAACTCGGCGAAGTGCTTCTCACACCAACACGCATCTATGTGAAGCAAGTGCTGGAGGTCATCCACAACTGCGATGTACACGGCGTAGCGCATATCACCGGTGGTGGCTTCGACGAGAATATCCCTCGTATCTTGAAAGAGGGTCAAGGCTTCAGCGTGACTGAAGGTTCATGGGAAATTCTGCCTGTGTTCCAATGCCTCGAGAAGTGGGGTAATATCCCTCACCGCGAGATGTTCAACATCTTCAACATGGGTATCGGTATGGTGATTGCTATGCCAGCGGCAGACGCAGAGAAAGCCATCGCTATCCTCGCTAAGCACGGTGACAAAGCCCAAATCATCGGCAAAGTTATCGAAGGCGAAAACGAGATACTCTAAGTACCCAAGGTACGAAGTTTCCTTTTTTCTAAAATCTCAATAGAATGACCGACTTTTTGGAGCTTGATGCATATATCCGTCAGGGTGAACCCAATCAGCAAAAACGAGCTGCCATTTGGCGGACGGCTATTGGTTTGCAAGCTGTGGATGGTCTGCAAACATCAGACTACTTAAAAGAAACGGCAAAAAAACATATTGAGGGCGAGATTGATATTGACGAAGCACGCCAATTGATAAAAACTTATTATCAATCCAAAGCGACGCGCGAAGTAATCAATGATGATCAATGTGAAGCGGATAAAGTATCGGCGAATATCACCAAGATTCTCTCTTCTATATCGCTGGACTTTAGTGCAAAAGGGTTTGTGGCATTGCATCGAAGAATCTTTGACGGAGTACTGAAGCACGCAGGCGAGATACGCCGTTACGATATCACCAAAAAAGAATGGGTATTGGATGCTGAAACGGTCAATTACCTCAACTGGGAAGACCTATACCGCGCGTTGGAATTTGACATAGAGCAAGAGCGTAACTTTAGCTACAAGAACCTATCGCTGGAGCAACAAGTGGTGCATATTGCACAATTCGTATCGGGCTTGTGGCAAATACATCCTTTCGGAGAAGGCAACACTCGCACTACGGCGGTATTTACCATCCTATACCTGCGTCACATAGGTTTCAATGTAGAGAACGACTTGTTTGCAGAACATTCGTGGTATTTCCGCAATGCCCTGGTGAGAGCCAACTACAAGAATGCCGTCAAAGGGATTGACTACTCGCCAATGTATTTGGAACGTTTCTTCCGTAATCTCCTATTAGGAGAACAATGGGATCTACGCAACAGATACCTGCACATCAGTCCATCTGTCGAATGGAAAGAGCAAGCGAATTTGGGTGAGAAGCAAAGCAATGAACCCCAAAATGAACCCCAAAATGAACCCCAAAAGTTCACACCATTATCCACAAGACAGCAGCAGATTCTCTCACTGCTTAGCAAAGACAATAGCCTGTCCAAGCAACGATTGGCAGACGCCTTAGGACTAAGTATGAGTACCGTAAAACGCGAATTATCTGCTATGTCACATGTGGTGAAATATGTAGGACCTACCAAAGGCGGACATTGGGAAATAAGTAACAATTAAGAACTTTAATTTAACAATAATATTAGTCTAATTTTTTATGGCAAAAAGAGCATTAGTCAGCGTAAGCGACAAATCAGGATTAGTAGATTTCGTGAAAGGTCTGCAAACAGCAGGCTGGGAAATCATCGCCACAGGCGGTACACAAAAGTTATTAGAGAACTCTGGCGTTAAGACCATCGGTATCAGCGATGTGACTGGTTTCCCAGAGATCTGTGACGGTCGCGTTAAGACCCTCCACCCAAAGGTACATGGTGGTCTTCTCGCACGCCGTGACGAACCATCTCACCTCCAAGCACTAGAAGAGAACGGCATCTCGTTCATTGACCTCGTATGCGTGAACCTCTACCCATTCCGCGAGACCATCGCCAAAGAGGGCGTAAGCATGGCAGATGCTATTGAGAACATCGACATAGGTGGTCCATCTATGCTCCGTTCAGCTGCGAAGAACTACAACGATGTGACCGTCGTTTGCGATCCAGCCGACTACGACACTATCCTTGCTGAGATCAATGCTACAGGTAACACCACCATTGAGACTCGTCTCCAACTCTCTGCTAAGGCATATACCCACACCGCGCAATACGATGCTTGCATCGCTACTTACATGCGCGAGAAAGCAGGATTGAACGAGAAACTCTTCCTCGAATTCGATCTCAAACAAGGTCTTCGTTATGGCGAGAATCCTCATCAAAGTGCGAAGTTCTATGCTTCGACCAAAGCTATTCCATTCTCACTTGCCACAGGCAAACAACTCCAAGGCAAGGAGATGTCTTACAACAATATCCAAGATGCTAACGCGGCGCTCAACATCGCTCGCGACTTCCAAGAGCCATTCTGTGTAGCCCTCAAGCACATGAACCCATGTGGTGCTGCTGTGGCTGAGACCATCGAAGAGGCATGGCAAAAGGCATACGAGGCAGACACCGTAAGTATCTACGGAGGTATCGTGATCTGCAACCGCACTATCACCAAGGAGATTGCACTCGGCATGAAGCCAATCTTCCTCGAGATTGTGATTGCTCCTGACTTCACCGATGAGGCAATGGAGATTTTCGCAACCAAGAAGAACCTCCGCGTCATCCAAGTGGACATGACTCCAAGCACCGAGGCTATTGACCAATATGTGAGCGTCAACGGCGGTTTGCTCGTACAACACCTCGACACCCAAATCGAGACTATCACAGCTGACATGTGCGCTACCAAGGTGCAACCAGATGCTGCTACACTTGCAGACATGCAATTCGGATGGAACATCGTTAAGCACGTGAAATCCAATGCGATAGTAGTAGTGAAGAACGGCCAAACATTGGGCGTAGGCGCTGGTCAAATGAACCGTGTAGGTAGTGCTGAGATCGCTATGAAACAAGCGCACGCTGCTGGTGTGACCGAAGGTCTTATCCTCGCTTCTGACGGCTTCTTGCCATTCAACGACACCGTAGCATTGGCTGCTCAATATGGCGTAACTGCTATCGTTCAACCTGGCGGCAGCATCCGCGACAACGACTGCGTAGTGAAAGCCGACGAACTGGGCATCTGCATGCTCATGACCGGCACACGCCACTTCAAGCACTAATTAGGTAGATTATATTATCATAAAACGCTGCTTGTTGTGAGGACAAGTGGCGTTTTTATGATAATTATTTACAAAACATTTTGTTATTTCAAATAAATATATTACCTTTGCACGCATAATCCTTAAATCATAGTCAAAACTAACATACCATGTTTACACAATCTGACCTTGCCCAACTCGGCGCACGTGGCATCTCCGTAGAGAAAGCCGAAAAACAACTCCAGGCCTTTGCGACTGGTTTTCCTGAATTAGATATCGTTTCTGCCGCATCGGTAGGGAACGGAGTGCTCAACCCATCAGAAGAGGAAATAGATGCCTATGTGAAGGCGTGGCAAGACTACCTCAATGAGGGACATACAGTGCTGAAATTTGTACCAGCAAGTGGAGCAGCAAGTCGTATGTTTAAGAACCTTTTTGAGTATCTAGAAGACGGCAAAAAGACTGATTTTATTGAGAAATTCCTTGCTGAGAAAGATCGTTTTGCTTTTGGTCCACAGCTTGCTAATTTGGATGAACAAGCTGCTGTGAGTCACCTGCTAAAAGACATGAACTATGGCAATTTACCTAAGGGATTGCTTCTCTTTCATGCTTATGAAGATGGACCTCGCACTCCAGCACTTGAGCATCTTGTGGAGGGCGCGATGTACGCTTCATCCAAAGGAGAAGTAAATATCCACTTCACGGTTAGCCACGAACACCTACCTCTATTTCAAGCACATATCGCAGCACATCAAGCTGCATATGAGGAGAAACTAGGTGTGAAATTCCATATCTCATATTCTGAGCAAAAGCCTTCTACTGACACTATTGCTGCTAATCCGGATGGTACTCCTTTCCGTACGGCTGACGGCAAGTTGCTCTTCCGACCAGGTGGGCATGGTGCACTCATTGAGAACCTCAATGAACAAGATGCAGATGTGATCTTTATCAAGAATATTGACAATGTAGTGCCAGATCGCCTCAAGGGGGATACTATTCGTTATAAGCAACTGCTTGCTGGTGTGTTGGTTACAGAACAAAAACGTGTGTTTGAACGTCTGCAAGACCCTAATATCTCAGCAGAGGAGCGCACTCGCCTAGCACGTCCGCTGCGTGTATGCGGTGTGGTAAAAAATACAGGTGAGCCAGGCGGTGGACCATTCCTTGTGCGCGAGGAGGATGGTAGTATCTCGTGTCAAATCTTAGAGTCAAGCCAAATTAGTGACCCTGCACTCATGCAACAAGCTACCCACTTCAATCCAGTGGATCTCGTGTGTGCCACCCGCGATGTGGATGGTAAACCATATTATTTGCCTGAATTTGTAGATGAGAAAACAGGCTTTATCTCGCACAAATCAAAAGATGGTAAAGATCTGTTAGCATTGGAGTTGCCAGGATTGTGGAATGGCGCTATGAGCCGTTGGAATACGATTTTTGTAGAAGTGCCAGTTTCTACTTTCAATCCAGTAAAAACGGTCAACGATCTTCTCCGACCAGAGCACCAATAATCTGCTCGCAAAGGGTAGGGATGGGTGTTTGCCCATCATTATTGATAATGATATTTGCACGCAGGCGGTCTTGTTCGGTCGCCTGCGCTTGCATACGTGAGCGTACTTTTTCTATAGTAGAATGATCACGCGCAACTGCGCGTGCGAGACGAATATCCTCAGGAGCTGTTACTGCTACCACCTTGTCGCAAAGCGTATCAAAGCCCGCTTGATAGAGGATAGCACATTCGATGAAGAAGAGACCGCTTCGCTGTTGAACCGCTTCGCTGTCGGAAGTTGAACCGTTACTGCTGTTAGATGCTAAATGTTGGAGGATGTCTTGGCGGACAGCAGGATGAACGATGGCGTTGAGTTGGGCAAGCAAGGATTTGTCAGTAAATACGCGCTGTGCTACTAATGCGGTTTGGTACACACCATCGGCATATACCTCTTTGCCAAAGAGTTGCTCTATTTGTTGGTGCACCGCGGCATCTTCTACAATCAGGCGTTTGGCTTCGCTGTCGGTGTCATACACCGCATAACCCATCTTGCGCAATTGCTTCGCAATCGTGCTTTTGCCACTTCCTATGCCACCAGTGATGCCTATGAGCATAATTATGAATTAAGAATTAGAATTGGAAGTAAATAAACGCTTGCAAATCTGCAGTTACAAACTGATATACGCCTACCACAGCCACAACTGCAATCAATATGATAGCCCACATTGGTAATAGCGCAAAACGCACTCGATACCATCGCTTTACGCGACTGGGTAGCCAGTGAATCACCATGCCCAATAAAAATAGTATCACTACGTTACGATACTCCCACAAGAAATCGGGGATAATACTATTATTCCATGCTCCACCAATCTGATTCACCATGTTCTTAGCAGTCTCCCAAGCTTCTTGGTTGGCAGTCTCAGGGTCGAGGTTACTGCCCGAACGGAAGAAAAGGCGTGTGAACGTGATAAATACGAATGTCTGTAAAACAGCCCAAGCAGTGGAGAGGCTATTGGCGAAAGGTGATAGGTGAGAGGCTATAGGCGAGAGTAAGTCGCCTTGTCTCATTAGGATGCGTTCGTACCACCAATAGAAATAGCGTACCGCGGTACCAATCCATAATGCTATTCCCCACACAAAGAAGAGATTCCAGATAGGAGCCTTCAGCATACTATAAGCGACCCATAAGCCACCCATAAGCATACTCATCAGCAGCATTTTGATATTCCAATTCATCTTAGCCCATATCTTATAGACAATCATACCCGCACCATTGAGTGCACCCCAAATGACGAAGTTCCAACTTGCACCATGCCACAAACCTCCCAAGAGCATGGTGATGAATGAGTTGACATTGCCTGCAGTAATCTTGTTTTTGACTTCTCTACCGAGAATAGTGCGGTTGCCACCTAATGGAATATATAGATAACTTTTCAACCAACGGCTAAGCGACATGTGCCAACGGCGCCAGAATTCTTGTGGATTGCGCGACTTGTATGGCGAATCGAAGTTCTGTGGCAGATAGAATCCCATCAACATCGCAATACCGATGGCAATATCTGTGTAGCCTGAGAAGTCGGCATATACTTGCAGCGAGTAGGCAAATAATGCAAATAAGTTCTCAAATCCGCTGAAAAGCAACGGGTTCTCAAACACGCGGTCAATCAAATTGACTGCCAGATAATCACTCAATACAATTTTCTTGATGAGTCCGTTGAGTATCCAGAATACTGCCATGCCGAAGAGACGGCGACTTAGGCAGAAGGGCTTGTACAACTGCTGAATAAACTCATTGGCACGCACAATAGGTCCTGCCACCAAGCCAGGGAAGAAACTTACATAGAAGCCAAAGTCGAGTATGCTCTTTACTGGTTTTACATGCCCACGGTACACATCAATGGTATAGGACATTACTTGGAAAAGGTAGAACGATATACCTACAGGTAGGATGATCTTGTCCACCATGAAGCGTCCGCTCTCGCTGAATCCATTGCCGATATAGGCGAAGATATCAAATACGGCAAACTCTGTTCCGAGCAGGTTGTTCACCACATTGGTGAAGAAATATGCATACTTGAAATAGCATAGCAGTCCCAAGTCAATCACCACGCTTAGTGCCAGCCACCACTTTGCTCTTTGTGATGCATTTTGACCATTCTGTTTTTTGTTTACGTATATCCGCTGCGCAATCAGCCAATCGCTTAGCGTGACAAAGAGCAAGATGAGCAGGAACAATCCGCTGGTCTTGTAGTAGAAGAACCAACTGACTGCCATCAGGAATATATTGCGAAGGTGTAATCGTGCTTTTTCGCCTTTCGCCTGTGTGCGATGCGTACCTACCTCCATGATCATTGCAAACACCGCATATACCAATGCAAAGAACGCCCAGAAATAGAACTGGGTGAAGAGTAGCGGACTCTCGCTGTTAAAACCGAATATGTGGTGTAGAAATTCCATTTTCTTCAGATTAGAGGTTAAAGGTTAGCATTTAAAGGCTGGGGCTGATAATTCATTAGCCAATCGTAAAGCATCTTTCCCACCTTATTAGCTCCTGCGCGAGTAAAGTGCACATAATCGCTACCAGCCCAACCAATCTCTACCCATTTCACCATACTATTTTGTCCGCCCATGGCATCATACATACTCCAATAGGCAATTTGTTCTTCTTCTGCCATCTTCTTGAGCAATCTATCCATATATGGCACCAACGGATACGTTACCATCTCGCCATCAATGCGAGTGGACATATCGCTAGGACCAATAAACAAAATAGATGCCTCGGGTGCGCAAGCACGCAAGTAGCGAACTTGTTGGCGTAGCGTGCTACGCACATATCCGCTAATCGTAGAAGGATTTGCTGTTTGTGGAATCATATTACCACCAAACTGCAAGATTATCAGTCGTGTATTCGTATCGCGGTAGAAATTGCTCAACGAGGTACTATCAATCTTGCTGAAAATGTTGCCAGAGCAACCACGCATAGGGATATTATCTACGATTACACCCGTCGGTGTCTCCAGACTTATACCATATACCTTGCCCTTACCCTGCAAATGAATTTCGCACTTAGTGGTGCTGTCAGGAAGGGTATAGTGCACTGTGGTGTAGGATTGTGTAGCGGGGTGTAGAATAGTATCTTGTACCATGATATAGCCACTTATACTATCAGTGAGAAGACGGACACGGTTGAAATAGTTGTGTGGTTTGCGTTTATGGTCAATAGGTTCAATATTTATCACAATATCTTCGCTGCCAGCTACCAAGGTGCTATTCATTATTGCTACCTGTCCCATCACGCCATAATCATCGTTATTCAAACGCATCGAGCGCGGACCATATACCAAGTAGCGTTTAGGACCACCTTGCGCGGTCTGTACCACATTATTGATTGACAAGCGTTGGCGAATAGTGCGTGTGGGGATTGTCTGGTGCAGTGGTATCAAACCTATACCACCACCGCCATATTGTTTTTGCCAATGCTCGCGTAAGACGTTAGTAATACGATCTTCTTCTGTCTGCGAATCGCCATAATGCACTACCCGTACAGGCATATTGCTTGTGCTATCTAAGGCCGCATAAAATGTTGCTAAGTATGCGCGAGTATCTACTTTTTTTGCTGTGCTTTGTGACGTTGTATTGTAGGATGGCGCTTTGGATGGCGTGTTCTGCTCACGCACAATAACTTCTTGTGGGTGGCTTTCTTCGTTTGCGCTGATTGTTTGAGGAATAGTATCTGTAATCAGTATTGCAGTATCGGCTTCAGCGAGCAATAGCGTATCAATTGTTAGTTGTAAACTATCAACTGTCTGTAATTCCAGTACATCCGCCAATGTTGGGAAACGCAGATTCCATTTGCCGATATGCCAACCGCCATTGGGTACAACCGAACTAATCACGCCCAATAGCGCAATTACCGTCCAGATGATATATGCAATATGCTTTGGCTTCATGTGGTATGATTAACAAATCAAAATTTATGAAATAAACTGCAAAGATACGAAAAAAAATGCATATATACGCTTAAAATTGCATTGAAAATCAACTTTCTGATATTTTTGTTTGTATATGTGCAATTTTTATCGTACCTTTGCAAAATAAATCGTACATTAGGTAAATTGTAAATTCGTAAATCATTAACCACCATTGCTTCGGAGAGTAAAAAAATATATACGTGATAATGGCTTGCTAACAGAAGGCGGTCGTGTGTTGGTGGGAGTGAGCGGAGGCGCCGATAGTGTGGCGTTGTTGGACGTATTGCAACGCGGAGGATATGATTGTGTGGTGGCACATTGCAATTTTCATCTTCGTGGTGAGGAGAGCGATGGGGATGAGGTACTCGTCAGGAACTGGGCTGACTCTAATGGCGTCAGGTTCCATAGGATTGATTTTGACACAGAGGGATATGCTGCAGATGGCGGTATAAGCATTGAGATGGCTGCCAGAGAGCTTCGTTACGGTTGGTTTGCAAGACTGTGTGGCGAGTTTGGATATAGGGCAGTTGTCGTCGCTCACAACGCCAATGACAATGCTGAGACACTTGTCCTGAATCTTCTTCGTGGCACTGGTCTGAAGGGGTTGCATTCTATGGCGGAGGTTTCTGTCCTTGGTATACGGACAGACAATGACCTCCATTGGCCCCTGTTATATGAACCTGCTGCCGCAGGCTGCGCGCTGCAAAAGCCCACAGGGCTCTTTGCTGATCGCTTGCGACCCCTTAGCCGGGGGTGGCAAAATGCCAATTCCGGTCATCTGTCTGCTCCGTATACAACGGAGAGGATATTTCTGTTGAGGCCGTTGCTGTCGTTCAGTAGGAAGCAGATAGAGGGGCATGTCTTTGCCAACAAGGTTCCTTACCGTGATGATAGTACTAATGCCTTGTGTGACTACAAGAGGAACCGTGTCAGAAATGAGGCTTTTCCGATCTTCGAGAAGATTAATCCTTCATTTGTCCGCAGCCTTAACCGTGAGATAGGCTATTTCTCTGAAGCTGGCGATATTGTGGATGAATGGTGCCAGGCACAGATGCCTGATGTTGTTGGGATTGATGGGGAAGTAGTCCGTATAAGCCTTTCTGCCCTGATGGACCGCAGACAGTGGAGATACCTATTATATTATATACTCGAACCATACGGCTTCAATTCACAGACTCTTGCATCGATTGAATCTCTGCTTGAATCCGATAGGACAGTATCTGGAAAGCGTTTTGACTCTCCGACTCACAGGGTGTTGGTTGAGCGTTCTGAGCTCATCGTCCTTCCAAGAGAGACTGCCGGTCAGGCCGGCAGTGACGAGAGGGAGAGGTCCGACGGTGACGGAAGAACCGTCATTGCCGGCTCGACCGGCAATCTCTGCATGCCGGTGAGGGGTGCAGGTGTATATAACTTCAACGGAATGAGGTGGAAGGTGGATGTTCTTGACTGGTGTGCAGATATGCCTCTCAAGCAGCCTAAGGGGATCATTATCGCTGATGCTGATAAGCTCCTCTTCCCGTTTGTATGCCGCAGATGGCGCCAGGGTGACTGGTTTATTCCGTTTGGAATGAATGGAAAAAAGAAGGTAAGCGATCTTTTTGCAGACCTTAAATATGGTACTCTTGAGAAGGAATCTGCAGTAATGATTGTGGATACACGTTCGGAAGGACTTGCCGAGACGCAGCATATCGCAGGAGTGATGGGTGTGCGTCTGGATGACCGTTATAAGGTTACGCCAACAACTAAGACAATAATAAGGATTGAAATATTGAATAATACTGAAACACTATGATGAGGAATCTCAGTTTGATTGCAGGACTTGTTCTTCTGTTGAACTCCTGCGCCGGTCACTTCATAACAGATGAAGCATTCAGAGAAAAGGTTGCATCTGATTTCGCTTTGCGTGAGTCTGTTCTTGACGCAGCTTCGGTTGATCTGGATGCGATCCGTATGAGTGCAGATGAAAGGGAAGCACTTGAGTTCCTTTATGCCTATATGCCTCTTGGTGACATCGTCAACAGGCCGGCATCGTTCTATCTTGACCAGTATAGAATGACCCGCAAGGCTTTGAAGCAGATGCCGTGGGGAAAGAATGTGCCTGAGCGTGAAATGAGACATTTCGTACTTCCGGTCAGAGTCAACAATGAAAACATCGATTCTGCGAGATATGTCTTTCTTGAGGAACTTGCTCCACGCGTAAAGCATATGTCTATGTATGACGCCGTTCTCGAAATAAATCACTGGTGTCATGAGAAGGCTATATATATGCCATCAGACCGTCGCACAAGTTCTCCTCTTGCAACAATCAAGACAGCATATGGACGCTGTGGCGAGGAGTCTACTCTACTTGTTTCTGCACTCAGGTCTGTTGGAATTCCTGCACGTCAGGTCTATACTCCGAGATGGGCCCATACCGACAGCAATCACGCTTGGGTTGAGGCCTGGGTTGACGGCGAGTGGTTCTTCCTGGGTGCCTGCGAACCTGAACCGGTGCTGAATCTTGGCTGGTTCAATGCACCTGCAAGTCGCGGACTTCTTATGCATACCAATGTATTTGGAGATTATAACGGTCCTGAAGAGGTCGTGAGACGTACCCCTAATTTCACAGAAATCAACGTTATTGAGAACTATGCACCGGAGTCTGCCAACCTCAAGGTGAAAGTAGTGGATAATGAAGAAAATCCAGTAGAAGGAGCAAAGGTGTATTTCCAGATATATAATTATTCGGAGTTCTGCAGCATTGCCTACAGGTTCACGGATAACGAAGGTTATACAAGCCTTACTGCAGGTCTGGGAGATATGATGGTGTATGCCTCTGACAAGGGTAAGTTCGGCTTTGTAAAGGTTACCTTTGGTAAGGATAATGATGTTGTTCTCAAACTGGAACATTCTGAGGGTGATAAGATTGCGCATATTGAAACTGAGGTGGTTCCTCCGGTCGAGAATGCTCAGCTTCCTGATGTTACTGATGCGCAGCGTGCTGAGAATACCTGTCGTATGGAGTATGAGGATTCGCTCAGAAACGCATATGTTGCAAGATTCTTCAATGCTATGAGGGCAGAGACATATGCATCTGCAAAGATGCTGGATAAGGAAAAGATGGCAAAAGCCCTAGTAGGCAGCAGAGGAAATTATCCGGACATTATTGACTTTATCGATGGGGCTTGTGAAAAGGGAATGGGAGAACGTGCTCTTGAACTGCTTTGCAGCATTTC
>CALCGX010000018.1 GCA_937901225.1 uncultured Bacteroidales bacterium | reverse complement strand
GCTGCAAGGCTTTATTCATGGCTTTTTCTATCACGTGAAAGTCTTGTGTTTGCTTGTCTATGTAGTTGAATGCCAAGTGGTAATACTTATTCTCTGCACACAAAATATGCTTGTTGAGACGATATGCCTCACGCATTAGTCGGCGCATGTGATTGCGATCAACTGCGTGCTTGAACAAGGATTTTGGTGCCCAAATCAACACTTGAGTAGGCGCATCCGTAATGGGTAGATATGTGACACGCATAGGCCATGCTACGAACTTTTTACCTGTTTTGTAAAGCGTATCGATAGCAATATCACCACACAATTTTTCCGATTTTGGAAAGGTCACATTCATACCTAGGATTATTAGCCGTGTTGTTGTTCTAAATAGTCCTTAATTGCTGTGGTGATACTAGGATATTTGGGCGATGGTGCCTTGATGTCCACTCGAAGACCTGCTTCTTCCAACGCTGCAACTGTATTGGCGCCAAAAGCGGCAATCACGGTATCACCTTGCTCCCAATCAGGGAAATTCTTGCGCAATGCAGCCACACCAGATGGCGTGAACAGCACAATCATATCGTAGTCAAACGACTTATCCTTGGGCCATTCAGTAGCTACTGTGCGATACATGATGGCAGGTTTGACAACGATGTTGTTCTCTGCAAACATATTTAATGTTTCCTCGTTATGCACATCTGACATCACCATGAGGTATTTCTCCTGAGGCCGACGATGCATAGCAGGCAGCAAATCCTCAAAACGATTGTTTTCAGCTGCAAAAACTTTGCGCTTGCGGTATTGGATGTACTTTTGTAAATAATTACCTACAGCCTCTGAGATGCAATAATAGTGCATTGATTCAGGTACAGAAAAGCGCATTTCTTCTGCCATCCTAAAATAATGGTCAATACCCAGACGCGAGTTTACAATTACCGCCGTATAGTCTTCCAAATAAATGTGTTGGTCACGAAATTCGCGCACTCCTATCCCCTCAACCTTAATCAGCTGATGAAAGTCACACTGTACCCCATAATCATTTTCCATACCCGAGTATGGATTACGCTCCACTTGTGGACGAGGTTGCGAAATTAAAATCTTTTTTACTTGCTTCATTGTAATATATGTTTAGTCCAAAGCACCATTCCTGCGACAGGAATGATTTCTAGATATATAAAATATAGGAGAATATAGAAAATTGACAATATGTTTTTATAGAATAACAACGTGGATTTTGCTATTACTAATACCGTAAATGCCAAGCCAATTATCCCAAGCAAAATAAAGTGAAGCATAGGATAATTCAATCGGATTAATAGTAGCAACACTGGCAATAACAATACACATACTACATTGCGGACAATCTCTAACTGCCCTATGCCATTGGCCAATTGATTGTTAGAGAGAAATACCCATCCTACTCCAAGCAGCAAGATATGACGTATAACCTCAATGAGTGCAACAACTCCCAAGATCTTGGTGTATGCCATAAAAGTAAATTGTTCGGAAGTGTATGACAGTACATAAATTGCCATTGCCAACACTCCCACACGGAAGATCCATGCAGTGCTAATCGCCAGTATGTTTTGCGATTGCCCTCCATATACACGCTCTGAATGACTGAACGAGTTGCGTAGCGCAACCACCACACTATCTCTAACGGAACGATTGACCGCAACCAAAACAAAAAAGAGCAATAGAATCCAGTAAACCCAAGATTCTGAAATAGGTGATGATATGTGCACTAAATTATTCAACAACAGTTACTTATATTGCCGCTAAGCGACGTGTACTAGGATCCCATTCTGGACTTGATAAAATGGCATCCAATACTTCTTCTGGTTGGGAAACTACCGTAAACATTTCGCGGTGAATTGGACGCATCATCTGCTCTTCAATCATATAATCAATGCAAGCAAGCAGGCGATCGTAGTAGCCTTCGGTATTCAATATCACAACTGGCGAATTATGCAGTCCTAATTGCTTCCATGTCAGGCATTCCAAAAGTTCCTCAAAGGTGCCGATACCACCTGGAAGAGCGACCATGGCATCAGCCAACTCACATATTTTGGCTTTGCGTTGGTGCATGGTTTGGGTGACGATAGTCTCTGTGCTATTCGGATTATTCCATCCTTGATCCACCATAAATTGCGGAATGATTCCCAGTACCTCTCCGCCTTCGGCCAAAGCACCACGTGCAGTAGCAGCCATCAATCCGATGCCACCATCACCATATATCAAGCGAATTCCATGTTTCGCAAACTCGGCTCCTAAACGCTCTGCTGCCTCTACATACGAGGGACGTATTTTATTCGAACTTGCGCAATAAACAGCTACAGAATTCAGTTTTTTCATACCGTTATTTAAGAATTAAATATCGTTCTTTACAAAATCGGCTGCAAAATTACAAAAAAATCCCGACATATTTGGTGTTTTTAGAAATTATTTGTACTTTTGTGCCCAAATTTGTATATTTTTTGAGTATTATGGCTGTAGAAATTAAAGAAATCACCTCAAAACGTGATTTATTGCGCTTTGTGCAATTTGGGAATGAATTTTATAAAGACTGCGACAATTTCTGTCCTTCTTTGATTTTGGATGAGATGGATACGTTCAATCTCAAGAAGAATCCTGCTTTTGAAGTTTGTGAGCATGTGCTCTATATGGCTTACAGGGATGGAAAAGCTGTAGGACGAATCGCAGGAATTATCAATCACGAAGCCAATCGAAATTGGAATGTGAAGCATGTGCGTTTTGGATGGATTGATTTTATTGATGATTTGGAAGTAAGCAAGGCATTGCTTGATGCAGTAGCTGCATGGGGAAAGGCCAAGGGAATGGATGGTATTAATGGTCCTGTTGGTTTTACGGATTTTGATCATCAAGGTTTGCTCATTGAGGGATATGAGCATTTGGCGCCAATGGCATCACTATACAACTACCCGTACTACGTGAAGCATATGGAGGCATATGGTTTGACCAAAGAGAACGACTGGATTGAGATACAAATTTATCCTCCACAAGAGTTGCCTGAGCGCTTTGGTCGTATGGCGAAAATCGTGGAGCAACGTAGTAATGTACGTGTAGATAAGGTAAAGAGCGTCAAAGAGTTGGTGAAAAAATATGGTACCTCTTATATGGATGTTATAGATGTTGCTTATCAAAAACTCTACAATTTCCAAGCGCTTACAGATCGTCAAAAACGTCACTATTGTGACATGTATTTCCCATTACTCAACTTTGATTTTGTCACAGTCGTTGTCAACGAGCATGATGAAGTAGTAGGAGTGGGAGTAGGTATGCCAGATATATCCAATGCATTGAGAAAATGCAAAGGAAGATTATTCCCATTTGGCTGGTATCACGTGCTAAAGGCTCTGAATTCCAAAACATACGAAGCCTTTGACTTGCTTATCATTGCTGTACGTCCTGATTATCAAGACCGCGGTTTGAATGCTGTGATTATTGCGGATCAACATCCATATTTCGTCAAGTATGGCATCAAGCGCGTTGAAACGACTGCTATCATGGAAACGAATAGCAAGAACCTTAGCCACTGGGAGGCATTCCCACATAAATATCACAAACGTCGCCGCGCGTATATTAAACCCATTTAATGCCCAATAAGACGAACGATATTTTTCGCAAAGCGTATGAGAAGATGTGTGCATATTTGGATGCACACCATATGAATCATACTACCGAGCGATATACAATCTTGCAAACTGTCTGCAATTTGCAAACATTCTCTGTCGAAGAATTGCGCAATGCTTTGGTTGAAATCAATATCAGTAGGGCTACGATATACAACAACCTGAATATGCTGGAGCAAGCAGGTGTCTTGCGCCGACTAGACAAGGAATTTGGAGTACGCGCAGGGCAATACGAACTCATCCATCCTCAAAGTTCGAGCATCAAGGTCATTTGTCAGCGTTGTGGACGTATTAGTGATGTGAAGGATACCACCATCAACCGCATGTTGGCCGACAAAAAGTTTACCAATTTCGTTCCAGAATATTTTACGTTATACATACATGGACATTGCAAAGTATGTAGACGCCAAAAACGAAAACCTTAATTTAACGGATTATGTATTTCATTTTATTCATCACTATAGCCCTCTTAAGTTGGGCTGTGAGCGGATTGCTCAACTACCGCTTCAAAAAATATTCCAAAGTCTATTTGCACCTTACTGGTAAAGAAGTGGCAGAGAAGATGTTGCGTGATAATGGTATAACCGATGTGACGGTGACTTGCACACCAGGACATTTGACCGACCACTATGATCCTCGCAACAAAACTATAAATCTCTCCGAAGGTGTTTATAGTTCGAATAGCGTTGCGGCTGCCGCAGTGGCGGCACATGAGTGTGGACACGCGCTGCAACATGCCTATGAGTATGCTCCATTGAACATGCGTACGGCGCTTGTACCTATTGTCACATTCGCTTCTCGCTGGCTAACATGGCTATTGCTTGGTGGTATCTTGATGATAGAGATTTTCCCACAACTGCTTATGGCGGGAGTAATCTTGTATGGTTTCACCACGCTATTTGCTTTCATCACGTTGCCTGTAGAGATCAATGCTAGCACGAGAGCTGTGGCATGGCTTGAGCAATCGGGTATTACCGATAGAGAAACCACGCCAATGGCTGCTTCTGCTTTGCGCAGTGCAGCCTATACCTATGTGGTTGCTGCATTATCATCGTTGGGTACGTTGGTGTATTATGTGTTAATACTTGTAGGTCGTCGCGACTAATTGATATTTCATCGCGCCAAACGCGAGGCTCCGTAGCTTAGCTGAATAGAGCGTCAGATTCCGGTTCTGAAGGTCGTGGGTTTGAATCCCACCGGGGTCACATAATCATGGAATCATCTATGATTCACCACAGAAGATAAGGTGCCAGTCGGCACCTTATCCATTATGAAAATACTCTTTTTTTTTGAGGGAATTCCCTCAATGGCTATTGAATCTCTATCACGCGAGTTGGTTCTTTGGCTGGAATATTCTCCAACTTAGGAAGGGTAATGTGAAGCACTCCACTACACACTTTAGCAGTAATCGCCTCGCGGTCAACGTTTTCGGGCAACAATAGTGCCTGCTCAAAGCGTGTGTAGTTGAATTCACGCCGAAGAAATTTGGAAGATTTATCCTCCTCTTTGTTTTCGTGTTTTTTCTCTACGAAAACCACCAATTGGTCTCGGTCGTTGACATGTACACGAAAATCTTCTTTCGTCATACCAGGCACAGCCATTTCGATTTCGAAGGCTTTGTCTGATTCTTTCACATTGATGGCAGGCGCAGCTGCAACTGCTGCGCGCATAGGAAACCACTCGTCGTTAAAGAAATCGTTGAAAATACTGGGCAACCAATTTTGGTTTTGCCTTTTGATTGTAGGTAACATAAACAATAAATTTTGATAGTTAGGTCAAGGTGGATGACAACATTCTCTTATTTAGTTTGCTTGTCATTTGCCTTTGTATAGGGATATATACAAATACTGTGCCAAACATCCTATGTGTCATCACCTAATTTTCATGTTCATCAACAATCATCGCCAAGCATTGACTTGGCGATGGTTAGTAAGATGTATTAGTGAACTACCCGAGTAAATTCTTTGGGCATAGGAGCTTCGAATCGCACCTTCTTTTCCGTCATAGGATGGATAAACTCCAGCACCTGGGCATGCAGGCAGAGTCGATCGATGGGCGAGGATTCGTTGCCATTTCCATACTTGCGATCCCCAACAACTGGATGTCCCATGCTGGCCATGTGCACGCGTATTTGGTTAGTGCGTCCAGTTTCCAGATTGAGCTCTACCAATGAATACTCGGTCTTCAAATCCGCTTCATCTGTCTGCAAAGCGCTTTCTTTTAGCACTTTATAGTTGGTAATCGCCAATTGTCCTCCATTGTCCACAGGCGAAGAGGATACCAATGCAGTGCGACTATCTTCGGTGAGCCATGAAGTGATCTTGCCCTCGTTCTTCTCTAGCTTCCCTTCCACTAAAGCCACATAGCTACGCTTGGTGACGAGTTGTCGCCAATAGGTACGCATATACTCTTGCAACTCAGGCGATTTGGCAAATACTAGCAAACCGCTCGTCTCGCGGTCTAGGCGATGAACGACATGCACGGTATTGCGATGGGATTGTTTGCGCACATACTCTTTAAGTATGGAGAATACGGTAGTCTCTTTACTATCTGCCTTGACAGGTACGGTAAGCAGACCATTCTTCTTTTCCACTACAATCAAAGCATCATCTTCATATACTACTCGCAATTTCGGATGGCGGAGCTCCACATTGCCCCGTCCTGATTCGATGGTGATGATGTCTCCTTTGCGTAGCGGTGTATCGTGGCGCGTTTGAATCACATTATTGACTGTTACGCGGCGTTGTCCTAACAACTGCTTGATGCTTGTACGAGTCATACCGCCCATCTTAATGAGGAGGAAAGGTAGGAGTTCGGATACCTCTTCTACGCGGTAGGATGTATCTTGTTTGCGTTTCATGCTTATTTATTAAATCATTTTGATAGAAATACAGCGCAAAGGTACAAAAAAATGCTGAAATATGCAAGTATTTTCGCTTTTTAATACTTTTTGGCGTTGTATGACTAGATGGTCTTTATCTGGATAATGATTGCTGCATCGCCTCGAGTGAGGGATTTGCTCTCGGGGGTGATAGTGCGGTTTACATTGCACGAGGTAATCCCATAGCTATAGCAATGGCTGTGGCAATAGCCAGCGCGAGGTATTTGATAGCCTTGAAAGACACTATTTTTGAATATCAGTTAGTTTCATGTTTTTGTGCCTTTGGGGCTATACCCACAAAACGTGCATCAACAATGCTATTGATTTCACTGAAAAGCAACTAATCCAAGCCATAATGCAAATATGATAAGTTTTTCTCTAAAAAATACACTTCATTTTGCATATCTCATAAAAAAACACTACCTTTGCAGTCGCAAAGGTGTGTAAAGACACTACAAATCCGAAAAGAACAATGAAAAAAACTATCTTCCTTACTGGTGCTACTGGCACCATGGGCTACGCAGGTATGACAGAGATCCTGCGTTATCCTGAGAAATACAACTTGCGTATCTTGGCTCGTCCAAGTGCTAAAAACAAAGAGAAACTTGCTCCTCTTGCTGACAAAGTAGAAATCATATGGGGCGACCTTACCAACTACGATGATATCCTTCGTGGTGTCACAGGCGCCGATATCGTACTCCACGTAGGTGGTATGGTATCACCACAAGCAGACTATCGTCCTAAGGCAACTCTTCGCACCAATATCTCCGCTGCCACCTATATTCGCGATGCTGTCCTCGCTCAACCAGAAGACAAACAACCTAAAGTGGTGTATATCGGTAGTGTGGCTCAGATGGGTGACCGCCGCGAGCCATTGCATTGGGGACGTGCAGGCGACCCAATCTGCGTATCGGCATACGATCACTATGGTTTGACCAAAGCGCAGGCAGAGCGCATTATTACCAATTCTCCTATCAAGCAATGGGTGGCACTCCGCCAATCGGGTATTCTCTATCCTGCTATCTTGAAGAACTACGACCCTATCATGTTCCATGTGCCTATCCGCGGTGTCTTAGAGTGGGCTACCATAGAAGATAGCGGACGACTCCTTGAGCGCGTATGCCGCGATGAGGTACCAGAGGAATTCTGGAAGAACTACTACAATATCGGCTCTGGCAAAGAGTACCGCATCAGCAACTACGAGTTTGAGTGCCTGCTGCTGGATGCCATCGGTTGCCCTCGCCCAGAGAAGATCTTCAACGCCAACTGGTTCACTACTCGCAATTTCCACGGTATGTGGTATATTGATGGCGACCGCCTAGAGAACTACCTCCACTTCCGTGAGAACATGCCTGTGAAGGATTATTTCAAAAAGATGGCAAAGGATTCTTCTGTGCCTGCAGGTATTCGCTTTGCGGCTAAGACCAAGATTGCTAAGTTGTTCCCTCGCTGCGTAAAACTCGCTATGTACGCTATGGCGATGTCGAAGGAGCATGGTACACAATGGTGGATCAAGAATAACCAAACCCAACGCATCAGCGCATATTACGGCACATTGGAGGCATACAAGGCTATTCCAGATTGGAAGCACACCGACCTCTCACACAATAGCGAGGAATATGTACTGCTTGATCACGGCTATGATGAGCAAAAGCCAAAGACTTTGTTTACTATTGAGGATATGCAAAAAGCCGCAGCTTTCCGTGGTGGCAAATGCCTATCAACCGAGATGGTACAAGGTGATTGGGATACTCCATTGGAGTGGGAATGCGCTGAAGGTCACAAGTTTACCGCTACTCCACGATTGGTATTGCTAGGTGGTCACTGGTGTGAGGAATGCATGCCTTATCCTTATAAAGACCAACCAAACGCTCGTCCATGGCAATGGGATAAAGTGGCAAAGAAGAACCCATTCTTCGCACAACTTTGGGCGCCACTCCACGACGAGAACGAGGATAATGTCTATGGTCCAGAGGTATTTGACGGTTGGGAAAAGTAATCGTTCGAGGCGAATACGAGGTAAGAAATAATTCCACCTATCAAACCTTCATATCCGAGAGTGTGTCAAGATTCGGACACACTCTCTTTTTTTATCAGTATTAAATTTCGGGGTAGAAGTGATTTTTTGCAAAATAAATTTGCGGGATAGCGGATTTTGTTGTACCTTTGCAGCGCTTTTCCGCAGGGGGAAGTATAGTAAACATAATTATTAACACATTTGGGGTGCCTCACTTTTAGGCTGAGATTCATACCCATAGAACCTGCACAGGTAATTCTGTAGAGGGAACAAATGAAAAAATCAATCTTTTTGGCGGCTTACGTAGCTGCTTGTGGTGTCGCATTTGCCAACACCGACACCCTTACCTTCGTTCGCGAATTGGACGAAGTAGTCGTTAACGCGCCTGTAGCGCAAGTCACTAACAACCACACCACGCTCAACAACGAGCAGTTGAATCAGAGCAATACGGGGCAAAATCTGCCGTTCTTACTCGCTTCTACGCCTGCTCTGATTGCCACCAGCGATGATGGACTGGGAATAGGTTATACCTATTTCCGTATTCGCGGCACGGACCATACGCGTATCAACATGACGCTCAACGATGTGCCACTCAACGATAGCGAGAGTCAGACTGTCTTTTGGGTGAATATGACTGATATGGCCAGTAGCATGTCTTCCATTAATGTCCAACGCGGTGTGGGTACCTCCACCAACGGTAGCGCCTCCTTCGGCGCCAGCATCAACATGTCCACCTCGGCAAAGCCGACTCAACTCGCCGAAGGTGCTCAACCTGCGCAGAGCGCACACGACCGTAGCTCCGCTACCATCTCCTTCAACGGCGGTATGTACAATACTTTCCGCGAGATGGTTAGTGCGCATATCGCTCTGCCTAGTCGTTGGCAAGCCAATGCCCGATTCTCGAAGGTCAATTCCGACGGATTCCTCTACCGCACAGCCTCCGACCTGTATTCTTACTATGGTGATTTGGGTTGGTATGGCAATCGTACACAGGTTGTTGCGCGATTCTTTGGCGGTAGCGAAAAGACAGGTATGGGGTGGGATGGTGTGGATTACAACACAGCTTATGGTATTGACGGAGCGGATCGTCGCTATAACCCAGCTGGCGAATACACTACCATCGCAGCAGACGGTTCAGATTCCACAGCCTATTACCCAAACCAAACAGACAACTATGCACAGCAACATGCGCAGTTGTCTATCAATCATCGCTTTACACCGCGTTGGTCGTTGTCAGCTACCGCCCATTATACCCACGGCGCAGGTTACTATGAGCAATACAAGCGCAAGAAACTATCCTACTGGGGATTACCCTACTCGCACAAAGCCTATGGTATGTATCGCAAGCACCTCAACAATCATTTCTTTGGCGGCGTGCTTTCTGCAAAATATGTATCCGAAGCAATTGATTTACAATTTGGTGGTGCTGCCAACCACTATCTAGGTGACCACTTTGGTACGCTCAATTACCTCGAAGATACACTCGTTTTGCCAATCAATCATGAGTACTACCGCAACGATGCCCACAAGACGGATGCCAACATCTATGCCAAAGCCAATTGGCGTATTATCAACCGCGCACAGGAGAAACTTTCACTCTATGCCGACCTGCAATACCGCTATGTGCGTTACGAGCGTAATGGTATGAACGATGAAGATATGACCGAATGGCCACTCAAAGTGGACTTTCATTTCTTCAATCCTAAAGCGGGATTGACCTATCAAAATCGTGGACACTTGCTCTCTGCTTCCTTCGCCATCGCTAATCGAGAACCTAGTCGAAATAACTACAAAGAGAATGTGGTATTTGATTCATCTACAAACACTTATGCTGGATTGCCACATGCAGAGAGATTGTATGACTACGAACTAGGATACACCTATTCCCATCCACGTTTTGCAGTCGGAGCAAATCTCTATTTTATGGACTACGACAACCAGCTTGTGCTTACTGGCGAGTACAACGATGTGGGTGCCTACAAGACAAAGAATGTCAAGGATTCCTACCGCATGGGAGCAGAGATCACAGCAGGCGTAAAGATCACAGATTGGCTGCGTTGGGATATGAATGTGGTGGCATCGCGCAACAAGATTCTCAACTACCATCAATACATCGACCTTTATGACGATCAAGACAACTGGAATTGGGTAGGGCAGGATTCTGTGGTAGGTACTACCACCATTGCCTTCTCGCCTTCGATTACAGCCATGTCGCTCTTCACCTTTGATATAGCTGGATTTACTGCCACCGTACAGACAAATGTGGTAGGCAAACAATACCTCGATAATACCGAGGACGAGAACGCAATGCTTCGTGCGTATTCTACCACGAATCTCAATCTCCAATACCAGCTACCAATAGCCAATAGCCAATGCCCTGACATCCGCCTTTTGTGCCAAGTGAACAATATCTTCAATGCCAAGTATGCCAACAATGGTGGTGCCGAGGCAAGCCGATTCATGGACGATAGCCGTTGCTGTTGGTATTACGCCCAAGCAGGTATCAATGTCCACGCGGGATTTGTTATAGAGTTTTAAACTTAAAGTTTCACGCGTAAAAGTGCGTGCACATCCGTGCGCGTACTTTTTTTATCGTGCTCCATCGCCCATGCGTTATGGTATATCGTCTCGCTCACACGCAGATATACCGAAAACATATCGTTAATCTTATACCGCGCATTCAACCAAAATCGCCCACCCAAGCCATATACAAACGGTATAGCATACGCATACAGCACATCATTTTCGTAAATATACACCCTATTATTCCACTCTCTCGCATCAAACGCTTGTGCCCGCAATTGCAACACGATTGGCACTTCCGAAAACCGATATTCCACGTCTTGCAACACCGACCAACCATATGTCCATGCGCCTTTTGTCTGCACCATATTGCCATCCGCTTGCGTCTTCATCTTCCAGGGACCAAACTCATACACCATGTTCCATCTGAGCGAATAAGTGTCTTTTTCGTCTTTGCGCTTTACTCGAAAACGCGTATGCATACGGTAGTCTTTTTGTGGTACAAAATCGGCTTGTGCCATGGTCTCGAAGCCTGTTTTCCACACATCTCCGAATGCCGATAACTGCCAGTTTCTCAATCGATTATACTCCAATCCCAAATATCCGCCATGCTCATCCTTCATCCTTGACCATGAGCACAACGAATTGGCATACACATTATCAAATTCAGGCGAATAATACCTGTATATCGCCAACAAATTCACATCCGATATGGGTCTATATCGCACACCCATTATCACGCCCACTCCCCATGTATTTCCATGACTTGTTGCCACTTCACCCCAAATATCCACTTTACCCATATTCCACCTCGCATTCACACCCATCACTCCGCTCGTCGCTCGCCTTTTACTTTCATCGTCTTTAACCTCTAAACTGTAGCTCGCTTGCGAGCGTTCTCTAAACTGCGACGAATTCGTCGCCTCTATTGTCTCCACCGCCGTTATTCCCACTTTCAGTCGATTCCATCGGCCTGTAGCATTCACACCCACCACATGATTCCACGCTTCCTCTTTGCCTTTGCGCAACGAATAAAACGCACTCACATCTGCCCAACTGCTCACTCTTGCCGTAGCACCCACGCCATGAAAATAATTGTAACTATCTCCTACCGAACTATATTTCTTCAGCCCTTCATCCGTCGTAGCGGTTGACTGAATATAAGCACTTTTTCCCCGTTTGAACGGACTACCGACTACCAATCCATAACCAAAACTCGCCTGATAATTGCCGGCCACTATAGTTTTCATAGGTCCAATATCCTTCAGTTGAATATATCCACCATAATCAATTTCTTCCCATGGAACTCCCGTTGAACGACCGATTGTCACGCCCGCCTGTACACGATTTTGATAATTAAACCGATACCTCAGTTTCCCATACATAGGATCACCTTTAAAATCCTCAATATTCCGTGCATCCATTCTCAGCGTCATCTCATGCTTGGCATAGTGAAAAACCTCCCTAAAATACATTTTCTCACCTCCTGAACTCCTAAACTCCTGAACTCCTAAACTATCCACCCTCACAAACGGCAACAAATTCCGTATCTCATAATCCTTTAGACAATCAATCAGTTGCAATTCATATATCTCCTTAAAACCGTGCTCATATTGGTACATCAAAATGGCATCAATCTGCTCATCGCTTAAGAACATCAACTCCGCCAATTCGTCTGCGTTTGTATGATTCAAATCGATAGGATTCGCCGCTATATTCATCAACTGTTCCTGTACATCCTCCTGCAGTATCTCGTCATCTTCCGAAAGTTGGTTGTAGATATCTTCTAATACATCTTCTATTGCCACACTCTGACCATGCATAGCCAATACCACACACAGCCCTACCAACGACAATATCCATTTTATCCATCTCATTTCACCTGCAAAAGTACTAAAAATAACGCAAATATCCCAACAATTGCAAAAAAATTTTGTGTTTACACAAATTTTTCGTATCTTTGCACCCGAAAATGAAACCCAACAGACCATACCTCCGTATTTTCAATACGCTGCTTATCCTTGCGGCGTATGGTTATTTGGCATATCGTCTCATCATTTTCGACGATTATTCATCTTTTCTCGACGCCTTCCGCACCAGCAATATCGGTCTGTGGCTCACCCTCATCGCCACCCTTCTGCTCATGCCTCTCAATGTCGTGGCAGAAGCGGGCAAATGGCGTT
>CALCGX010000017.1 GCA_937901225.1 uncultured Bacteroidales bacterium | reverse complement strand
TGGGGTACTTTTTTGTATGTGTCAACCATCGACACATAATTTCATGTGATAAAGTGATGTTGTGTATTGCCAGAATCTTAAAAATCGTCCGATTTTTGGGGGCGGAACATCTGCTCAACATCAGCGTAACATGTGCTGTGTATTGTGCGTAATTTATAAGAAGAAACAAAACAAGTAGAAAGATGAAAATGGAAAAAAAAGCAAAATATTTGCGTATGTGCGAATTTTTCAGTAATTTTGCACCCTAAAATATAGCAAATCAAACATAATGAAAAAACTCTTTTTTATACTTGCTCTTGGCTCTTTGCTCGTATCTCCTATGGCGATGGCGCAAGTGCAGCCAGGCGATACTACATACAGCGTGTCGCTGCATGCAGGTTATGGACACAATCTGACTTATGGCTCGATGGCGAACTTCGATATCGATGCCTTTATGCCTATCAATCCGCATTTTGAGATGCAAGCTAGTGTTCGTACTAGTACAGCGGATTTCTACACCATGGGTGTGCAGTTGCGACCCAAGTTTGCGTTGCCTGTGGGCGAGTTGTATGTGGAAGATCGACTGATGATGCGCTTCGCTCAACGAGATAACTACCACGACTTTGTACATGCCATCTCTTTGGGCTATATGATGCAATATGTGAATGTGCAAGTGGGTATGTCCAATCGTATCATTACTCCTCTGCCCTATACGAATCATAGCGAAGATGCGATGATATTAGAGCCTTTTGATGCCGTATATCGCGTGGAGGCCTTTGTGCGTCCGCAAAGCGAATCATGGAATATCAGTTTGTGTGTGTCGAATATGGACAACTACCAGATTGAACGCATGTGGCAACCGATGTTCTATTTAGGCGGTTGGTATGATGTCAACGAGCATTGGCGTGTTCGCTTATCAGGGAAAATGAAATTAGCAGGTATGTTCCACCTCAATGCGCATTACTATGGAGCAGAACTGCGCGCGGGAGCGGAATACCGATTTTAGTGTTTAGTGAACGCGCCTGTGGCGCTACTGTTTAGTGTTTAAAACATATACGAAATTATGAAAAAGAATATACAAATTGGTCTTGGTTCCTTGTTCCTTGTTCTTGGTTCCATCTTTACCGCTTGTGGACCAGATGCGAGATTGGATATGGTAGGCATGTTTGCAGGATCGTCTCCTACAATAGATAAACGCTTTGAGCAGTCGATGGAGTATAACAAGCAAACAGGATATGCTACGATTCAAGCCCCATCGGACAACTATCATGTGTACGTATGTACCGATACCCATATCCACCAGACCCGCAAGCGTTGGGAGTATTTTATCAATGCCTATCGTGGAGACAAATTGTGTCCTTTGGCAGTGCATTTGGGCGATATTATCGATGCTACAACCGATTTTGGATATATAGAGGAGGCATTAGCACCACAAGCATTGTCTGCAGAACTAGCTAAGCAAGATACGTTGATGGCCGTTTGTGGCAATCATGATATTTATTTCAAACAATGGGAGCAGTTTATCCAAACCTTCAAGACAAGTAGCTATTATTTTGTAGTGGAGACACCTGCGGGCAAGAAGGATTTGTTTGTGGTGTTTGACTCCGCGGATGGCACTGTGGGTAGGAAGCAACTAGCATGGCTGAGCGAGACTTTAGCATGGGCTGAGAAACAAGAATTTCGCCACATAGTGGCATGCACCCATACCAACTTCTTCAAACGTGATAATTCGCAAGGACATTCCTCCAACTTTACCCAAGAGGAGACTTATGCCCTCTTGAATATCCTTACCGAACATGGCGTAGATATGCTATGGACAGGACATGACCATTGCCGTGAGATTACTCAGGTGAAAAGCATGACTAGCATCGTGGTGGATTCGATGAAGGATGAAGATAAAGAGCCATACTATATGTTAGTGAGCATGGGCGAGAAGGTGGACTATGAGTTTGTGGCAGTGCCATGATTAGAGGATGATTATATATTTGGGTATAGGAACTAATCTTGGTAATCGCGAGGAGAATCTCCGCAAATCCGTCGAACTGCTGCACGAACGAGTGGGGGAGTGTATCGCTTGTTCGTCTGTGTACAGGAGTGCTCCACAAGGATTTGTGTCGGAGAATGAGTTTGCGAATATCGTTGCGGTGTGTCAAACCATTCATTCGCCAGAGGAAGTGCTGCTCATTACCCAACAGATTGAGCGTGAGATGGGACGGACAGAGAAATCAGTCAATGGCGTATATCACGATCGGGTGATAGATATTGACCTGCTGAAGGCGAGAGGCGATGAGGCGAATGAGGCGATTAGGCGATCAGGTGAGAGGCTTACGTTGCCACATCCACGCATGCAGGAGAGAGATTTTGTAATGATACCCTTGCGTGAGGTGGAAGCTATTCTCACTAACGTTCACTAAACACTAAACAGTAGCGAAGCGTTCACTAAACACTAATCACTAAACACTCACATGCAAGTATTATACGAAGATAATCATATAATTGCAGTCAGCAAGACCTGTCACGAGATTGTGCAGGGCGATAAGACGGGAGATACACCGCTCTCTGAGATAGTGAAGGCGTATATCAAGGAGAAATACCAGAAACCTGGTGAGGTGTTCCTAGGGGTGACCCACCGCCTTGATCGTCCCACTACGGGCGTGGTGCTCTTTGCGCGGACTAGCAAAGCATTAACGCGCCTTAATGCCATGTTTCAATCGCATGAGCTGATACGCAAAACGTATTGGGCGATAGTGCAGACCGCGCCTAATAGCCTCATTGCCTCATCGCCTCATCGCCTTGAACATTACCTTTGGCGCAATGAGAAGCAGAACAAGTCCTTTGTGGTGAAACCAGGTACGAAGGATGCCAAGCGTGCCGTGCTGAGTTATAGAGCCATTGCGCAGAGTGAGCGATATACATTGCTGGAAATCAATCTAGAGACGGGGCGTCATCATCAGATTCGTTGTCAATTGGCGGCGCTAGGATTACCAATCAAAGGTGATTTAAAGTATGGCGCCAAACGCAGTAATCCTGATGGTGGTATCTCATTACACGCTCGCAAGATAGAGTTTGTCCATCCTGTGAGCAAACAGCCCATTTCTATCACAGCTCCAGTACCAGAAGATGCGCTTTGGCGCGCCCTTGAGCAACAGATAAATGTATAGTTATATTTCTAATCTACAATTTAGGGTTTATAGAAACAATGCACAAGCTTTTTGGCTTGTGCATTGTTGTTTTTGATATGTCGCGGGCAGATTAATAGCAGGCTTTGAGAATAGCCAGAATGTCTTCTGCATTGAGCTGCTTGTAGCCGCCACCAGGGATGGTGGAGTGGGCAATGAGGGGGAGCATCTCTTCTGTGGCACCTACTTCGCGCAAGGTAGCAGGGATACCCAGCTCGGCGATGAATGCTTCTAGACGGTTGATACCTTCCAAGGCAATTGCCTCGTCGCCTTGACCGTGGTCCTCTACGCCCCAAACCACTTTGGCATAGCGCACGAACTTATGCAAGCCGTCGCGGTAGATATAGCGGTAGTACGCAGGTGAGATGATGGCGAGACCAATGCCGTGTGCGCAGTCGGTATAAGCGCCCAATTGGTGCTCAATCATATGCACTTCCCAGTCTTGGGTTTTACTCAGACCAAGCATCTTGTTGAGTCCCATGGTAGCGCACCACATGATATTGCTGCGTGCCTCGTAGTCCTCTTGATTGACGATGGCTTTGCGCGAAGCAGAAATGAGCGAGAGCATAAGGCCTTCCAGGAGGTAATCGCTCGTGCAGTCGTCATCGCCCGAGAAGTATTGCTCCATGAGGTGGGAGAAGACATCGAAGATACCGCTAATCATCTGATACTTAGGTACGGAGTAGGTGTATTCAGGGTTGAGGATAGAGAATTTTGGGCTGGCAATCTCCAATGGATATACGCGACCGATCTTCTCTTTGGTCCCCTCGTTGGTGATGACCGAGCCGCCGTTCATCTCGCTGCCTGTACCCGCCATGGTGAGGATACTGGCTACAGGCACTACAGGGTTGTTCACGCGCTCTTGGTTTACATAGTAGCGTTGCCACACATCACCTTCGGCGTATGCTGCGCAAGCAATACCTTTGGCGCAGTCGATGACAGAACCGCCGCCAACAGCCAAGATAAGGTCGATATTGTGCTCACGTACAAGGCGAGCGCCTTCGAGGAGTTGGCTATAACGTGGGTTCGCATTGATACCCGCTAACTCTACCACCTTCTTGCCTTCGGCTTGCAGGATGTTGATGACTTGGTCATAGAGGCCGATCTTCTTGATGGCTGCTTTGCCATAGACAAGCAGGATGTTCTCTCCGTAGGCTTTGAGCTCGTTAGCGAGTTTGTTGATAGCATTCTTGCCAAAATGAATCCGCGTAGGATTTTGATAACTGAAGTCGTATAACATATGTTTTGTAAGTTTATAGTTTAAAGGTTAAAGGCGTGGAAAACAGCAAGGCTGATATGCTCGCCTTATAGCCTTTGGTATGCAATTCTTGGGGATTGGTCGCGGGTGTAAATGATACCACAGCGGGTGAAATGGGCTTGCTCGATGAGGTGAAGCATGCGTTTGTTGTCGCTATGAGTGTCGATGCGGAGGTTGGTGCATTGTGCTGAGCACCAATGGAGTACGAATTGGAAGATGCCTCGTTGCTCTTCATTAGAGGCAATGCGATGGATCGTGCCGTAGAGCTGGGTGTCATCCAGCCATTGACCATCTTCAATATAGTGATAGGTAGGGTCGTCGCCGATGATAAAAACGAAGGTGGCGCATGGGTGACCATTGTGTTCTACGATATAACTCACGCCGCGTTGGATGTCGCTCATGAGTTGCTCGCGCGAGGGATAGCCATCGCCCCATTGCGTAGGGTTGCCATCAGCAGCCATTTGCTTGCGGGCATAGGCGAAGATAGCCATTAGGGCATCTATGTCGGCGTATGTGGTAGGACGGATGGTCATGGTGGTTACAATTGGATTTTTTGCAAAGTGATTACGGTTATTTCTGGTGGCACACCGATACGCACGGGTAGGGTGCAACCTAGTCCTGTATTGATATGGAGAGATTGGTTATCCATCTGATACCATCCTTCGGACTCGGTGAACATAAGCGAGGAGAGAGGATAGCCGAAGAGGCGTACTTGCCCTGCGTGGGTATGTCCGCTGAGTGTTAGCGGGATATCGGTTTTGGGAATAACTTCTCCTCGCCAATGCGATGGGTCGTGGGAGAGGAGGATTTTGATAGGCGATGAGGCGATAAGGCTATTAGGCAAAGTCATTGCCGCTGGCAAATCTCCGCGGGAGATGGTTTGGAATCCTTGGCCTTGACAAGAGGTGTTATCCACGCCGATTATTTGCAGATAAGCGCTGTCGCGCGGAATGATATAGGACTGATTACGAAGCAGTTGCCAACCTAATGTGTCGCGTTGGTAGGTGGTTAGTTGATTAACTTTTTCTTCCTTCTCGGCGTCCGTAAGGCCGTGGTGGTATAGTGCAAAATCGTGGTTGCCGAGCACGCTCATGATACCGTCTTTGGCATGCAGTTGGCGGAGTATGTCCGTGAAAGGCAACGCTTCTTCTACGCCAAAGCCGACAAAGTCACCTGTAAAGCAAATAAGATCGGGTTGTTGGGCGTTGATAGTGTCGATTATGCGCTGTAAGAAAGCATGTGAATCAGCAAAAGAGGATAGGTGTAAGTCGCTGATATGTACTATCTTGTAATTATTAAAAGCAGCAGGTACTTGGGGCGAAGTGTAGGTGGTTTCAGTTACACGCAACTGTTTCCGTCCGAACCAATAGCCATAGAGCATGGTGCCGCAGAAAAGTAGCACCAGTGCTAGTCCTGTGTAGCCGAAAGGCGCAAACGGCATGCTGTGATGACACAGACGTGCTACGATCCAACAGACCAGCCATATTACCAGCTCGGTGATTTCCCGGGCACCAGTGAATGGGTCGGCTTTAAGTACTTCGTAGAGCTGCTCACAGCTGATGACTTCTGGAAGGTTATGAAAAACACCCTGATCATGAGCTTCGCAAAGATGTTCATTTGTTTCCCGATGCCGGTTCTGTTCGCAGTTATGCTGAACGAGCTGACCTTTGAACCGCTGAAGAAGACGGTTCAGACCGTTAGCTATCTGCCGCACTTCATCTCCTGGGTTGTTACCGCAACTCTGATGATGGACTTCCTCTCCGTAAACGGCGGTGCAGTTAACGAATTCCTCATGGCAGTTGGTCTTGTAAAGCAGCCGAT
>CALCGX010000016.1 GCA_937901225.1 uncultured Bacteroidales bacterium | reverse complement strand
ATCAAACACCCTAACGAGTTCACTCAAATCGGTGCTGAGATCGAGGTTGCTGTACTCGAAATTGACAAAGAGAACCGTCGTCTCTCACTCGGTCACAAACAACTCGAGGAGAACCCATGGGAAGAGCTCGCTGTTAAATACGGCGTTGACACCGTGGTAGAGGGTAAGGTAGCTGAGGTTGCTGACAAGGGTGCTGTGGTAGTACTTGAGGATGGTGTTGAGGGTTATTGCACCACTCGTCACCTCCAAAAACAGGAAAAGAAATTACATTTTCACTTAATTCTGTATATTATAATGGCGAATACTTAGATGAGGGTGAAGACTATGAACTTCAAGGTGATTGAGTTCAACCGCGATGCTAAGCGTATCCTTCTTTCTCACCTCCGCACTTGGGAAGAGCGCAAAGAGGCTCCTGTAAAAGAGGCTAAGGCTGCTCCTAAGAAAGAGGCACAACCAGAGTTGCCAAAGGTAGAGAAAACTACTCTCGGTGACTTGAGCGTATTGGCTGACTTGAAGGCTTCTATGGCTGCTGAAGAGAAACCAGCAAAGAAGACCACCAAGAAAGCTGCTAAGAAAGAGGAAACAGCAGAGTAATCTTTCTGGATAAAACAAAAAACGGTATGTCGATTGACATGCCGTTTTTTTAGTGTCTTTATTTTCACCATCTTTTCCATACCCTTGCTATACCTTTGCCGAAGGGATAGGGCAGGAAAAGCGGAGTGAATATGTTCGATTACATGCGATTAGGTACCTCAATGCCGAGCAATGCCATCGCGCTCTTGATTACCTTAGCCACGGTTTGTGAAAGCAAAAGGCGCAATGCACGTTTCTCAGCATCTGCCTCGTTCAAGATACTATGATCGTGGTAGAAACTGTTGAAGTCACAAGCCAATGCATACGCATAGTTTGCAATCACAGCTGGTGAGAACTCATCGCCTGCTTGACGTACTGCTGCAGGATAATCCACTAGGCGTTGGATGAGCGACAGCTCTTTCTCTGACAACTCCTGAACTCCTAAACTCCTAAACTCCTGAACTCCCTGCGCTTTGCGGAGCACACTCTGTATACGCGCGTACGTGTATTGTATAAAAGGTCCAGTGTTGCCGTTGAAGTCGATACTCTCTTCTGGATTGAATAGCATGTTCTTGCGTGGATCTACCTTCAGGATAAAGTACTTCAGCGCACCTAGACCTACCATGCGAGCGATCTCGTTAGCTTCCTCTTCGGTGATGTCGGGTAGGGTATTGACCTTATCTTTAGAAATCTCTTTCGCATCGGCAATCATCTGTGCCATCAAGTCGTCGGCATCTACTACCGTACCTTCGCGGCTCTTCATCTTGCCGTTTGGAAGCTCCACCATACCATAGCTAAAGTGCACCAACTCCTTGCCGAATGGGAAGCCCAGACGATCGAGCAGGATACTGAGCACCTTGAAGTGGTATTCTTGCTCATTACCAACTACATATACCATCTTGTTGATAGGGTAGTCTTGGAAACGAAGCTTCGCAGTACCAATATCTTGGGTCATATACACAGATGTGCCGTCTGCACGCAAGAGGAGCTTCTCGTCTAGTCCGTTTTGCGCCAAGTCTGCCCATACTGAGCCGTCTTCGCGGCGGTAGAAGTCGCCTTTAGCAAGACCACGCTCTACTTCGCCTTTACCTACGAGGTAAGTGTCGCTTTCG
>CALCGX010000015.1 GCA_937901225.1 uncultured Bacteroidales bacterium | reverse complement strand
ATGAGATGTGTATCATACTTTGCACGCGACATGGTGCAGGCACAGCCTGCTTTATGATGAATGATGAATGGTCAATAGCAGATGTTTTGATGTTCGTTATTGGTCATTCGTGATTTATTATAAATTCTGATTTGTCGGGGACAAATCAGAATTTAGAGAAGAGATAAAAGTGAAGAGTGAAGAGAAAAAGTACAAAGTCGCCGCAGTCGACTTTGAATTATATTAAAACCCCGTAATTATTGCTATTGCTGTAATTTACAAAAAGCGGGTTTTATATAATCAATAAAATGCGAAAGCATTTTTTCCTTTTCTTTTCTCTCTTGCAGCATGGACACTAGGGAACTCAATGCCTGTAAGACCCTTAGTACAGCAGTCCCATTGGTGGATGATGCACTGAGAAAGCAACATACATTCCTGCCGAAGGGACAAGTACTGGACGAAGCATATATCACTACCCTACCCGCTGATCAACAGGAGATTTGCAATTCGCTGAACCGTCGTACCGAGTTCCGCGTATTGAAAACCACGTATAATCTGTATTAATCGTAAATTATGAAACAATATCTTGATCTCTGCCAACGCGTTCTCAACGAAGGAACTGAGAAACACGACCGCACAGGCACGGGCACTATCTCGGTCTTCGGTCATCAAATGCGTTTTAATCTTGAGGAGGGATTTCCTCTCTTGACAACCAAGAAACTCCACCTCAAGTCTATTATCTATGAGCTCCTATGGTTTCTCAAGGGGGATACCAACGTAAAATATCTTCAAGACCATGGAGTGCGCATATGGAACGAATGGGCAGACGAGCATGGTGAGCTTGGCCCGGTGTATGGTCATCAATGGCGCTCATGGCCTGATTATCAAGGTGGTCATATTGACCAGATTGCTCAATTGGTGGAGCAAATAAAGAAGAATCCTGACTCACGCCGTCATATCGTAAGTGCATGGAACGTGGCCGAAGTCAACAACATGGCTCTGCCACCATGCCACACGTTGTTCCAATTCTATGTGGCAGATGGTCGCCTGTCATTGCAACTATACCAACGCTCGGCGGATATATTTTTAGGCGTGCCATTTAATATCGCGTCCTATGCCCTGCTTCTGATGATGATGGCACAAGTGACTGGCTTGAAGGTGGGCGACTTCGTGCACACGTTTGGCGATGCGCATATCTATCTCAATCATATCGAGCAAGTGAAGTTGCAGCTCAGTCGCGATACACGCGCACTGCCCAAGATGATTATCAATCCAGAGGTGAAGGACTTGTTTGACTTTAAGTTTGAGGACTTTCAACTGGTTGACTACGATCCACATCCACATATCCCAGGTGTCGTGGCCGTATAAATAATTAAGAATTAAGAATTTTGAATTAAATTGAGAATATGCTGAATCTAATCGTAGCAATAGCAGAAAACAATGCTATCGGCAAGGCAGGCGACTTGCTTTGCCATTTGCCTAGTGACTTAAAATACTTCAAAGAGAAAACACAAGGTTGCACCGTTATTATGGGCGAGCGCACATTCTTCTCACTGCCCAAGCACCCGCTGCCTAATCGCCGCAACATCGTGCTTTCTGACCGCGAAGACTTCACATTCGAGAATACCGAGGTGGTACACTCTATCCCAGAGGCACAAGCAGCAGTAGCTGCTGATGAACAGGCATTTATCATTGGAGGAGGTATGGTCTATCGCCAATTCTTGCCACTTGTGGACAAACTCTATATCACCCATATTCACCACTCGTGGGAAGATGCAGACACCTTTTTCCCTGAGATAGATCCTGCCATCTGGCAATGCGTGAGCGAAGAGCGCCACGACGCGGATGAGAAGAATCCTTATCCATATACATTTGCTGTATATACAAAAAGATAGGTAAGAAAATACTATTTATCTACATTAAAGACGATTAGTGGCACAATTTTTGTACATAAAAATGCAAAACACAACACTAAATAATATTAAAACACACGAATTATGATTGCAAAACGCTTAGAAGAGGCTATTAACGCCCAAATCAATGCCGAGATGTGGTCGGCGTATTTATATTTGAGTATGTCAGCATACTGCCAAGATGCAGGTTTCCCAGGTATTGCAAACTGGTTTGCTATCCAATTCAAAGAGGAGCAAGACCATGCGATGATTTTGCTGAATTACCTGCAAAGTCGTGGCGGACGCGTATTGCTCGCTCCTATCGCTGAAGTTCCTACCGAGTGGGCAAGTCCTTTGGCCGCATTTGAGAACACCCTTGAGCACGAAGGTAAAGTGACAGCACTCATCAATAACCTGATGGCACTTGCTGTGGAGGAGAAAGATTTCGCATTGCAAAGTCGCCTCAATTGGTTTGTGGACGAGCAAGTGGAGGAGGAAGAGAATGCTACCGACTTGGTACACAAACTTCGATTGATTGGCGACAATGGTTATGGTTTGTACCAAATTGACCAAGAATTGGCCGCACGCGTGTATACACAAGCTAGTCCATTGGCAAATGCAGAGTAGTGTTTAGTGAACGCTTCGCTACTGTTTAGAGTTTAAAGTTTAAAGGCAAGGATATGAAAAAGATTTATGTTGCGCTATTAGCATTGGGCTGCTTGGTAGCTTGTACGCCAAAGAAAACGGCATATGAACAATATATTGAGTTGTATGACAACGTAGGCACACAATTAAATACGGTGGAAGATCGTGCGATAAAAGATTCGATTATAGAAGATTTTGTTGCTCAAGGCTATGCCCTGCTAATGGAAAACATACAGGATGTAACCTCTGACTCTATCGTATTGGCACATTTCTACATGCTCAGCCCAGAGCAGAAGGCAGAGTTGTTTGCAGCGATTCCAGCAGAGCGTTTGGAAATGCCAACCTTGCAGCCTATCCATCAAGAATATCTAATCGAGTTGAAGACTTCTGCAGGTAATCCTTACATAGAAATCACTTCGCTGAAGGCAGATGGTACTGCATTGGCACTGAGCGAGTTGGTAGGAAAAACCGACTATGTATTGGTGGACTTTTGGGCTTCGTGGTGTGGTCCATGCCGCCGATTGATGCCTGTATTAAAGGAGTTGTATGAGTCCTATCACCCATCTGGTAAGTTGGAGATTTTGGGCGTGAGTTGCGACCGCGATGAGGCAGAATGGCTCAAAGCCATTGAGGAAGATGAGTTGCCATGGTTGCATATCCGCGATCAACGCACAGAACCATACAACCCATGCGACTTATACGGCATATCAGCTATCCCAACGACTATACTCATTAACAAAGAGGGCGTAATCGTAGGGCGTAATCTTAACGAAGCTGAAATAGAAGGTATATTGGCAGGAGTACAATAATCTTGTAACTTCATAACATAAAAAGAGGATTGCAATGCAATCCTCTTTTTATGTTATATTAGTCGTTTTTCACTCCCAGCAGAGATTTCACAAACTCTTCGCGATTGAATACTTGCAGGTCATTCATCTGTTCTCCCAAACCTATATAACGAACGGGTATCTTGAATTGATCACTAATACCAATCACTACTCCACCCTTAGCCGTTCCATCTAACTTAGTGATAGCCAATGAACTGACTTGTGTAGCCTTGGTAAATTGTTTGGCCTGCTCAAAAGCATTTTGCCCCGTACTGCCATCCAACACAAGCATCACATCATGTGGAGCATCAGGTACTACTTTTTGCATTACATTCTTAATCTTGGTCAATTCGTTCATCAGGTTAATCTTATTATGCAAACGCCCTGCAGTGTCAATCAATACCACATCAGCATCATTTGCTTTAGCACTCGAGATGGTATCAAATGCTACGCTGGCAGGGTCAGAACCTTGCTGTTGTTTCACCACAGGTACCCCTACTCTCTCTCCCCAGATACAAAGTTGCTCCACAGCTGCCGCACGGAAGGTGTCTGCAGCGCCTAGATACACTTTCTTTCCTGCCTGTTTGTATTGGTAAGCCAATTTACCAATGGTAGTGGTTTTGCCAACACCATTCACACCTACCACCATAATTACATATGGTTTGCATGGCAATGGCTCAGTAAAATCTATTACCTGTGTACTATTGTTTTCTGCTAACAAAGATGCCACTTCGTCCAGCAAAATGGCATTGAGTTCAGCAGTACCAAGATACTTATCGCGCTTCACACGTTCCTGAATACGTTCGATAATACGCAACGTGGTTTCAACTCCTACGTCAGACGTAATCAGAGCTTCTTCCAAATTATCCAACACATCATCGTCCACAGTAGATTTTCCCGCAATAGCATGACTAATCTTGCTGAGAACAGATACCTTTGTTTTCTCCAACCCCTTATCTAAGGTTTCTTTCTTTTCTTTTCCAAATAATCCAAAAAACGCCATATAATTTTATTTTTATGCATCTAACTCTTCATATACTGAATTCTTACTCTTGAATTCTGGTACAATTTGCTTCATTAACTTCACCGTTGGGAATACTTTACCAGTTTTGGCTAATTGAATCAACGCTTCTATTTGCTCTGCAACTTCCTGATAATCATACTCTCGTACTTTCGCAACAAGAATTTTCTTATGCTTTGTTGGAATCGTTGTTTCTTTTTGATTCAACAATTCTTCATACAACTTTTCACCAGGACGCAATCCCGTATAAGTGATTTCGATGTCCTTACCAGGTTCAAAACCTGCTAAACGAATCATATTCTTTGCCAAATCCGCGATCTTAACTGGTTGCCCCATATCGAAGCAGAATATTTCACCTCCGCTACCCAACGTTGCAGCTTCCAATACCAAGCAACTTGCCTCGGGGATAGTCATGAAATAGCGAATAATATCAGGATGAGTAACTGTAACAGGTCCACCAGCAGCAATTTGTTTCTTGAAATAAGGTACTACCGATCCATTACTACCCAAAACATTGCCAAAGCGAGTTGTGATGAATTTAGTACAATTCGCATTTTCTTTTGCTGCTTTTAGGAATAATGATTGTACATATATCTCCGCAATACGCTTTGAAGCACCCATCACATTTGTAGGATTAACGGCTTTGTCAGTTGACACCATCACGAAACGTTTGGCATTGAATTTAATCGCCATATCTGCTACATTCTTAGAGCCTTGCACGTTAGCGAGTATCGCTTGTGCAGGGAAATCCTCCATCAATGGCACATGCTTATATGCTGCTGCATGGAACACTACATGAGGATGATACTCCTCGAAAACCTCCTCTACCATATCCACATTTCTCACATCCGCAATTACTGGTACAAATTGCTGATTAGGAAACTCTTTGCGCAAATCAACAGTCAAATCATGCAGAGGCGACTCTGCCATTTCAAAGAGCACGATCGTTTGTGGTTTGAATGCAGCCACTTGACGTACAATTTCGCTACCAATGCTGCCAGCAGCACCAGTAACCATCACTGTTTGCCCCTCCAAGATTGTCCCCACATTTTCTGTATCCATCTCAATCACAGGACGTTCCAACAAATCTTCCACCTTAATGGATTCTATGCGACCTACTATAGTATTGATATTGTCATTATTTTCTTCTACAGAGAAATCAGTAAAATAAGGAGTAGTTAATATCCTTATATTATTATCAATGAATAGTTTCAAATCCACCAGCGGATTGATTTGCTTCATCTTTAAAGGCGATACAATAATATGTCGGATATGATGTTTTTTTAGAGTGTCCATTAATTGTTCATTCAGAGGATAGACAGTCAATCCCAACAAGTCATGCTGAATATCATCATACTTATCTGCAATAAAACCCACAGGACGATATTGACTTTCTAGGTTAGATTGCAACATTTTTGCAATGGATAGTCCTGCTGATTTTGTACCATAGATCAGTACTTTATCTACCCCCTTGGATCTATGAGAAATGTATTCAAAAACAGTTTTGATAATTACTCGCCATCCAAACAACAAAGTAATTGCTACAAATACATATATCACTAATACCGTAGTAAAAAAAGGAGGATTGATGTAATTTGTTACATATTTGACAATTAAATTGGCTAAAAACAAGAATAGACCATTTGCGACTACAGCAGCCGTAACCTTTAATGTATCAACAAAAGTAGAATAACGTAAAATACCAGAGTAGGTATGAAAAGCCCAGAAGAAAACTCCTTGTAATACGAGTACAAATATAGCCTGTCCCCATATTGGCATACGAGCAGCCAAATCATACGTTAATATTTGACTACCAATCATATAGCTCACAACAAATGCAATCAATACGATTAATAAATCCAACAATAGCACTCCCCAACGAGGAAGATAACCGATATTGATCCAATGTGAAAACATGTCTGATTTGGATATATCTTTCATTCGTTTCATAATCTTTAGCATTTTAATCAAGCAGTATCAGTGCTCAATAGTTACTGAATAATTGCCGATTTGATGGTTTCTACAATATAACGCACATCGTCATCTGTTACATATGGACCAGCTGGCAAGCACATTCCTACTTTAAAGACCTCTTCACTAACACCATTCACATATGCAGGAGCATTTTTGTAAACAGGTTGTTTGTGCATTGGTTTCCATACAGGGCGTGCCTCAATCTTTGCATCCAGCATATACACACGCAATGCCTCCACATTATCGTTTGGTTGGCAATCAGTCACTGCACTATCTACTGCATGAATAACTCCGGCTGCACCACCCACAGCGCTCTTAATCACTTCCTTGTATGCATTCTCCTGCCCTTTGATTTTCAACGCAGGGTCTAACTCTATGGTACATAGCCAATAGTTAGAGTCATACTCCGCAGAAGGTGCTTTGTGTACTGTAATTCCTTCTACATCAGCGAGTAACTCTTCATACAAGGCTTGTACATGCTTATGATGATCAATATGCGCTTGTGCCACAGTCATTTGTCCGCGACCAATACCAGCGCAGATATTTGACATACGATAATTATATCCAACTTCCTCGTGTTGGTAATATGGATATGCTTCGCGTGCTTGAGTAGCATACCACATTACTTTATTCTTTGATTCTATATCATCGCAAACTAATGCCCCACCACCAGAGGTAGTAATCATCTTATTGCCGTTGAATGAAAGTACACCGAACTTACCAAAGGTACCTAACATTTGTCCTTTGAACTTAGAGCCAAAGCCTTCAGCAGCATCTTCTATTACAGGAATGTCATATTTCTCTGCAAGCTCTGTCACAAGAATCCCCTGACTCTCGATACAGGGAATCATATAATCGGGATGTCTGCAGCTTACACCTTCACAGAAAGCACAGGTTTCACAGACCGCGCAGCTTTCAGAAGATAACAATTTTATTTCAGCACCCTTTTCTTTAAACACTTTCCCAAGAGTGCGGGTAATCTCTTCATGCTCAAACCTGGTCTGCAGTGTTTCTTCCATATTGGCAATGTCCGTAACCTCTGCAATGGTTGTAAAAAGAAAGGCTCCCTGATATTCAAGGCAGCTTTTTTGACATTCTTCTACTGTTCCAACAGCCGGCGGACAAGACCATGATTTTCCGTACATTGGACATTCCTGTTTGCAGATCTGACGTACTTCTTCCTTAAATGTCAGCTCTGACG
>CALCGX010000014.1 GCA_937901225.1 uncultured Bacteroidales bacterium | reverse complement strand
TGAAAAATCATATCGAAAAGAAATACGGCAAAGAAGAAGCAAGAACTCGTATCGTTGCTATCACCGACAAAGAAAGAGGCGCACTCAAGACTTTAGCTAACGAGGAAGGATACAAGACATACATCGTTCCAGATAACGTAGGCGGCCGCTACTCAGTATTGACTCCTGTAGGTCTCCTCCCTATCGCTGTGGCTGGCATCGACATCGAAGAACTCGTCAACGGTGCCCTCGCAATGGAAACATATTGCAAGGAAAATCAAAACAGTGATAACGTCGTTGCACAATATGCCATAGCACGTCAAGCTTTATATCACGATGGAAAGACAAACGAGATATTGGTAAGTTATGAGCCTCGTTTACATTATATCGCTGAATGGTGGAAACAACTCTACGGCGAAAGCGAAGGCAAAGACGGAAAAGGCATCTTCCCTGCTTCCGACATCTTCACCACCGACCTCCACTCAATGGGTCAATACGTACAAGAGGGCGAGCGCCACTTGTTTGAGACCGTGATTACGGTAGAGGAGAGCAACCATATGGTAGCATTCCCACACGATGAGGCTAATCTCGATGGCCTCAACTTCCTTGCAGGCAAGCGCGTGGACGAAGTGAATAAGATGGCTGAGCTCGGCACCATGCTCGCGCATATTGATGGTGGTGTACCTAACATGAAGATCACCTTGCCTAAGCTCAACGAGTATTATTTGGGCGAGTTGATCTATTTCTTCGAGCGCGGTTGCGGTATCTCAGGTTATATCTTGGGTGTGAATCCATTCAACCAACCTGGTGTAGAGGCATACAAGAAGAACATGTTTGCCCTCCTCGACAAACCAGGCTACGAGGCAGAGTCAGCGGCTATCAAAGCACGTCTATAATCAAAACCTCATACCAATAAAAAAGGCTGTCAAATCGACAGCCTTTTTTAGTATTATAGTAAGAAATTACTTCTTGAAGTAGCGGTTGTACAAGCCCTCGAAGCCTTTGCCGTGACGAGCCTCATCCTTAGCCATCTCGTGTACGGTGTCGTGGATAGCATCCCAATCCATAGCTTTTGCACGCTTAGCAATGCGGAGTTTGTCGTCGCAAGCGCCAGCCTCAGCCATCATACGCTTCTCAAGATTCTCCTTGGTGCTCCATACTACCTCGCCGAGCAATTCAGCGAACTTGCTGCAGTGCTCAGCCTCTTCCCAAGCGTAGCGCTTGAATGCCTCTGCGATCTCAGGATAACCCTCACGATCAGCTTGGCGTGACATTGCGAGATACATACCTACTTCGGTAGCCTCACCCATGAAGTGCGCGTTGAGGTCCTTGATCATCTCCTCGTCAGTATCTTTAGCAACGCCGATGATGTGCTCGCAAGCAAATGCGATACCAGCAGACTCATCCACTTCTTTCCATGTTACTACTTGTTTGCATTGTGGGCAACGCTCTGGAGCAGGTGCACCTTCGTGTACATAGCCGCAAATTGGGCAAATAAACTTCTTATTCATATTGTTCTTTGTTTTTATAAGGTTAATATTCTTTTGTCACTTTACATACTACAAAAACCGTGCCAAAACATTAACAACAAGATGATTTTTCTAAAAAAAAGTTAACAATGAGAAGTAAAAAGCTACGCCCTACACGCTACACCTTACACCCTACACCACTCTCTCCGACACCACATGCCAATTGATTAGCAACCACAAGTTTTTCAAGTAATCTTTTCTGCGATTCTGATAATCCAAGTAATACGCATGCTCCCATACATCAATTGCCAAGAGCGGCTTCAGGTTATAGCGCAAGGGATTATCCCCATTAGGCAAGGACAATATCTTCAGTTCGCCACCGTCGTCCATTGCCAAGAATGTCCACCCCGAGCCAAAGAACGAAGAGGCTGCCTTATCCAGTTGCTCTACCATTTTCTCTACGGAGCCAAAGGATTGCTCGATCAAGAACAGAAACTCACCTGACGGACGTTTAGCATTGCGTGCAGGAGTAAGTTGTTCGAAAAATAATTGGTGATTCAGCACTTGCCCAGCGTTGTTGGCAATTGGTCCTTCAGGCGCTTTACGCACCAACTCTTCGAGGGATAATCCCTCGTACTTGGAGCCATCCACCAGTTGGTTGAGATTATCCACATACGCGCGGAAATGCTTTCCATAGTGAAAAGAAAGTGTCTCTTGGCTCATCATTGGAGCCAAATCTCCGAATTGGTATCCCAATTCAGGAATTTCAAAGTGAAATTTTGTCATAGTTGTTTTAGGTTTAAGACAAGTGTCTTGGTTAGTTATAAAAATAAAGTGCAGCACCCTTGTGCTACACTTTATGAATATCAAATATCGTGCCAAATGATTATCTTGTGCGTGAACCTCCGGAAGAGCCAGTTCGCATGGTACTCGAACCACCAGAAGAGCGCATTGAACCAGAACCTGATGAACGCATAGAGGAACCTACACTGGATGAACGTACGGTAGATGTACTAGATGAACAAATAGTATCTAGCGTAGCAGCACAGTAGTTGTAATAGACGCCTATCTTCCAGCCACCAGCCTTACTCTTGGTATCGCTGCCTTCTGGGATCACATCTTTTGAGGCATCATTGATGTAGCTCGCG
>CALCGX010000013.1 GCA_937901225.1 uncultured Bacteroidales bacterium | reverse complement strand
GACTGTTCAACAGTATAAACCCAAAGAAGTTACAAGTACAGTCGCAGAACAACCAATAACTGTAGGTGCTGGTGCCACTATTGGCTTGTGCAGCAGCTTGGTGATCGCTGGTGTGGTTGGTGGTAGCATGGCTATTGCGCTTAGGCATAGGCATGCTGACCGATACGGCAGCAGGTGCGGTGTTGCTGGTAGCAGCATGTGCGAGTTGCGCACTGCTGCCAGCACTGGTGCTGGCTCCACCACCAAAAGAGGTTACTTGAGGTTGGTGGAAGGTGGTGCTGCTGAACACACTACCAGAGGTGGTAGGAGTAGCTGACTCGCTATGCTGTGGGCGTACAGCCTTGTGGTTAGCTTGATAGTCAGGTGTGACAGACTGGAAGGTGGCAGCAGGTGCTACGCTGCTGCTGAGTTGTGCGGGTGTGGTGCTACCGATGGTTGCACTATAGCGTGCTGCGGGGGTAGCGATCCATGAAGTGCCAATACACAATACTACTACGAGACAAACTGTGATTGCGATGAGTGGAAGATATGTTTTGAGTTTCATAACGATAAAATATAATTCTTAGTTGTTGATTCTTATTTCAAAATTCTTAATTTATTTCACGATTTGTCCGTTGCCGTTATATACGTTGCCATCGCGTAGTATATATAGGTGTCCGTTGTGTATGATCTTTTGTGCCTGTTTGTCTTGACCGATAGCGTTAGGCAGGTCGGTAGGCGCATTTTGACGTGGTACCGCATAGATAGCGAAGCGGTTGTCGGCTTGTGTGCGCTCGCTGTAGAAGGTGTAGTCCGCGATGAGCAAGTTGGTGAGTTCGCCAGTCTGGTAGTCCACCAAGACGAGTTGCTCGTATTGCTCGTTCAAGAGGTCGATGCTGGAGGTAGCTTCGTTGAGGCGGAAGGTGTATTCACCTTGCTCAGGTGCGCGGTAGCCTACAGGTATCACTTGCATGTTGCTGCGGATAGCCAATGCTTGGAAGGCGAGTGGGGTATTATCTGCCATCAGGGTATATACGCTGAGGTTGTATGCCGAGCCGAAGAGCTTCTCCAAGTCGCGTCCGATCTCGTATACATCGCTGTAGCGGTCGCTGATGATGATACCTGTTTGGTCGGAGCTATGGTTGTCGCTCAATGTGATATCTACATCCATCTTCACTGGGCGTTCCTCTGCGTTGCGAGCTGCGATGCTTGCAGGTGCGGCTTGACGACCGAAGGTCATGGTGCCGTCGGTGCCTACTTGTACGAAGAAGCTGTATGCAGGGCTGAGAGTAGCTGCGCTGAGTTTGACTTGATAGTAATGCGCGAAGTCGAAGGTAGGTATAGTAACGTATGGTACGTCCTCTCCGCCGTAGGAGTACTCACCCTTATTGATAATGATTTCGCCGTTGATGAATGAGCCACTTGCATTCGTACCTGCGAAGTTAGCGAGGTATGGGTTAGCAACGAAGTTCCAGCCTGCGTGGCGTTGGTGCTTGGTGGCAGCATCGCCAGTATATGCGGTGACTTCAACTGCGTTGCGGGTAGTGGTTTGCTCCTTAACTGTGATAGATTCTTGTTCGCCATTTGCTAACCATTCGTTAGGCACGGTCATAGGGATACGGATAGTGGCGGTGTCTTTATCAGGATAGGTCATCGCTGAGATGATATAACCTTTACCTGGTTGCAAGCCTGCTGTTTGTAGGACTTTATCCCAGTTGTTCTCTTGGTCTGTACCAACTTTTGCGCGATTTTCACCATCATAGGTCTTGATAGCAAAGTGTGTATTGTAGGTAGAAGCTGCTTTTAGTACAGGATCCAGATAATCAATGTTGCTATTGTTGTCTATTGCAAATGGTACTGCAAATGGATACCAACTATCGCTGTTGACTACCAAGTCGAGGTTGATAGTGGTGTTCTTTCTTACTAATGTAGCATTATCTGGGATATTGACAACTGGCATAGCGTATGAACCATTCTCTTGCAAACCGCCTTTGAGGGTGAGGGAGTTGATGGTGATTGTTTCGTCCTCTGGAATGGTGAGAGTTTTACCGCCTGTAACTACGATGTCGGTAGTAGCGAGGTCTTCTTTATCAGCAGGTAACTCGATGTCACCAGTAGTCTCTAGTTTCCATTGTGCGTAGAGGGTGATGTTCTCTGTTACAATGAAGCTGTCACCAGGTTTGTGCTCTTTACCATTTTGATCCTTCCACAAGTTGAGGAATGTACGACCTAAATCAGTAGGGTCGGTAATCTCAGTGCAGTTAGGGATGGTGTGTGCGGAGTTTACTCGTTGTGTGATTACATTGAGGTCACTGCCACCGCAGTTGGTGGTGTAGCCACCCTTAAAGCCGTAGTAGGTGATTGTCACATCTTGACAGCCTGTGGTATAATCGGTGTAAGATGCTGAACTACCAGATTGCTTGTACAATGCGATAGGTTGTTGACCGGTTTTATAATAACGGAAACGTGTTTGCCCACTCGTTTTATTATATTTTAGGGTAACGTCACCACCATTGGTTGAACATGATATAGTAGCATTACTTGATTCAATAGCAATGTTATTAATGTACTGAGTTGTTGTATGTGAAGCCAAATCATTATCATATGATGTTTGGCCGATAAAGAATCCGCTTGCAGATTTGATTGAATAGCCACCATTGTATGGCGCAATAGTGAATTCTGCAGCATCGGTGTCATCGGTACTTTCGATGGTATTGCCGTTGATAGTCACATCGATTGTGTTGCTTGCTGCATCCAATGTTGTTAATCCGCCATTGAAAGCTTTAGCATCAGTATAACTATTCTCTGCATCTTCATATACAATCAAGTATTCGCCAGAAAGATCAGCAGGAGTATCAGTGAGTTTTACATAGTTTCCGTCACCTGAATCTTTGCCACTATTTGTCGCAAATACGGCGTAGTATGTGGTGTTTGCTGTAGGTACGGTTTCTTCAGTAATCCATTCAATGTTACTACCATCTGAATTGACAGTGTTGCTTTCTGTCCAACCTCTAAATTCTTTGCCTGTACATCCCGCAGGAATTTCTTTAGGCTGTGGGAGTTTGCCGATTGCAGTGCCTTTTGCTACTTCTTTAGGACCGAGTCCTGTGTTGGTAGCTCCACTCACGTTCCATGTGATTTGCCATTTTTCTACTTCATTGATGGTGATTTCGTAGGTAGCAGTAAAGCCTAAGTAAGAAACTGTTACAGTTTGTGTACCTACTTTATTCATATCAACATCGAAATGAACCAAACGAGAATTGGTGACATCCGTTTCGCTATCGTCGCTGTTGATAGCCAAAACTTTGCCATCAAATACGAACTTATCACCTTCGTTGAAGGTCTTAGTTGTTGGCTCTACAATGCGGATGGCTTTGACATCTGCACAAGAGGTGGTGTAACTGGTGTAAGTGGTGGAAGAAGTGTTGCCTTCGCCATCAGTTTCCCATTGTATAGAGATGCTGGTAAGGTACATAGCACCTGAATTGGAACGAATACCAATGTATTCATAATCGTCCGAAATGATTAATTCGGTAGAAGTGCCATATTTGATATTCCCAATCAATGTACCTGCATTATTTCCATACAAATCGGTAGCAGCAGAATATGCAGAGTTTTTACCATAAATATTCAATACACGACCTGATGTTGTGCTTGTATTCCAAACTACAGTTACTTTACGTGCTTTACCGCCTGATGTTGTAGTGATAATACCTGCAGAACTTTTGTCTGAACGTAGTTGGATAGAAGAGTTTCCTCCACAACTATTTCCGGCATAAACGGCGGAAGACGTTGCCGTTTTACCAGACCAATCGGAGTATGTGTTTGTGGATGTTACTCCTGTTAAATCACGATTGAGGACATCGGTTACAGTTTTTGCATCACCAGTACCTTCTTGCGCAAATACAGCGTAGAATGTTATATCGCTTTCGATTGTAGGGAAGTCGCCTTGTTCTTTATAGAGGACATTTGGAGCGATATCCTGTGGTTGTACGATTTTATTATTGGTCCATCCGACAAATACTCTGCCATTGCAATCAAAGTCAGGCTTTTCTGGTAAAGTCCACTCACCTCCTGCATAGAAAGTGGTTTTTTGAGTTTCATCGCCACTTACACTCCATGTGATGGTGTATTGGGTGCAGGTGACAGCTGCGGTGACGTTGATTACTTGTGAACCGCCAGGGATGTCGTTGCCAGTAAGGGTGATGGTGCCAGTGTAATCACCTGATTGTGCAGGAGCTTGGGCAATGACATGGACGTTTTGTGTGATTTGGCCGATGTTATTACCTGTGCTATTAGGATAGATGATAACCGATTTAGCATATTTTTCAGGAGCTGTCTTATCCGTTGATACGAGGAAGCCGTCAGAAGCAGTGACTGTGACAGAGTTTTGCAAATAGGTACCGCCAAAACTAATGGTAGCAGGACCGTTTTCGTCTTCAGAACCAAGAACAGTAGTACTACCGCAGTTTGCTTTAATCGCAGTGTGGGTAATGGTTGCAGCAACCCAGTTAGGGTCAACAGGAGCCTCGCAAGAAGGATTGCTGTTGTAGGTGGTTACTTGTACGTTACCACCGCTGACAGAGGTTTTGGTGAAGGTAGAAGGGTATTTGATTGTTTCTCCGTCCTTTTCCTTTTCGTTTAACTTGTATGCCGCAAAGCGAGGGGAACCATCATTGTAATTAAATCCAAGTCCGCGTGTGTCGTCTGCTGTAGAGGTGAAGGTGATGGTATTGCCATTCTCGGCGATAGTCCATGCTTGTGCATCTTCCTTGTTTGCCTGTCTGGTTATATTGGTAGAGCCAGATGTGGATACGTGGCTAATATATCCGCCTTCGTAGTGCAAGTAGTTATCTTCAATAGTGAATCTTGCAGCGTTGGTTTGTTCTGTTTCGGCTGATAATTTACTATTGTCGAAAGTTTGTCCTACGTAGTAGGTTGTGCCTGCGTATTGCAATGAGAGAATAAACTCGCCTGCTGCGCCTTGGGCGGCGCCAGTCTTTGCATATACAGCGTGGAGTGTGATGGTCTTGGTTGGTTTGTAGTTGCCTGTGAGAATGGCAGGGCGTACAGTGGTTTCTGATACTGTGGTCTCACTCCAACCTACGAAACTCCAACCGTTTTCTTGTGCATAAGTGCAAGGAGTAGCAGTTGGTAACTCAAGACCCGTTTCGAAGTCGCCTTGTGTAGGTTCGGTAGCGCAAGTGCCAGAACCTGCATCAAAGGTTACGGTATATGTGACAGGAGTCCACTTAGCGTAGAGAGTGGTGTTAGCATTGATTGGTGCACCTGCTGTAGCAGCTTGTGTGCAATCCTGGTCGGTGAACCATCCTGCAAAGGTGTAATGATCGCGTGTGGTGGTTGGTAGTGGGTCAGGGAGGGCGGTACCCGAAGTGGATTCTACCTTAGTTCCTCCGTTGGTCACATAGGTGATGGTGTAGGTAGCAGCATCGGTGGTGAAACTTGATTGTGAAGAGTTTTCACTATCGCTGTAGTTGATACCATCGCCTTTTGCTTTCACAGTCCATTTATAGGTGGTGCTTGCAGTAAGGTCATTAAGAGTTAGAGAGTTGGTGTTTGTTTCGTGTTCATTACCCTCGAGGTTTACGATATAGCTACTTGCATGTTCAACTTCGTTCCAAGTTAGAGTTGCAGATGAAGCGGTTACACCTGAAACGTTTAAGTTTTCTGGTGTAGCAAGTTTGATAGGGTCAGGAGTGTTGCCAGCTTTTTTGTAGATTTGTGGCAATAACATATTTGCACTCGCATTGGAGGTATAAGTAGTAAAGCGTGTACTCTGTACGTTATGTAGGAATCTACCATATTCAGCTGTAGCGTTTTGAATAGTTGCATTATTTTCTTCAATGGAAATACTCCAAGTGGTTGTTCCTTTGTCCCATGCCAGTTTTTTTACAGCAGTGGCACCTAATGATTTTTCGTCATTTGTTAAAGTCCAACTTCCAGCAGAGCCTCCGAGCGTGAATACTAATGCTGTTGCAGGCAGTGCGGTAATAGTACTTTTATCATCGCTAAATGAGACACCATATTCACCTAAATAATCGCTAGTGAGAGCTGCTGCAACCTTTCTTTGGGTGTTGGATGCAATCACAATTTCATCACCAACTTTCAAGTTTGCAGCGTTTGTTACCAATGTCCATGTACCTTCGACGGTAGCTGGTGCAGTAACGGAGATGGTTGCTGTGGCTGTTGCAGCATTGTGAGTTGCAGTAGTATCTATCGAGGCTTGAACGGTACATGTTCCTTCTGCGGTTGCAGTGAAAGAGGTGCCGTTGATGGTTGCACCAGTGGTACCTGCATTTGTTACAGAATAAGTAACTGCGCCAGTACTATTGGTTGTCAATAATGTGGATAAATCCAATGCAGCGCCACCGACAGTATATTCAGCATTGGAGAATGTTATAGTTGGGTCAACAGGGTCTGGGTCGTCGCCACCGTCTCCAGCATAGGTAATCTCTATTTTTTGCAGACGGCATGTTCTGCTAACACTCCACTCATAGGATTTTGCATTAGGTGTTACAGTTTGTGGAGTGGTAGTATTATCAGCGGAGAATGTATAAGAATTACTAGAGAATGTTAGAGTAATGGACAACATAACTTTTGTGGAAGTAATTGTGAATTTACCTCCATTGTATACGCGCAAACCAGTTCCTGTCGTATAGTATTTAGGATTATTTGATCCTCCTTTTGTTGCAGTCCAACCAGTATATTGATCAATCGTTCCACTAAACCAATCTGTTGCATTTGCAGGACAATTTGGATCATCTTTGAATACATAAGTAACAGTCGTTGTCTCTCCACCAGTTCCTGGGTCTGGAGTTGTTGCTGCAGTTACGGTAACTTTGCAAGTTGCTTTTACATCACCGATAGCAGCAGTAATATTAGCAGTACCAGCAGCAATAGCAGTTACTTTACCTGCATTATCTACAGAAGCAATATTTGATGCATCTGATGTCCAAGTAACGGCATTAGTAGAACCTGTGACAGTCGCAGTTAAAGTTGCATTTTCCCCCTCTTCTAAACTCAAAGTGGATTTATCAAGGGTTACTGTAATTGGATCAGGAGTTACGCTACCGCCAGAGGTATAAGTGACGGTAATGTTATCTAATCGAACTTGCCCTGATAATTTGGCAACGGTGAATGATGCTACTGCGGAGGTAAAAGTCACTGTCACTTTATCGGAGGAAACAGTAACCGTCGCACCACTTACAGTGCCTATTGAAGTTTTCATAGTATTCGCATAGTCAGTATTATTGCAATCGAAAACAATCGTGGTAATTTTTTCTGAAGAATGTTCTACTATGACTTCTGAATTTGCATACAAACGTACTGGATTACTATAGTTGGCAACATTAGTAGTAGAATTTGCTTTATTGTTTGTAAAAGTTATACCACCATTAGACCACACTTGTTTGGTCGTAGTTTGACTAACTCGCTGCACAGTACTTGCAAAGGACAAGGTTGCAGTTTCTTCTGCACCCCACGCGTTTGTGGTGACGGTTAGGGTTAGGAACATGACGAGCAAGAGGCGTATAGTCTTGCTATACCCTTGCAATAGCGTTAAGAGATTGTTTGCCACTTGGGCAGAAAAAGTAGAATTTTTCATATTGTTGTTGTTTATTTTAGTTTCAATGTATGTGTAAGCATCAAGAATGCTGTTTCATGCGTTGTGCGCTGTTTCACGCTTTTTGCAGATTAAAAATCATCTTTTGTCGTTCTATTTCTTCTTTTAGTTGCTCTTGTGAAGGAAGCATTAGTCGGTATTTTGTAGCAAATAATTGCTCGTTACCCTTGAGGATTGAGTATCGTGCAATATCTTCATCAGTGTCAGAACATAAAACAATACCAATAGTGGGATTGTCATCATTCCCCTTCTTCAACTCATCATACATTCTGACATACATATCCATTTGCCCAACATCTTGATGCGTTACTTTTGTGGTTTTTAGATCTATCAAAACAAAGCATTTAAGAATGTAATTGTAAAACACCAAGTCTATATAATAATCTTCTTTATCTGTTCTAATGTGTTGTTGACGCGCTACAAAAGCATAACCTTTACCTAACTCCATCAAGAATTTTTGCAGATTGGTAAGAATGGCTTTTTCTAAAGTACTTTCCGTATAGTCAGTATTAGCTGATAGACCTAAAAACTCAGCAACAACAGGATTCTTGATAAACTCATTTTTATCTTGCAAAGGTTGAGTCAATTGCTGCATTTCAGTTTTGACTTTTTCAGGAGCAGGAGCCTGTAGCAGTCGATAATAGTATTGCGAAGATATGTTGCGTTGTAGAGTTTTTGTACTCCACACCTCTTTGGCAGCTTCGTTGGCATACCATTCGCGAGCAGTTTTATCTTCCACTTGCAGCAAGATTCTATAGTGTGTCCAAGTTAGTAAAAAAGATTTTGGACTCGCCGCGTCCAAAATGTTTGGAAAACACTGATAAAAGCGGATATATTTGTATAAACTGCTAAAGTCAAATCCACTACCATATTGTTCTGTCAACTCTTTAGCAAGATTCTCAACAATCTTCTGACCATACAACTCTTCGCGAGTTTGATTGCCCAATTGCTCCTCCACGATACGCTTACCTAACAACCAATTTCGTTGAACAAGCACAATGTTGACGGAATGGTAAGCTGCGTGCTTTGCCGTTTCGATGATTGTGCTCGTATCTGTGAACAGATTTTGGGTTTTGATGTATGTTAGTTTCATATCGTTGTTGTTTATTATTATTATTAGCTGTTTTTAGACCGCTTTGCTGTTTGACCGCCTTTTGCTGTTAGACCGCTGCACTGTTAGAGCGCTTCGCTGTCGGATTAGTTATATGAGTTAGTGTTTACGCATTTCAATTTCTTTTACTGTTCGTTCTACTACTTCCTCTAATTGGTATGTCGCGACGCCAAGCGGTTTGTTGATATCTTGCAACGACCACTCTACGATGGTGTTTTTAGCCGTTTTGCAAATGAGTAATCCTACTGTAGGGTTATCTCCGTCACCGCGCAATAGTTTGTCAGCAGCAGTAACATAGAAATTAAGCTTTCCTGCAAACTCGGGCATAAACTTTACTGCTTTCAGTTCGATGATTACATAACGCTTTTGCGGTATATGGTAAAATATCAGGTCAGGAAAGAAAGTAGTTTCATCATCAATACACAATTCTAATTGTCTTCCTACAAAAGCAAATCCTTGTCCAAGTTCCAATAAGAAATGTGTGATGTTGGTCACAAGTGCATCCTCCAAATCCTTTTCGTTATAATTCTCCTGAAGCGTTAAGAACTCAAAATGATATGGATCCTTGAATAACTGTTGTGTTACTTGACTTTGTTCCGCTGGTAATGTAGATTCAAAATTCGAACAGATAGCTCCCTGAGCCTGAAAGAACTGCGAATCCATTTTAGCATTAAGTTGCGGTCTTGACCAACCCAACTCAGCGACTTGTTTTGCATAGAACAAAGCTTCATCTAAGGTGGTAGAACGACTAACGATGTCTATATGATGTCCCCAAGGAATACGTCCAAACATTTCTGGCATTGGTAAAAAGCCAATGGGTCGTTGGCTTTTTTCCAATTGGCTGTATTCGTCCTTATTTTCAAAAAGGCCAACGGGTCGTTGGCTTTTTTCAAGCTGCTGATTATAAAACAAATACCATTGTTTCATGTATTTTACATTGGAATATGAGAAGCCACTTGCTTCAGGAAAAGCTTCTCGCATATCAAATGCAAATTGTTTGACAACACCATCTCCCCATCGTGCTTCTGCTTTGAGCATAACAAGGTCGCGACCGATACTCCAGTAAAAGTCAAGCATTTCTGCATTTACTTTTACAAGAGCGCGTCCTTGGCTCTGGCGAAAGCGCTTCTTTACATCCGAAAGCCATTGGATGTATTCGCTGTCAGCGATCATGTTTTCTCTATTTACAAAATGAGGCGTTGTCATGTCTTATCGTTTTGTATACGCCCAAAGCGCGTTGTTTTGTTTTGTCTTCTGCCGAAGGGATGCCGAATCCTTAGCGAAGAGGATGTTTATTGTTTCCTGTATTTAGGTTTTGTAATATATTGTTTATCCCTTATGTACCCTCGGTTGTCACTCGGGGATCCTACGGGGGACATACGGTGAGGTTCCAATCAGGTTCCAATCAGGTTCCAATGAGGTTCCAATCAAATTAGGTGGCATACAAGGGGCAATACACTGGGGGAATGCTTCTTGTAGGTTAGTCTAATTGGGCGAATTGGAGTAATTGGTCGAATTAGTCGGATAATAAAAATGTTGGATGACATTAGAAAATATCCGAATGGGTTCCTGTACCCGTGAACAACAAAACTAACTCTATATCATTTTGTTTCCACAATAGCAACCAATCGCCTTTTAGATGCGCCTCCCAAGTACCTTCGTAGTTTCCTGACAACTTGTGCGGACGGTACGAGGCAGGAAGACACCCATTAGCTTCTAATAGGTGGATCGCCTCACTTAAAAGCTGCATCTCGTATCCGCGTTTCTTACATAGTTCGGCATTCTTGCGGAACGTTTTGGTCATTTGAACACTATACATCTAATCAAATACCTAATGATTTGCACATTTCGTCCGCAGACGCAAATTTCTCGATACGACCATGCTTAATATCATCCATCGAACGCTCGTAACTACTCTTTTGTGTACGAACAGAAGGAATTCTCTTGACATCAATCTTCAGTGCCTCTAAGTACGCCAATAGGGCTTGTCCCTGTGTCGAACGCTCGTTAATTTTCAATGAATAAGTTGCCATAATTGTCTGTTGTTTATCTCGGCTTGCGCCTCAAAGTTTCAATGTTTCAATGTTTTACGCGCTGTGCGCTGTTTCAAAGTTTGGTTGCGGGGCGAATTGGTCCTATTAGTCGGATGGGGCTAATTGGTTATTCTTCCATAGTGGCCAGCGGTAGTTCGTCGGGCGGAGTGGTGAAATGCACTGCACGCTTGTCGGAAATAACCGTCCTGCCTAACTCATGCTCCAACTGCTCGCGAGCGACATGCGCCACATTGCCACCCCGCTGCGCGACCTGTGCATTGGCTTGGAAGCCTTGCGGGTTCTCGCGCTGACTCAACTCGGTGGCTGCTGCCTCCGCCAGACCATTGAGCATCAACTCCACATTGGTCATGTTATCTCGCAAATTCTCCTTGCGCAATCCCTTATGCGCTTTGTACTCGCGGGTAGTCATACCACTCCACGCCTTGGAGATGATATCCGTGAGTATCGCATAGTCACGCTCCTCAGTCATGCCACCACGTTTCCACTCGTCCGTCAGCCCCTTGCGCACCTCAATGGTCTTGATGCGTTGGTTGATCCATGACTCGGAATAGCCCAAACGGCGATAGTCGCGGATAGCCTGCTCAATGCTCAACTCAGGGTCTTGCAACTGCTCTAAGCGTTGGCGTCCTACCTCAGCTAACCATAACTTGAACGGCTCCGCCTTCTTGCTAGGCACGGATTGGATCAAGCGGAAAAGCTGCTCGGTGGTGGCTACGTCGGTGAGGTACTTCTTGCCGTCGGAGGAGGGTAATTTCAGTTGTACGATATTTTCGTACACCTCACTTCCTTCTGCTTGTAGCTTACGTTTGAGGTCGCTCCAATAGCGACGTGGTGTGTTGCTATCCGTCAGGACTTGGATAACGTCAACCACGGAGAAGAAGTATTGCTGCTTCTCCTCGTCCCAAAGGTAGCGCACTTGCTTGCCTTCGAATAGACTTATGTGGTTCTGATCGGTCATCTGCTTTTGGGCTCATGTGTGTGTGCGCGTGGGCGTGCACGTACAATATATAATAAAACACACAGGCGGCATAGGGGGACTATACACGTCTGGTATTTAATCGACTGATATACAAAGCTTTGTCTTCATCAAACAGAGTGTCTTAACCGTTTTCTTTTGAAAAGACGCTACAAAGGTACAAAGAATAATTGATATACGCAAACAAATCGCACAAAAATTTATAATTCTGTGCGATTTGTTATGATGGGGGGGTAGTCTAATTGGTCGAATTGGGCGGATTAGTCTTTCTTGAATACGGCGTAGTAGGTGAGGTTGGTGGTTACCTTGTGATTTGCCGAGGTAAAGAGGCCATCTGGTGCGCAGAATGGGTTGGAGTAATTCGCCTCAGTGGTCCAGCCAACGAAGGTGTAGCCAGGGCATGCAGTAGGGGCTGCGGGCACGCTGATGGTTTGTGTGCCGTCGGTGTTGTAGGTGGCGGTAGTATAGACGTCGCCGTTAGCCATCCAAGTGACGGTGTAAACATTAGGATCTGGCTCTGGTTCTGGGTCAGGCTCTGGCTCGGGGGGGCTACCAGCGTCGTCGGAGATGGTCATGTTGCCAGTGACTTCGCTGACGGTGAGACGTCCGAGGGAAGCGTCGTAGGTATAGGTGGCGCCTGTGACCTCGAAGTCGGATTCGGCAGGGTGGGAGCCGTCGCCGTTGGTGAGGTAAGCAATGAAGCCGTCGGAGAGGGTGTAGCGGTGAGCTGGCCACATGGTGGCAGCGGATGACTCGGTGACGGTGTAGGTGGTGATGCCATCGTCAAGGAAGACTTGAATAGCCAACTCGGGATAGTCGATGAGTGGGTTGCGGTTGCCTTGATAGTCTTGCGCACCATCGTTGCGCACCATCTCGGTGAGCGATGGTGGGTCTTGCATGTGCCACTTGAGCATGATGTGGAGGGATTCGAAGACTCCGTCTGTGCCTAATTTGCTGAGCAATTGGGCTTCTCCGTTGTGATAACTATTTTTATACCCTCCTGCTTCTCCGTACATGAGGTAATCGTACATGATAACACGAGCGCAATCGCCGCGATAGGTGCCGAGGTTGATGGGCTTATAGTTGGTGTTGTTTATGCCATTGATTTTTTTATCAGTGTCAGGATTATAGTAAGAATCTCCTTCTCCGTATGCATCGTTTCCTCTTCCTGAGTTAATACTTGCATTGGCAGGGCGTACCGATTGCATGTCATGTCCCATATCTATGCCGTCGTCTGCACCTTTGGATTGTGGCCAAGTATGTTCGCGATTGTAGGTTACTCCCTTATCCCATGTCCCGTTCATAGATGAACCATCGTAAAAACTGATGATATTCCCTTGGGTGTTGAGATCACGATCGACAGAAATGTAGTAGTCGCGAAGTTTGTCATAATTATAACTAGATTGGTTGAGAATACAAGGGGAGCCTATTCTAGCATTGAGGCGGCCAAATAAGGCATCATTGGTTAGCTCGATGAGATTGGCGTAAGTATAGTTGCCAGTATAGTAGGCGTTTTGCTTGGTAGTGTATGCGGTATAGGCGTCTTTGCCTTCGTCGGAACCTACGTGCGCTTGCATGTCGATAGCAGCGATGAGGCGCAGAGGCAGCAACGCGATGAGGGTGATGAGTGTGAATAAGCGAGTGTTAGTCATAAAAATCAAACATTTTAGTCGAAAGCGCAAAGGTAATAAAAAAAAGTAGTACGCGCAAACGCATGCGTAATAAATATATAAATGTGCGATTTTTTATAAAAAAATGCAAAAATATTTGGTCATGTGAAAAAAAAGTAGTAACTTTGCACGATTTTTCGCGTATAGTATGGATTGGATTATGGGAGAAATGCGCGTATGTAGTTGAGGATAAATGGGTTATGCGGGGTGGAGTAGTGGGTTTTAACATGAAATAAACTAAAATACTAAATAAAATGTCAAAAATTTGTCAAATTACCGGCAAGAAAGCCATGGTTGGATGCAATGTTTCGCACTCCAAACGTCACACAAAGCGTACGTTTGATGTGAACTTGTTCCACAAGAAGTTCTACTGGGTAGAACAAGATGCATGGATCATGCTGAACGTGAGTGCAGCTGGTCTGAGAACTATTAACAAAATCGGATTGGATGCTGCGTTGAAACGCGCTTCTGAGAAAGGTTACATCTAAACAAAGGAGGATTCGTTATGGCAAAGAAAAGTAAAGAAGCACGTATCCAAGTGATCTTGGAGTGCACCGAGCACAAGGCCAGCGGTATGCCAGGTACATCACGTTACATCACTACCAAAAACCGCAAGAACACTCCTGAGCGTTTGGAATTGAAAAAGTACAACC
>CALCGX010000012.1 GCA_937901225.1 uncultured Bacteroidales bacterium | reverse complement strand
TAGGAAACTACAGTGGAGCGACAGCGTAACGATCTACAGCGAGCAAGGCGAGCGATCTACAGCGAAGCGATCTATTAACTAAATAATCAAATATGAATTTCTCAGGTATTGTTCTCGGTTTAGTTTCTTTTCTTTGTATTGGCTTGTTTCATCCTTTGGTGATCAAGGGTGAGTATTATTTTGGCACCAAATGCTGGTGGGTGTTTGCTTTGGTGGGCGTAGGCATGCTTATTGGCTCGTTGTTTGCAAGCAATATGTATCTATCTGTGATTCTTGGAGTTATTGCATTTTCTAGTTTTTGGTCTATCCTCGAACTCTTCCAGCAGAAAAAGCGTGTAGAGCGTGGTTGGTTCCCCAAAAATCCCAAGCGAAAATAGGGCTAAATTGGCTAAGCACCATATGGAGAATAAGGGTATGTGCTGCGTATCTCTCGGTGATGTTTGCTGAATCACCTATAAATCACCTATGAATAACCTAAGAATCACCTAAGAATCACCTAAGATTTCCTGCTAACATTCGGGTGCAAAAGTACAAAAAAAATCGCATATGCGCAAGGGGTCTGCGATTTTTTAGGTTATTGGACGCCCTGATGAGCTATGGGACGGCTTTGCCTATTGGTTGTGGGACGCGGCGTGGCTATCAGTTCGAGGCTTCGTGGAAAGAAAAAAGTTGAGAAAGTTTCTCTACCCCAAAAAACTGAACGAATTTTCGGAATATAATCCCAAAAAGTTTGCATATGTAAAAAAAACACACTACCTTTGCAGCCCAAAGAATGTGATACGTACAATGACACATGTCAATCAACTAAACATCAAGCATACAAATCAGGTTGATAGGTTCTACTGAATTGTATGAAATAATGTTTTAGGACCTAATTTTATTAAGTCTATGAAAAAATGTACTTTTTTACTTGCCCTGTTGGCTATCTCAATGATGATGACAGCACAACTTCATGGCAATTGGAGCGCAAAGCAAGCGTTTAAGTCAGATGGAAAGTCGGCCACTATCTCTATGCTCACCGCAACTTCAACTCCTGAGAGCACAGTAGTATTAGAAGAAGACTTCTCACTCTTCACTAAAGGCTCGCCAGAACAACCTGATACTGAGAATATTGCGCCAGGAACCGACTATGTATACGAAGTAGATTCGGCATACACCCACACGCCCAACTGGTCAGGCTATTACGTCTTTCAAGCAGGTGGTAGCGCCGCTATTGGTACGTATGATTATTATGGTTACTTGTATGGCGGTCATATCTCTACCCCAGAAGCCGAATTATACGGCGAAGCCACCGTCAGCTTCCGCGCTCGCCGCGCAGGCACCAACCCCAATGCAGGCAAACTGGACCTATCGCTCTGCGATAACACCTATGGTCGTCTTGAGTCCGTAGAGTTTGACCTTACCAACGAATGGCAAGAGTTCACATGGACCAGCAATCAAGGTTCGTTCAACGACCGCAATATCTTCCAGTTCTCGGCCATGGACGCCATGATTCTGATCGATGATATCAAAGTCACCCGCGTTCGCAATCGTGTTCCTGGCGTGTCTGCCAACCAACCTATCAACCATTCGGCTACCGAGTTTGTGGCCAGCTGGCAACGCAGCACCGTCGCTAATATCGACGGCTACCTTCTGAGCGTTTGGCGCAAGGAAATGCCTGAGAAAGAGGAGATTGGCAAGATCACATGCGACTTTGAGGGCATCAACATCAAGGCCGATGGCCAGTCTATCGAGACAGAGTTTCCAAACTACCCAAGAGGTTGGGATATTGACGTCTCAAGCCACGGAACAAAAGACATGTGCACCACCAAAGGCGACTATAAATCCGGCAAACAAGCCATCAATTTTGACGCAGAGGGCGATTATATCCTCAGCCCTGTAACCAAAGCACCTATCCACAAGCTATCGTTCTGGGTAAAGCCAAGCAGCATGGCCACAGAAGAATATGACTTCTCTCTGGTAGGAGTACATGTAAAGAACACCTTAGGAAATTGGGAGCATATCGCCAATATACCTAACTACTGGATGCAAGCCAATGGCGGCATATACACCCTAGAAGGCGATGAAATCGGAAATTATGTCACCCAAGTCAAACTCACCTGCGAGAGTTCGTTCGGCATCACTTTTGCTATCGATGATATCACCCTAGAATACAAGACCCAAGCTATGCCAAAGGCATTGATCACAGACAGCCTGCTCACCGACACCTTCTGTATCATTTCCGATATCGACCCAAGCATGGAGCACTACTACAATGTGAAGGTGAAAGAAGGCACCCTGATTTCCGATCCAAGTAGCGACATCTGGGTGGATGGTATCAATGGCATCACCCCTGTTGCATTGCCTGCAACCAACATCACAGAAAACAGCTTCACAGCCAACTGGGAAGCCAACTACAATGCAGGATCATACAAAGTATCATTCACCAAAACGGTCACAACTACCCAAAACGACCAAGAGGTCTTGGTGCTAGAAGAAGACTTCAGCGGTATTACCGATGGCACCTTTGACACCCCAGGCTTCTCATGGGATTTGATACATGACCTCAGCGCCAACGGACAAAGCGAACACGAATGGCTACTCACTTACCCACGTTGGGTAGTGGGTATGGCTGGCAGCCAAGGACCTAACGAATGGAGTGGTAGAGCAGGACTCGTGTTAAGCCCTAAGATGAAATTAGGCAACAACGCTGTGAAAGTATCGTTCAAGGCGTATAACAAATTGGCAGGCGAACGTATTTGGGTAATGGCTGTAGAAGAACACGACTCGCCTCAGGCCGTAACAGGTATAGTAGTACCATGTGGTAAAGCAAACACTTTCACCACCGACACGGTAATTTTGGATGGCGTGGACTTCGGCGAAAAACCTTTGCACATTGCATTTATGAGCGAGCAAGGTGAGTTCTATATAGATGATGTGAAGATTTCACTCATCGTTCCAGAGGCGGGTACTATCATCGAAAAAGTATATAAAACTCTTGAAGTACAAGAAACCTCTTGTGCGATAACTAACCTGCCAGCAGGAACTACTGAATATGCCTATAACGTCGTTGTTAAACGCACAAAAGACTTCTTGGATTATACATCCAACATCTCCAATACTGTGTTGGTCAATCTCTTAGGAACTGATGTGGAGAATGTGCAAACACCTAGTACCAATGAAGTAACTAAAGTCATTTCTAATGGTCAATTGCTTATCCTTCGCGATGGCAAAACCTATAATGTGATGGGTGTGGAAATAAAATAGATATCCTTTAATCACGATAAAAATGCACATACCGTTGCGTATGTGCATTTTTTGTAGTACCTTTGCAAACGGAATTACCATTTAACTTTCTTAATGGCAGACAAATGGCATCTACTCATACGCATATCAGCATTGTCATTCCGCAGCGGGGGATTAACGATGAAGGCAAAGGCAAGAAACATGCCCTCTATCGGCTCATCACGGCTGCCCAAACGGAATATGTGTGGATGCAAGATGATGATGTTGCGTTCAAGACCGCTGTGCTGTCAGACCGCTGCGCTGTCGGAAGTATGACCGCTATACTATCAGACAACGATTTGGTGATATTGCCGCTGCGGATGGAGTCGGAGCGTGAGAAGCCATCGCTGTTGGAGCGGTTGCAAATAGCGGAGTATGCAGCTATTCAGCAACTGACTATTGAGACGGCGAAGCGGGGGCATGCGGTGATGTGCAGCGGGGCAAATCTGATAGCCAAGCGCGATAGATGGCTGGAGTCGTATGCAGATTTGCACCCAGAGATACCGAGCGGAGATGATATGTTTCTGTTGGAATCGTTTAAGCGTCGTGGATTGAAAATAGGAGTACTTGATGACCCTCGCTATGAGGCGATTGTTCGTCCGCATACCTCGTGGCGTGCCTTTGTGAAACAGCGCATGCGTTGGGCGGGAAAAGCGCCGAAATACACGGATGGTGATATACTTAAGTGTGGCGCTATTGTACTGTTGGTCAATTTGTTGCAGTTGGTATTCCCTGTGGTGGTATTGGTGAAATTCCCGATTGAATATGGTATGATCAAACGCCGCGACAAGCGTGTAGGTTGGTGGGATGCGCTGCTGTTGGAATTGTTGTACCCCTTCTATATTCTCCTGTCTCTTTTGGGAGGTCTGCTTCGCCGAAAGTGGTAAGAAAAGGCATATCAAGGCGAAAAAGTGAAGAAAAATAACGATAAACGGGTGTTTTTTGTGCCAAATTCTTGCGCAAGTCACAAAAAAGCACTACTTTTGCAGACGCAATCTGTTTTGTAAGGGGATATTTGGTTTTGACAGCAGGTAGAACAGGTATGTAAGCACGCCGAGCATGAACACCGCTCGTTAATCGGGTTCGCCATTATAACTGGCAACAATACTGTAGCTCTCGCTGCGTAATCGAAGTATAGTAGATTCGCCTAGTTTCGGCACAAGGTGCTGAACCGAGACATCGCTCCAAGCCAACGTCCAGAGGCTGAATGGGTTAAGCGGTGCGGAAATATCGGGACTGGTTGTTGCAGGCTGCGATGCAAGAATGAGATAACAGCAGATAAGGCAATGGTTGGTGGCTTGGGTCTTGCCATTGCTCGAAAATTAAGGCCAAGATAAGCGTGTAGAAAGCATATTGGTTCCTTGTTTGGACGCGGGTTCGAATCCCGCTATCTCCACTGGAGGCGATAATGAAGGTGTTTCGTTATCGTTTCTCTTTTTTAATGGATTGGCATGCTGCAACAAACCATCTTATTTATCCCAATAGATGTACTGGGTATTGCTCACTTTTTGGGCAGCAGGTTCGACCACGAAAGTAGGTGTTTCTTTGTTCCACCCCTGATAGTCGCCATTGACTGAGTCTTGCACGAAATGCTGCACATGTTCCGCCCACTGCAGCCAATGCCGCATATCGGTACATTGTGTGTCAATTGTCGTGAACTCATCATAGCGCGTTTGGCGACCAACGATATTGTTGTGCAAGTCCATATAGTGATCGCAGGGTGCATTAGGGCTTTTCCATTCCCAAAAAATATCCATGATGGCGTGCGACAGCCATTCACCGACATATGTTCGCAATAGGACATTGACATAAATATGCTTGAAGGCATCGCCAGGACGGCCATTGTTGGTAGCTTCGCCATAGTAATAGCGCGCCAATTTCTCGGCACGAGCTTTGCTTTGTAGCACACGATAAAACAACCTTGGCCCCCGCCACAAAAGCAATGTCAATAGCACATCTTCCTCCTCGAAAAATGCGAGATTCAACGTGTCGAACGCCTCACGCGTAAGGGGCTGTTCGCTATGTACGAGGGATTGCAAGGCGTTCCAATCCGCCTGCTCTTCAGGCGTCAATTCGAGTACCTCTATCTCTTCTGTCAACGAAAGTGAGTCTAATGCCGCAGCAAAATCGGTACGCAGCGATGCGGCAGAAGAAAATTGGATCTCTTGTCTGCGTGGATTGAACAAAATCGGCTTTCGTTGGGAGGACACCAACAATCTGTCGGTCAATGCACATAATCGATTGATATATCCTGCATAGGCTTTCTCTGGGTAGAGGCGTATCAACTCCTGCTCGATGTAGTCGGCTATCGTATGGTCTTGCAAAGCAGTATCAGCTTCCCATCGTGTGCCCAACACGTAGAATAGCTCTGCGGGGAAAGTGGGAATCACGGTGGTATCAGGTTGTGCTGCAACGGTTAGTTGCGCCACTTGCTGAGTGCGGCAACTCGCAAACAGCAGAGTGGTCAATCCTATCAAAAATACGAAAAACTTGCGCATCTGTGTATCTGAAATTTTGTGCAAAAGTACTACAAAAAATGCATATACACAAATAAAAGTCAAGAATTAAAGCTAATTCGCTAGAATTGTTGCATATCTCGCAAAAAAGTAGTACCTTTGTGGCATATTTGTAAAATCAGAGTCTTATGCGCAAAATCGTTTTATTGTTAGTTATCTTTTTCACCTCCTCGCTACTTGCCGTGGAGAAAGTGCAATTTCCAGCATCATTTGCCAATGGTTGGGAGCCATACATAGGCAAAATGGTGCAAATCACCACTCCGCTTTATGTGTGTGGCAACTACTATGACTCGCTGATTCTTGCCCCCGAGCGGTTGTATGTACCCGAAGAACGTGCCACGGGTTTGGCAGAGGGCGACAGCACCGAATATTGGGCTATAAAGCAGGCAAATAGGGCACAGATTATTCGATTGACATGCAATATCCGTAACTATGAAGTGCGCACGGGTGCAGTATTGAAGAACCTGACCGCTCGTATGGTTGCACCAGGAAAACTGGTGACTGGCGCTACGCCTAAGTTCCAGAATAACAAACCTGAGCCCAAGCCCAAGATGCCCAAGGGTCTGCTGGTATGTGCAGCCAATATCCAAAACTATTTCTACGATTTGGGCGGTTATGCACATCGCAAGACCACCAAAGAGCAACAAGCTATTCAAACAGAGAAAATCAGCAAAGCTCTCACGCATATCAATGCCGATATCTACGCTATTTGCGAGATACAGAAGGGCGATAGTGCAGCGGAGATGCTAGTGCGTGCGATGAATGAAAGAGCCAAAAAAGCGCGCTATGCATATGTATCGCAGGGCTGGAGCAATGGTGACACCATCTCCTGCGGGTATATCTATCGCACCGACCGCGTGCGTCCATATGGCGACCTACAATATGGGTATCACGACCCAAGTAGTCACTACCACTATCGCATGGTGGCGTGCGGATTTGAGGAGATTAAGAGCGGTGAGCGCTTTGTGCTGAATATCAACCATCTGCGTTCGAAGCGGGGTACGGGTGATGCGTCGAATAGTAAAAGAATGGTGAATGTGGACAGTCTGTTGGTGATGCTGGATAAGATTGAGAAAGAGCAGTTGTTTGGCGACAAGGATATCCTGCTCGTAGGTGACTATAACTGTTATAGCCAAGAGCAGCCTATTCAAAAACTCGTACAAGCCGGTTATGAAGATGTACTCATGCAATATGATTCAACGGGTTATTCCTATGTGTATCATAGCGAAGCGGGGTATCTGGACCGTGCATTTGCTTCTCCAACAATGGTAGCACAAGTGAAGGCTGTGCACCCCTATCACCTGAATGCTGACTACTTCTACTCGCGTGGTTACAAGCGTCGGCTTGACAAGACGATGTTCCGCTATGCGGACCACGACCCTATACTGATTAGTATACAATTAGGCGATAAATAAACAAAAATACCGTTTTTTCTTGCATATATGCAAAAAAAACAGTAACTTTGCACGATAATTTGGATAACTTTGTGATTATGGTAGAGATTTTGAGATATTGTATTCCTGCCCTTTGCGTGCTTTTGGCGACATGGTTTGTGATGCATAAGTTTTATAAAAACGAGGAAGAAAAGCGTCTATGGGAATTAAAAAGACTGTCACAAAAAGAGATTTCGCCCATTCGTGTGCGCGCATATGAGCGCTTGTCATTGCTGCTGGAGCGTACTACGCCAGAGCATATGCTCATTGATCTCAATCTGGCGGAAATGACCCCCTTGCAAGTGCAAGCACATCTGATGCAGACCATCCGCCAAGAGTATGACCATAACCTCAGCCAACAGATTTATGTAAGTGACGAGGTGTGGGGGTTGATTGACAATGCCAAGCAACAAACAGTGGCTTTTGTGAATAGCATCGCACAACAGATGCCAGTTGGGAGCAGCGCGTTGGACTACGCTAAAACGCTCATCACAGCCTATCGTACTAATGGTGATACGCCCAATGATATTGCGCTGCAAGCACTCAAAAACGAGGCGAAGACATTATTGTGAGTCATGAACCAAGAGCAAAGAATCAAGACTTATCAGTTCCTATTACGACAGACGAAGCATATTCGTCTTTGCTCTTTATTCCTTGTTCTTTGTTCCCTCTTTACTGCTTGCGAACCTGACACCACTTGCCACCAAGAGTTGGACTCTGCGGTACAAATTACCTTGTCGGCAGATTCAATCACTTCGTCAGGTGACACCACATACTATGCCCAATGGGATAGTATAGCCGTGGTAGGCATCGGTAGCAACATCGGCATGCAGGACAAAGGTGTCAAAGTCATGGGACTAGAGTTGCGACCTGATACCAATCTGACAGCCTACCTGATGCTCTATCACAATCAGATAGATACACTCTATATTCAGCACACCCCTCGTCAGCAGTTTATCAGTTTGGCTTGCGGTTGTGCGGTATATCACACCATTACCGCAGCGTGGTCAACCGACCCACGCGTGGATAGTGTTAGTATCCTCAACGCGAGTGTAGAAACTGTTGCACAAGACAATCTGTGTATTTACCTACATGAATAGACTGTTGCTCATAGTATCCCTCTGCTGCTTCGCATTATGCGCGAGCGCACGCGAATATGCAGACACCGCTGTGTATCAGGGTATGAGCGTGAAGTTGGATATAGGAAACTCCGTTCTTGAATTGGCGCGTTCTGCGGGAAAGATACAAAGTTATGAGGCAGCCATCAATGTGCGCCTTGCTAAACGTTTCTACCCTACCCTTGAAGCAGGATATGCCCTGGCGGAGCGTGGTGCAGACGGTGGAATGCACAAAGGGCAAGGGGGTTTTGGTCGTTTGGGCATGGATCTTGCAGTAGTAAAAAAAGGTGCGTCGGAGAATAATATGCTAGTTGGTTTGCGCTTTGGTGGTGCATACCAGAACTATGACCTTACGAATGTCAAGTTACATAGTGAGTATTGGGGAGAACAACGACTGAATTTCTACGACCAACACCGTTTTGACTGTTGGGGAGAAATAGTAGCGGGTTGTCAGGTGCAAGTATACAAGGGTTTTCAGATGGGATGGTATATCCGTATGAAACTCCTATTCACCCGCAATGCCAAAGAGGGAGGAGTGATGCCTTACTATATTCCAGGTTTGGGTTTCCGCAAGGATTTTAATTGGGGATTCAACTACTACCTCGCATACAAATTTTAACCACGCCGAACCATTTTAAACAACTTTGAACTATAATAAACTAACGATACAATCATGAATTCAAAACAACTAATGACAAAAGCGGCTGATAACATCCGTATCCTTGCCGCAGCAATGGTCGAGAAGGCCAAGAGTGGTCACCCTGGTGGCTCAATGAGTGGAGCAGACTTCGTACAAGTGCTTTATTCAGAGTTCCTTATCCACGATCCAGAGAACCCATGTTGGGAGGCGCGCGACCGCTTCTTCCTTGATCCTGGTCACATGTCACCTATGCTCTATGCACAACTCTGCATGACAGGTCACTTCACCATGGACGAACTCAAGCAACTCCGCCAATGGGGCAGTGTGACTCCTGGTCACCCTGAGCGCAATGTGGAGCGTGGCATCGAAAACACCTCTGGTCCTCTTGGTCAAGGTCACACGTTCGCTGTCGGTGCTGCTATTGCAGCTAAGTGGTTCAACGCTCGTTACGGCGAGATCCACAACCCAACCATATATGCTTTCATCTCTGACGGCGGCATCCAAGAGGAAATCAGCCAAGGCGCAGGTCGTATGGCAGGGCACCTCAAACTTGATAATCTCATCATGTACTACGACTCCAACGAGATTCAGCTCTCTACTTCTTGCAACGAGGTAAGTTCTGAGAATGTAGCCATGAAGTACGAGGCATGGGGTTGGTATGTACAAGACATCGATGGCCACGATCCTGACGCTATCCGCCAAGCGATCATCAACGCACAAAACGAAAAGAACCGTCCTTCGCTCATCATTGGTCATACCTCTATGGGTAAAGGTTGCGTGAACGCCGAAGGCGCAAGTTGGGAAGGTAAGACCTCTACCCACGGTCAGCCACTCAGCAAGTCTGGCGCAAGCTTCGAGGCAACAGTCAAGAACCTCGGTGGCGACCCTGAGAACCCATTCCAAATCTTCCCTGATGTACAAGCGCTCTTCGACAAACGCGCTGAAGAGCTTCGCGAAATCACCAACCAACGCTACGCAGCTTACCACGAGTGGAAAGAGGCTAACCCATTGGCTGCCAACGAGTACGAGACCTTCATGAGTGGCGAGACACCTTGTCTTGACTGGAGTCTGCTCCAACAAAAGGACAATGTCGCTACCCGTACCGCTTCAGCTTCTGCACTCGCTTTCCTCTCTGAGCATGTCGGCAACATGATTGTATCCTCCGCCGACCTTTGCAACTCAGATAAGACCGATGGTTTCCTCAAGCATACCCATGTCATCACGGCAGAAGACTTTACTGGTCGTTTCCTCCAATCGGGTGTGAGCGAGCTCACCATGGCGTGCGTCTGCATCGGTATGGCACTCCACGGTGGTATTATTCCTGCTTGCGGTACTTTCTTCGTATTCTCTGACTATATGAAACCAGCTATCCGTATGGCTGCTCTCATGGAGATTCAGATGATGTTCGTATGGAGCCACGATGCTTTCCGCGTAGGTGAGGATGGCCCAACCCACGAGCCAGTAGAGCAAGAGGCACAAATCCGCCTCATGGAGAAACTCCACAACCACTCTGGTCGTCCAAGCGTGATGGTACTACGTCCAGCTGATGCAGAGGAGACTACCGCAACATGGAAGATGGCGATGGAGAATGTCTATACCCCAACTGCTCTTATCCTTTCTCGCCAAGATGTTACCTCTGTGCCTAACACATCAGAGGCTGGCGTGAAGAAAGGTGCGTATATCGTGAGCAAGGACGAGAACCCACAAGTGGTGATGCTCGCTTCTGGTAGCGAAGTTTCTACCCTCATGGCAGGTGCTGAGCTCCTCCGCGCTGAGGGTATCCGCCTCCAAATCGTGAGCGTTCCCTCAGAGGCTATCTTC
>CALCGX010000011.1 GCA_937901225.1 uncultured Bacteroidales bacterium | reverse complement strand
ATGGATAACACACTTCAAGAAGTGATTGCTAGTACTAATCTATGCATGGCCACATCTGGCAATTATCTACAATACTATATGGTAGGTAGTGAGCGTAGGAGTCACACGATTGATCCTCGTACGGGTTATCCTGTGCAGCATGGTTTGCTGAGTGCTACAGTGGTGGCAAGTAGCTGTATGCGTGCAGATGCCTTAGCTACAGCATGTATGGTACTCGGCGAGGCAGATGCATTGAAAATGATAGAGCAGACCGATGATGCGGCTTGCTATCTCATAGTTGCTTCTGAAGATTCGCTCCAAATAACAGTTTCGAATAATTGGAAATACTAATCTCGTTGGATTAGTGCAGCAGATGTTCTCTGTACTTCGCAACAACAGTGGCGAAGGTGTCCTTGTATTGTGCAGGAATTGGTTCAGCAGGGGGAGATTGCATCTTTAATGGGTCAATAGGGCTGCCATTCTTCCATACACGGAAATCTAAGTGAGGACCTGTACTTGCTCCAGTACTACCCACATATCCAATCACTTCACCTTGTTTCACGCGCTTGCCTACTGCCAATCCTTTAGCATACTTTGAGAGGTGGAGATAGGCTGTGGTGTATGTGGAGTTGTGCTTAATCTTGACAGTATTTCCGCCGCCACCTTTATATTGCTTCATAGTGACTACACCATCACCAATACTCACTACTGGCGTGCCTGTAGGTGCCGCATAATCTACACCTGTATGTGGTCTAACCACTTTATATACAGGGTGTTTGCGAGCGTATGTGAATTTGGATGAAATACGTTTATAGTTCAGCGGTGCTTTCAAGAATGCCTTACGCAAACTATTGCCTTCTGCATCAAAATAGTTGTGGATGTTGCCATCTTCAAACCAGAATGCCTCTTGCCACATGCGTGCATGGTAGAAGTCGGCTGCATAAATCCTGCCAATACCGATGCGTGTGCTATCTACATATTGCTCGTCGTAATATACGCGTATCGAGTCGCCTTTTTGTAGACCGAAGAAATCAATAGTCCATGCGTAGATATCGCTAAGTTCGAGTGCTAATTCTGCAGGCAGATCGTTTTTTACCATTGCATTCCATAAGCTAGACTCGATCACGACTTCTGCAGATCGTAGGCAATGTGTGATTTCTTTCTCAAATCGCTCCACGTGCATGCTATCGGTAAGATGCAGCACTACGGCTTCACGGATATTGGGCAAGTAGATGTAATAGTGTAAATGCTCTACACCAGCAGTATCAGTTTGAAATAGTGCATAATAGGTCTTACCAGGACGGATGGTACGCACATCAAATTCAGAACGTGGCATAAGGGTAATGCCATTGATTTGTTGGCGAGTGGCCCCCAAGCGATTGAGCATACCTCCAAGTGTTTCTCCGTCTTTGACTACGCAAGTATCAATACGAAAAGAATCAACAGGTAGTCCATACTCGTAACGAACAACAGGCTCCTGAGCTTGTTGTCCGTTGGTGTTGGTTTTAGCGCATGATGCTAACATCATTGCTAATACACCTAATATATATATACACTTCTTCAAACCTTCTAATACTAAACTTGAAAAATGTTAGGCGTTCTTCTTAGGGTATTTACGTACCCATGAATTCAATTTGAGCTTTACTACGCCGAGCAATGCCTCTGAGAAGATACCACCAGACATCTTGCTAGTGCCTAAAACACGATTGACAAAGATAATAGGTACTTCTTGAATCTTAAAGCCACACTTGTAAGAGGTAAATTTCATTTCGATTTGGAATGCATATCCTTTGAAACGAATTTTGTCCAACTCAATGGTTTCCAATACTTCACGGCGATAGCATACAAAGCCAGCAGTGGTGTCATGCACTTGCATGCCCAATACAAAACGCACATATTTACTAGCGAAATAGGACATCAATACGCGGCCCATTGGCCAGTTTACTACGTTTACACCACTCACATAGCGGCTACCGATGGCTACATCTGCACCTTGGTTGGCACATGCATCATAAAGTTTGAGCAAGTCTTGAGGATTGTGTGAGAAATCTGCATCCATCTCGAAGATGTAATCATATTGGTGCTTAATTGCCCACTTGAAACCAGCAATATAAGCTGTGCCTAAACCGAGTTTACCTGCACGCTCTACCAAATACAGTTTGCCTGCAAACTTGTTGGCCATCAGATCTTTGACGATAGATGCAGTGCCGTCTGGTGAACCATCATCAATTACCAAAACGTGATATTCTATAGGCAATTCCATCACAGCAGTGATGATGGCTTCGATGTTTTCTTTCTCGTTGTAGGTAGGAATGATTACTAGATTTTTCATATCTTTTAGCGTATAATATTCTCGTTGAGTGTATAAACAATACTTGCTTTGGTGCGTTCTAATGGTGTCACAAACAAATCTTCCCCAGGCATGATACCTTCCTCTAGCAGCAGGTCTTTGATTGTGTTGAGTGCTACGTCAGGGTCGTTGTTTTCGTTGCTTAAGTGACAAAGAAACACGTTGCGCATTTCTGTATGCCAATTTTTAGCTAATAGTTGTCCGCAAGTTACATTGCTTTGATGCCCTTTAGGCGATAGGATGCGCTCTTTCAAATAGGTAGGGTATGGACCGTTAAGCAATAACTGTTCATCATGATTGGCTTCTATGACGATGTGATTAGCGGTTGCCAAATACATTTCCATGGTAGCATTAGGCTGTCCACAGTCTGTGGCAATCAAAAAGCGTTGTCCCAGATAATCAATCACATATCCTACACATTCCGTAGAGTCATGCGAAATGCCAAAGGTGTTGATTGTCATACCATTGAGATTCCATTCTTTGCCTTTTTCAAAGTAGCGTTGGGAAGTGCGCAATTTCTCACGTACACCATAATTACGATCAATGCCGTCATGAATGGCACGGGTAGAGTAGATGGGTAGGTGAACACGCTCTCCTAGTGTGCCTACGGCACGAATATGGTCGGCATGGTCATGCGTAATAAGTACGCCCATGATATTGGCATAATCCAACCCCATCTCACGCAGATTCTTCTGAATCGTGCGTGCGGAGATACCAGCATCAATCAAGATACCCCATTGATGGGTACCAAGATAGTAGCAGTTACCACTACTTCCGCTTGCAAAACTTCTGAATATGAGTTGGTTATCTATCATTTATGCACTTATTATTCCAAATTACACCAATTTGACCTGCAAAGGTAGTAAAAATTATGGATATATGCAAGTAAACTAGTGTTTTTTTGAAAAAAAAGGTGTACCACATCGATACACCCTAAGTATGAATATTTATGCTGTTAATCGTGTGCTATTAACGAGTGGTAGTGATCACACAATCTTTGCTGGAATCAACTTCTCGCGAATCTTCACGTAGATGATAGTTTCTTTTTTAGCGAAAGCCGTTTGCACATAGCCCATGCCGATACCCACTTTAGTCGTAGGTAGCATAATGCCACTAGTCACATTACCAATCACATTGCCATCTGCATCGCAAATCTCGTATCCGCAACGTGGGATTGCACGCTCTTGGCATTCGAAGTGTACAAGTTTACGTTTAACACCTTCAGCCTTTTGAGCAAGCAAATACTCCTTGTCGATAAAGTCTTTTGCGTCGAACTTGGTAATCCATCCCAATCCTGCTTCCAATGGAGAGGTCGTGTCGTCAATATCATGTCCATAGAGGCAGTACCATTTCTCCAAACGTAGGCTATCGCGTGCGCCCAAACCGATTGGAGCCAACCCGAATGGTTTGCCTACTTCGAAGAGTGCATCCCAGATCTGTTGGCTATGCTCTTTTGGGAAATACAACTCAAATCCACCTGCACCCGTATAACCAGTATTGCTGAGAATGACGCCTTGTACGCCTGCGAATGACCATTCACGGAAAGCGTAGTAAGGAATCGCACTCAAATCGGCGTCGGTAAGCAATTGGAGCATCTCTGTCGCCTTAGGACCTTGAACTGCCAATTGTCCGTAGCGGTCGCTGGCATTCTCGAGCTGAACACCAAAGGTGTTGTGTTCGTTCACCCATGCCCAATCTTTGTCAATATTGCCAGCATTGACTACGAGGAGGTATTTAGTAGTTGAATATTTATAGATAATCAGGTCATCCACGATACCGCCTTTGCCGTTGGGGAAGCAGGTATATTGTGCTTTGCCAGCCTCCAGTTTGCTCACGTCGTTGGTGGTGATGTATTGTAGAAAATCCAATGCTTTCTCGCCTTTTACCCAAAATTCGCCCATATGACTTACGTCAAACACACCTACGCCTTCGCGGACGATTATGTGTTCTTGGTTGATACCCGTAGGGTATTGGATAGGCATGTTAAAGCCCGCAAAATCTGCCATCTTCGCTCCCAGAGCGATATGGATGTCTGTAAATGGAGTAGTTTTCATATATTCTCGCCTTTAAACTTTAATCCTTAAACTATCTTACAAATCACGCTTTTTGCACGATTTGCAAGATCACTTGCATCGCCTTTTCCATGGATGGGATAGGGAGATACTCAAATCGGCTGTGGAAGTTCACGCCACCTGCAAAGATGTTAGGGCAGGGTAGCCCCTCAAACGACAAGCGTGCGCCATCTGTTCCGCCGCGGATAGGTTGCACCTTAGGTGTAACACCTACCTCCTTCATCGCTTCCTCTACGAGGGTAACGATATGCATTACGGGCTCCACCATTTCGCGCATGTTGTAGTATTGATCACGGATTTCCACTTCCACGGTCCCCTCGCCATACTCTTGGTTGATCTTGCGTGCCAAGTGCTCGATCTCGCGCTTGCGGCTCTCAAAGCGAGCACGGTCGTGGTCGCGGATGATATATTGCAAGGTGGTTTCCTCTACGCTACCGTTCATGGCAATGAGGTGATAGAAACCCTCGTAACCTTGTGTGTGCTCTGGTGTCTCCCAGCGAGGTAACATCGTTGCAAAGTGGTTTGCGATACGCATGGAGTTGATCATCTTGTGGTAGCCATAACCAGGGTGTACATTCACACCATGCACTTTCACTTTGCAGCCAGCTGCGTTGAAGTTCTCATACTCCAACTCGCCTACTGCGCCGCCGTCCATCGTATAGGCGAAGTCACAACCGAATTTCTTGACATCAAAGTGGTCAGCACCCTGACCAATCTCCTCGTCTGGCGTAAAGCCCACGCGGATTTTTCCGTGCTTTATATCAGGGTGTTGAATTAGGTACTCGCATGCAGTAACAATCTCTGCCAATCCCGCTTTGTCGTCTGCGCCAAGTAAGGTTGTGCCGTCGGTCATAATGATATCTTGACCCTTATAATCCAATATTTCAGGGTATTTAGCTACCTCAAATACGATATTCTTCTCTGCATTGAGCACCACATCATTGCCATCATAGTTGTTGACGATATGTGCCTTCACATTCTTGCCGCTGGCATCAGGAGCGGTGTCCATATGAGCGATAAAGCCGATGGTAGGTTTGCCTTCTGCATTAGCGGGTAGGGTTGCCATTACATAGCCGTTCTCGTCTAATGTAACTTCTTGCATACCAATTTCTTTTAGTTCTGCAGCGAGATACTTAGCAAACTCCATCTGCCCTGGAGTGGAGGGCGTCATGTTGGTTTCTTCATCCGATGTGGTGCAGAAGCTCACATACTTTAGAAATCTGTCTGTTAGTGTCATAGTACTATATTCATTTTGTTTATATCTTGTTGTTGCCATGCGAGAATATTGTCGCAGACATTCTCGCACATGGCGATGCGTCCTTCCCATGTGCCTGTACCCGTATGAGGCGAGAGCACTACATTATCCAATGTCAGCAGTTCGGGGTGAATTTGTGGCTCGTGCTCATACACATCCATCGCAGCACCCGCTATCGCACCTTCTTTGAGTGCTTTCACCAATGCCTCTTCATCCACATGTGCGCCGCGTGCGGTGTTGATGAGGTACGCACTCTTCTTCATCATCTTCAACTCTATTGCGCCTATTAGGTGCTTTACCTCAGGTGTGTAGGGTAGGTTCAAACTTACAAAATCAGCAGTCTCCAACAATTCTTCTTTAGAAACGTAGTGGATGGTTTCGGGATTCAGGAATCCGGACACTAATGTGGATTCATGTATCGGCTTGCGATTGTGGTACACAATGCGCATACCGCTTGCTACTGCTCTGCGTGCCAATGCCTGTCCGATGCGTCCCATACCAATGATACCCAAGGTCTTGCCATAGAGCGAGTGACTAAGGTTATTCATTACTCCAAACGCTTCTGCTGTTCCCTGTCGTAACTTGCGGTCGAACTCTGCCGTGCGCCGTGCCACATCGTGCATGAGGGCAAAAGCCAACTCGGCTGTGGGTTCAATGACGGGCTGTGGGGTATTGGTTACACGAATACCGCGTTCGCGACATGCCTCAAGGTCGATATTATTGAAGCCTACACCGAAGTTCGTTATTAGTTTGAGGTGAGGTGCCGACATAATCATCTCACGCGTCACGGGCTTGTCGAAGGTGCTAACTAGCACTTCCGCCTCCTCTAATGGCGCATACAACGTATGCTGCTCTAGTCGAGCAAAGCCTTCAGCAGGTAATGATGTGGTAAAAGCAATTCGCATAGCCGTATTTTTCAAAGGTGCAAAGGTAATGATTTTTTTGCAAATGTGCAAATCTTTAGGATAATGCGATGTATGTGGTTGTTTTATTTCAAGATTTTTTGTTTTTGTTTGTATATGTGAAAAAAAAGTAGTATCTTTGCAGGCTGAATTGTGAATAAGAAATTTGTAATTTAATTTTTTGAATTAAAGATGAAGAATTTTGCATTGATTGGTGCTGCTGGTTATATCGCACCTCGCCACATAAAGGCGATCGCTGATACTGGCAATAATCTATTGGTGGCTTATGATAAGTTTGATTCTGTAGGTCGTTTAGATTCAAGTTTTCCAGAGTGTAGTTTTTTTACTGAAAATGAGCAGTTTGATCGCTTTTGCTCGAAGCAAATGCGTACAGATAATCCGTTGTCATGGGTAAGTATTTGTACACCAAACTACACCCATGATGCATTCATTCGCTATGGTTTGCGATTGGGGTGCAATGTGATTTGTGAGAAGCCTTTGGTGTTGAATCCATACAATATCGATAACTTGGTTGAATTGGAGCAAGAGACTGGTTGCGAGGCATATACGATTCTGCAATTGCGTTTGCATGATAAGATTGCGGCATTGCGTGAGAAGGTTAAGAATGGTCCAAAGGATAAGATCTATGATGTGGATTTGACATATATTACCAGTCGCGGTAAGTGGTATTATAGCTCATGGAAGGGCGATATTCACAAGGCAGGCGGTATAGCAACGAATATTGGTGTGCATTTCTATGATATGTTGCAGTGGATATTTGGTGCGGTGAAGAAGAATGTGGTGCATGTGATGTCGTTTGATCGTGTGGCAGGTTATTTGGAATTGGAGCACGCACGTGTACGTTATTTCTTGAGTATCAACGCAGAATGTCTGCCATCGAATGCCGTACAAGGCGAGAAGAAAACTTATCGTACTTTGTCCATTGATGGTGAGGAATTTGAGTTTAGCGCAGGCTTTACAGAGTTGCATACCGAGAGTTATAAGCAGATATTGGCTGGCAATGGTTTCCGCATTTCAGAAGCACGTCCATCAATTGAGATTGTAAGTGATATTCGTCATGCAACACCTATCGGATTGGTAGGCGATTATCATCCGTTGGCTAAATTGCCATTGGCAACTCACCCATTCGGTTGGGATGAGAAGAGGTAATTATGAATTAAAAATTTTGAATTAAGAAGTAAGATGAGGTTGCGAGCCTATTTGATACTAATGTTGAGTTTGCTGATGGCGTCCTGTGTGACGAGCAAGAAGGTGAACTTGATGCAAGAAGCTGGTAAAAAAGGCATACCTGAGTATGCAGATACGCTGTCATATGAGGACTATGAGATGCGTATTGGTGATCGATTGTATGTGTATGTGTATTCGGTGGATGAGCGTATTAGCAATATGTTTAATCCATCAAGAAATAGTAGTATTATCCGTCAACAGATACGTAGTGGTTTGAATACTACTGGTTCATACGATTTGTACACGTATTTGGTGTTGGAAGATGGAACGATTGATTTCCCAACATTGGGTCATCTTCCCGTTCGCGGTAAGACAACTCGCGAAGTTAAGCTTTTGATTGAGAAAGAGTTATCGGCATATGTCAAGGGTTATGGCGACTACCAAATGATTTCCGTAGAGGTGAATATTGTTCGCCGTACCTTTAGCGTGATTAGCGATCGAGGTAGTGGTGTGTTGTCGATGCCAAAAGAGAAAGTAACGGTATTCGAGGCCTTGGCTATGGCTGGCGATATAGGTGATTTTGGTGATCGCAGCAAAGTGCGTATTGTTCGCGAGATTGAGGGACAAACCAAGGTGATGACTTTTGATTTGCGTTCGGAAGATATCATCAATTCGGAATATTACTACATTGAGCCTAATGATGTGATTTATATTCAGAAGATTAAAGGGCAGAGCTTTGGCATCAACTCAGCAGCGACTACGGTCAGCGTGGTGGCAACGACGTTGGCGTTTGGCGGTTTTGTGTATGCTTTGGTCGCACGAATAATGAATGCCGTAGAGGAAGGAGGTACGAAATGAGACTGATAGTGAGACATTTAGGTATTGCATTCTTGCTAGGCATGTTGATGACAAGTTGCTATGGCTATCGCCAAGTGGGATTGTTGCAAGAGCGCGATGATTTGCCTCAATATGATTCGGTAGCATACAAGCCTTATCGTTTGCAGGTGAATGATGAGATTATTTATCGTGTGATAACGATGGATGAGACATTGGCTAAGACTTTGTCAAGTAATGAAAATACAAACTCACAATATGCCAACTCATACCGTATCTATTCTGACGGTACCGTGGATATTCCATTCTTGGCGCCAGTAAAATTGGCTGGTTTGACTGAATTGGAGGCACAAGATACATTGCGCAAAGCTTTCCGTGAGATTATTCCAGATGCTGATGTCAAGTTAGCTATGTATAATAAGCGTTTTACGGTGATGGGTGATGCGCGTTCGGGCGTATACAATATATATAAGGAGCGTATGACCATCTTCCAAGCTTTGGCGATGTCTGGTGATTTGATGAATTCGGGTGACCGCCGTCATGTGCGTATCATTCGTCCTCGTGGTAATGGTGAGCCTATGGTGATGGAATTTGATATTCGTCCGAATTCGATTATCAATTCGGAGTATTATTATGTGTATCCTAATGATTTGATATATGTTAGCCGCGATAGCGGAAGTTTCTATAAACAAAGCAGTTATAGTTCGTTCTTAGCATTGATAACGAGTTCTGTATCGTTGCTGATAACAGTGTTGAACTATATTCCTGGTTTGTGGTAAACAATAATTAGTAATTTACGAAAAATAGAATAGTATGGCGCAAAATGATGTACAACCTCAAGTTGTGATGCCTTTTGAGGAAGAGAAGTCGAATTTTGATATCATGGAGTGGGTGCTCCGCATAATTCGTCATTGGTATTTGTTTGTAATAGCTGGCGTAATCGCTTTTTCATTGGCTTATTTGAAGAATAAGAGTGTGATTGAGCGCTACCTTACAACTGGTACGATGATTATCCAAGAATCGGGTGGTGGCGGCTATGGTGCGCAATCGCTGATGCATGGTTTCGGTGTGGAAGCTGGTTATAAGAACGTGAATAACCAATTGATTATCATGGGTAGTTACGACTTGATACGTCGTACTGTGGACTCACTTCCATTTATGAATGTGGAGTATATTACCCAAGGTCGTTTTAAGACGCGCAATATCTATCATAATACGCCAATCATCGTGGAGTATGCTCGTCTGGAACCTACAGCGTATGAGCATTTGTTCAAGTGCGAAGTGTTGGATGGCGGTATGTTGCATATTACCTCTACTATGGAAGACTTTGATTTTTCTTATACCACGCAATATGGTAAAGAATTGCAAACTTCCTTATTCACTGCCACCATATGGCCTACCGATATGATGATGCGTGAGGGGCAGCATATCTATTTCCGTTTTCGTAGTACAGGAAGTCTAACGGAAGAGTTCTCGTCTCGTCTGCAATTGAATTTCTTGACAGAGCAAAGTACCGTCTTGGGTATTCAATTGGTGAGTGAAACCCCTGCTCGTGATAGGGATTTTATTGATAAACTCTGTGAAATCTACCTCTTGCAGAATGTTGAGCGTAAGAACATGGTGGCTGATAAGTCAATTGCATTTATCAACCAACAGTTGGAGGTGCTACAAAAGAGTTTGACTGTCAGCGAGAGTGCCATGACTGGCTTCCGTCAAGAGAATAAGTTTGTGGATGTAGGTTCTTATGCAGGTGAATTGATGGGACGAGTGAGCGTATATGATCAACAGCAAATGGCATTGCGCTTGAAAGAGACCTATTTGGATTATTTGTCTAACTATTTAGATAAAAAGATTGAGCAAGGCTCAGTAGTTGCCCCTGCATCTTTAGGTTTGAACGAGCCAATGTTGATGCAACTGGTACAACAATTAAACGACTTGCATATCCAACGTGGTGATTTGAGTGAAAAAAATGTATATTATGCGAAATACACCAGCGATATTGACAATGTGAAGTTGGCTATTTCAGAGGTGGTTTCTTCGATGCGTACTTCATTGGAAATTGAGAAGAAAGATTTGCAATACCGCATGCGCGATGTAGAGCGTGAGATTCAATCATTGCCAGAAAAGGAATTGCAGATGGTTGCCATCGAGCGTAACTACCGTATTGATGACAATTATTATACGTTCTTCCTCCAAAAACGTGCTGAGGCTGAAATCCAGAAAGCAGGTAACACCCCAGATAGTGAGGTGATGGATAAAGCACGTACTACCTATGCGATGAATAGCAAGGAGAAACGCAAAAACATGATGACCTATATGGCTATCGGTTTGATTATTCCATTGTTGCTATTGGTGCTATCTGAATTGCTCAATAATAAGATCCGTACACCAAAAGAGGCTGAGAAACTGAGCGATTTTGATCTATTGGGTAGTTTGCGTCATGTGAAATCGCAAAATCCTACTTATGCGCGTAATCATCCTCGTTCAAGTTATGCCGAGATGTTGCGAACCATCAGAACGCGAATTGAGTTTAAGTTGCTCCGAAAGACGAATATGACGATTACTGTCACTTCTACTCAATCGGGCGATGGAAAGACATTTATCAGTACTAACTTAGCATCATTGTACTCCATGAGCGGTCATCCAACCCTATTGATGGACTTGGATATTCGTAAGCCAAACGTACACGAAAAGTTAGGTATACCTGCGCCAAAAATAGGTGTAACCAATTATCTGATAGGTGATTGTGAGCTGGAAGACATCATTATTAAGAACGAGAAATTGGGATATGACGTCATACCTGTAGGTACGATTCCACCTAACCCAGGTGAGTTGATTCGTAGCGAGAAATTGACTGATCTGCTTAATAAATTACGCGAGCGCTATGTATATATCGTATTGGATTCATCGCCAGTAGGTATTGTGCCAGACGCATTATCGCTGATCGAGCAAACCGACTTGACACTCTTCGTGTTGCGTTGTATGGAGACCAATAAATCGTTCGCAAAGCAAACTTTGGAAACATTGGCTATTAACCATAAAGAGAAAATCAATTTGATTCTCTCTGATATACCAGTAATGAAGTCTGGTAGAGGCTATGGCTACACCTATGGTAGTTACGGTTACGGCTATGGTTATGGCTACGGCTATGGCTACGGTTATGGCGAGGGCAAGAACAAACGTTCATATGGTGCTATTGATTATATCCGTACGCGTGTAAGCAAGCGAAAGGACGAACCAACTCATAAATATATCGACGACGAGGAGGAAGCATAACACGTGAAGTTTATCGGTATCATACCCGCACGCTATGCCAGTTCAAGGTTCCCTGGAAAACCACTGGCAGATTTAGGCGGTAAGCCTATGATACAGCGTGTATATGAACAAGCTTCTAAAGCGCTTGATAATGTGATTGTTGCTACAGATGATGAGCGCATTTATCAGTGTGTGAAGTCTTTTGGTGGACATGTGGTAATGACTTCATCCGACCATGCTTGTGGCACCGATCGCGTGCAAGAGGCCTATACCATTGCTCGACAAACAGCAGATTGGGTTGATCATCAAACGGTGGTGGTAAATATCCAAGGTGATGAACCTTTCATCCAACCATCTCAGATTACTGCCTTGATGGATTGTTTCTCTGATGCAGATACTGAAATTGCGACCTTGGTGCATCCCTTCACATCGCAAAATACATGGGATGATTTGGCTAATCCCAATTACGTAAAGGTAGTCGTGGCAGCAGATCGGAATACGTCTTTTCTTGGCAAGGCGGTGTATTTCTCGCGCAGTGTGGTGCCCTATTTGCGTGGGGTAGAGCAGTCGGAGTGGTTGCATAAGGGGCAGTTCTATCGCCATATAGGTATGTATGCTTATCGAGCTGATGTACTGCAACGCATTACACAACTCCGTCAAACGCCATTGGAATTGGCGGAATGTCTTGAGCAGTTGCGTTGGCTGGAACATGGCTTGACCATCAAAGTAGCTGAATGTCACACCGTTTCGATAGGAATAGATACTCCGCAAGACTTAGAGAAAGCAATCGAATATTTACAAAAAGAGCAATAGAAATTCTATTGCTCTTTTTCTTCTTCATATACAAATCGTAGGTTGTCCACCCACAGTGTGTTACCCTCGTAGGCTCGGAACACGCCTGCATCGCTGGATGAGATATACATCACGATATGCGTTGGTTCGTCTATGCTCCAACTCACTTCTTCTATTTTGACCATCTTCCCTTTGGAATTGCGGGTCATCATATCCCGATTGTTCAGGCGTTCATATTCTTGATAATCGGGATCATTGGTGATGTTGCCCCAGCGGATGGGAATCTCGTGATTGTTCACCCATTCAGGAATCGTACTGCATATCCGTTCGTAGGCAGTGCCTACACGACGGGCATATACCTTACCTGTCTCCTTGTCTTCCCAGCGGTGTTGCAGATAAATAAAGATCACTGCGCAATCATGTCCAGCTACTACCTCTGGTTTGTTTCTCTCGGTGGTAATCAGACTATCCGAATCAGCTATCAGTGCCTTATAATCAAGTATGAAAGCGATGGGGTGTTTGGTAAATGGCGTACCAAAATCAATGGCTGTATAGGGTTTGCTCTTTGCCTGAATACCCAATGGCTCCAGGGCTTGTCCCATATATATGGTGCCAGAAACCATCGCATATATATCACCGATATTGACATGCGAGAGTACATTCTTCAATCGGCAGCAGTAGCCATATCCACGTGGCTCTGGTTCCACCGAACTCTCCATCGCTGTCTCAATACCCATAAATCGTGCATACGTCGCACTGCAACCCCAGGGGTTGCCTTCTGCTGGCACATATGCCTGATTCTCCCTTATCGTGTCTTGAGGCGCGATGGCATACAGCGTCTTTGTCTGACCGCCAAGAATCTTCGACTCTTTGACATAACGCACCAACCATTGGTCCATGTCGCCATAGACCACAGGCTCTATCGTGCGTTCTGCATAGAGTAGGTTAGTGAGCAATAGCAGACTAACTAACCAAACTTTTCTCATAGCAAACTAAACGCCACATCCATCATGTGGGTGAAACTGTTTTGACGTTCTTCGGCAGTAGTCGCCTCACCAGTTAAGATATTATCCGATACCGTACAGATTACCAGCGCTTTGTTGCCACTGCGTGCAGCGTTCATATACAGTGCAGGTGCCTCCATCTCCACTGCCAAAACGCCCATGTTGATCCATTTGTCGTTGTGGGCATTCTCGGTGTAGAAGGTGTCAGATGAGAACACGTTGCCTACCTTATAGCGGTAGCCAAATTTCTCAGCAGCTTCGGCAGCGCGGCGGCATAGATCGAAGTCGGCAATAGGAGCGTAGGTACCTGGCAATTCGTATTGCGCTGCATAATTGCTGTTGGTGCAAGCACCCATAGCAATCACCAAGTCGCCTACATTTAGATCCTTGTGGATGCTACCCGAACTGCCCACACGGATAATGGTCTTTACACCGTAGAAGTTGTACAACTCATAGGTGTAGATACCAATCGAAGGGATACCCATGCCGTGTCCCATCACGCTAACGCGTTTGCCGTTGTGGGTGCCGGTAAAACCGAGCATACCGCGTACATTATTAAATTGCACTGGATTTTCCAAATATTTCTCTGCCATCATCTTTGCGCGTAGTGGATCACCTGCCATGATGACTGTTTCGGCGATTTCGCCGTACTGTGCTCCAATGTGTGGTGTAGGTGTATTCATAGTCATTTTGAATTTAAAAATTATGAATGATATATAATTTCAGCGACAAAGGTACAAAAAAAAATGCACAAATACAAAAAAAACGAGCAAAAGTTTATTTTTAGGCTCGTTTTCTCTGTATTTGGGCTGCGTGGAGTGGCAGTAGCTTCGGTGTTCCCACGGATTGCACTGATTTGCACTGATCTTCTTTATTATCCTTATTATCCGTGTTCATCCGTGAGATCAGTGGGAATGTAAAAAAGTGTTATTAAATCCCTTTCTTTCTGCTTTCTTTCTCGAAACTACCTCGTTACCACTTCGATACCAATCCATTCCCATCCTGTACTTTCCCCGTACTTTGCTACCTATCTCTCGGCGTTCATTCGCCGAGTATCCTCGGCCTCTACACCCTACACTTTACACTTTTTACCTTAAAAATTTGCACACTTGCAAATTTTGTTGTACCTTTGCACCCGTAATTAGCCCACGCCTTGGGAAAGATAGCAGAATATTAACTATCTACGGGTGGGCACTTACAAGACATAATAAAGGCGTTAAAACGCGCTATGCTCTTGGCTATTCGGAACCTGGAAAATTCTCAATCACCCAAGACATTGCAGCATTTTGATGTCCTCGGGATATAAAACATCCTTAGTACCTTATGGAGGTGCCATATGTGCGTATATACGTGCATACGCATTGTATAAGGTGATATTAACTATTAATTGTTAATTATTAACTAATCAGTTTTATATCGGCGTGGGCTTCGGTGTTGCTTGTTCAGGTGAAAAGGCAATTCCAGGGCCTCGAATAGCGGAACAGCAACAGTGCAGTCCCGCTTTTTTTGTGTCATGTTGTGAAAACATTAACACAAAATAGATATGCAAATCACATCCGCTCTTTCGAATTTACACTCTTGGCTAACTTATGGCAATCGCAGTAAGTGGCTAGTATTCTTCTTATTTGCCTTAACCTTATTTGTTAAGACAATGATATTTCATTGGACGACAATGCATTCCATACTATTTTCATCATTATGGAAAGCACCTTTGTCTTTTTTCGCGTTTTGGGGCGGAAAGATTATACCAGTGCTTTTTTTGAGTGCATTTGTTTTCCTAGCAAAACGCCAATATTGGACTATCGTCATAAACTTATTATTAGATATATGGTGCATTGCTAATTTATATTATTTTAAAGCAAATGGTTTGTTCCTTTCTTTTGATATGATATTTATGGTTAATAATATGGATGGCTTTTGGGACTCGTTGCGAGCATATTTTGGGTGGGAAATAATAATGTTACCGTTTATAACTGTAATTTATACCATTTTAGTAAGCTCTATTAAAAGATATCTTACAACCAATAAAGTCCTTAGTATTACTACACTACTTACATTATTGTCACTTTTGTTTGCTTGTATGAATAATTATCTTGACCAGAAAGCCGTGCATTATACATGGAAACAACAGAATCAAACAACTATAGGACAGTGGATGGAAAAACATACTACAGTACAATACAAATATTGCATTCCATTTGCAATTGTTTATAGAAGTGCTATTGAAAATGTTTGGATTGATGATTATAGATGGGAAGTTGATTACATAAAAACAAAGTCTATAATAGCATATTTTTTTGCTATTTTAGTGGATAAGAGTCTTGAGATTGTTAATACGAGTAATATTGAAAATATTAAATTATTAGAATCTGACAAAGCAATTCTTAAAAATTTTGTTCATCAAGATAAACATATAGATTCACAGTTGCAATATCCAAGCAATCTTATATATATTCTTGTTGAAAGTCTAGAATCATGGCCATTGAATAGTGTAGAATATCTGCCAAATTTAGTTAATTTAATACATCAAGATAACGTATGTTTTGTAGACAATGTTTCTTCACAAGTGTTGCATGGCAATTCTGCAGATGGTCAAATGATAGGCATGACAGGATTATTGCCAATCTCGAATGGTGCAACATGTAAGTTATATGGCAAAAATAAATTTCCGAACTTTGCCCATATGTACTCTAATTCTGCTATCATAAATCCAAGTAAAGGTGTATGGCAACAAGAAACAATGACTAAAAGTTACGAATTTAAAGAATTATTAGAACCCGAAGATGGTGAACATTGGAATGATGAAGATGTATTAAATAAAGTGTTAGATTTTTCATTTAAAAATACTTCTTCTTTTTGTGTGCTTGGTATAACGATTACATCACATGTCCCATTTGTATATGGAGCTATAAATCAGAAATATACATTTGAAAACATGCCGAATTTAATGTCTGCCTACCTCAATTGTCTTCATTATACGGATTCATGTATAGGTGTTTTAGTCGATAGTATATTGAATAGTCCGTTGGCAAACAACACAACGATAGTTATTACTGGAGATCATACTATCTTCCGTAACGCTAATACTTTCTCTGACATGACAGAATATGCTCGAGCAAATGATATTAACTTCCAAGCAGGTAAAACATTCACTCCGCTAATTATTTACTCGCCTAATATTCAAGGCAATATACATGTTACGGACACATGCTATCAAATGGATATTTTCCCTACTATCCTACACCTAATCGGAGCAGAAGATTATTATTGGAAGGGTTTTGGCGTAAATCTATTAGATTCTATAGCTCGAAATAATAGACCAATTACTGAACAAGAAGCATATCGTTTATCAGATTTAATGATTCGTAGTGACTATTTTAGACATTATTGTGCAGACACAGATAGTACTAATATAGCAGAATACTACCTATAGATGATTCTCTAAATGCCGTTATTCTGGATTAATTCCTTCGAACAACCACTCCTGAACCTCGCAGTGGTAATGAAGTGATTTCGAAGGGCACCGTCAGCCAGATTTCGTCTATGACTAAAGCACTTATTCCGCCAAATTTCATGCTTTTTGAACAAAAAAATACAAAAAATACACTTTTTTTGTAGCATATACTTGTGTATATCAGATAATTATTGTACCTTTGTCCGAAAATTAAGTACTACTTTAGATTTGTCCAATTATGTACAGCAGAACATTAGAAGCAGAACTGATTCGCCTGTCAGGATTTTTTAGAGTACTGACTATTACAGGACCTCGCCAATCAGGAAAAACAACACTAAGCAAAAAAGTTTTTCCAGAGTATCATTATATTAACCTTGAAGATGAAACAACGCGAGCCGAATTAGAATTAGACCGCAAGGAATATCTACAGAAATATCGCAAAGGACTGATTATAGATGAGGTGCAAAATATGCCAGAGATTTTCTCTGTGGTGCAAGTGATTGTAGATGAATACAGCGATGCACACTTCGTACTTACAGGCAGCAACAACTTTCTACTCATGCAAAAGATTACTCAATCATTAGCAGGAAGAACAGCAGTACTCACATTGCTGCCATTCGCTATCAATGAACTAACGAAAGAAGACCGTTCTGTAGATTTATACGAGATGCTTTTGCGTGGATTCTATCCAGCTGTATGGGCGCACAATATTCCACTGCAAGACCTCTATCGCCAATATTTTTCTACATATATTCAACGCGATATTCAGCAAGTGCTGAAGATACGCCATCTCTCAGAGTTCCGCCGCTTTGTTATCATGTGTGCTTCGTGCATCGGCACGGAGTTTAATGCACAGAGTATGTCAAACGAACTCGGAGTATCCATACCCACAATACAGGAATGGATGAATGTGTTGGAAGCATCGTATATCGCATTTAGGCTGCAACCATTCTATCGAAACATCAATAAACGCCTCATTAAAACTCCAAAAATATACTTCTACGATGTAGGGCTTGTGTGTTTCTTGTTAGGTATAAAGACTGCCCAACAAGTAGAAACACACCCATTGCGAGGACAGATATTTGAGAATATGGTAGTATGTGAATTTTTGAAACAGCAATACAACCAAGGACAGGATAGTAATATCTATTTCTATCGTGATAAAGGTCAGCACGAAGTGGATTTGATTCAGGAAGATGGCATTAACCTTTCAGCATACGAGATAAAATTATCTGCTAATATCCATACAGATTTCTATAAGAATTTGCTATACTTCCGAACGCTATTTCCACATGAAACAGTTGTTACACAGGTTATCAATACAGGTGAAAACGATAATCGCGACCCACTACATGGACATATCAATTATTTGAATCTATTCGAGTAATTATACATACAGCAACCACATTTAGCCCACAGATAGGACACAACGAAGCCACAGATGTGCTACAGTGGTCGCGAAGTGGTCGCGTAGCCCGAAGAGAACTTGCAGTTTGATTAAAACTTGCCACCGAAAGCCCACAGAAGTCCCACAGATCTCCCACAGATCTCCTATGGTGGTCGCCTAATCTACAGAGAACTTGACAATATCACTTCCTACCTAATACGATGATACTGAGCAGCGTGATAAGTCCTATCAGCATCGGATAATACAGGTATGGAATGATACTCAATGCCGATATACCCGCCAGCGAACTTGCCATCAGCAGTTGTGCACCATAGGGCAGCAATCCTTGTACTGCGCATGATGTGGTGTCCAACAGCGAAGCACTACGGCGAGGGTCAATGCCAAAACGCGTAGCGATTTGTTTGGCTATATCGCCTACACTCAGTATGGCTACCGTGTTATTGGCAGTCAGTGCATTCACTACGCCAACCAACAGACAGATACTCAGCTCTGCACCGCGCTGAGTATGTATCTTGATGGATACCAATCGCATAAAACGTTCCATCACGCCTTGTTTGGTGATAAGCCCAAAGATACCGCCTGCCATCATGGAAATCAGTATCAATTCGCTCATACCCATGATTCCTGCGGTCAGACTAGCTGTCCATTCCATAAACGTGTAACTTCCATCGGCTATACCCACAATACCTGTCAGCACATTGCCCATCAGCAATACCAACATCACATTCATACCCATCGCAGCACTTACCAGCACGGCTGCGTAAGGAATAATCTTCCACCACATCACGTTGCCTGCCGTCACTTCGTCCGCACCACTACCCATCAGCAGGTAGATGATACATACCAAAATGGCTACGGGCAATACGAGGAAGAAGTTATATCTAAACTTATCGCTCTGTTTGCACCCCTGCGACTGCGTGGCTACGATGGTGGTATCGGATATGAAACTGAGGTTATCACCAAAAAATGCACCACCCACAATAGCTGCAGCCATCAGGGGTAGCGACATCTCGGTCTTATCAGCTAACGAGGCGGCAATAGGCATGAATGCTACGATGGTGCCTACGCTGGTACCCATACATAGCGACACCACGCACGCCGAGATAAACAATCCTGCCAATAGGAAGTTCGTCGGGAGCAGTTGCAAGGTCAGGTTCACCGTTGCATCCACTGCGCCCATCGCCTTAGCAGAAGCCGCAAAAGCACCTGCCAATACGAATATCCACACCATCAGCAGCAAGTCCTTTTGACCAGCACCTTTGCTAAACTCCGTGATGCGTTCACGAAACGTCATTCCCCTCGACAGGAGAACCGCCACAATCGATACTATGATAAATATCAACAACATGCTCTAAACACTAAACAGTAGCGAAGCGTTCACTAAACACTAAACACTAAACACTAACCTATAGCGAAGCCATATTCTTCTCGTTCATCAACTCCTTACCCTCAGCCGTGTAGGCGTACTCGATACGGTCGGCGTAGTATTCCTCCACTTTGCCACGTACAATCTTCATCGTAGAGTTCACCATATGGTTTTGCTCGGTGAATGCCTCTGGCAATACGGCTATTGCCTTTGGCAGCCATTGCTCAGGGAACATGCCAGCGAATTTGCCATTGCGGTACTCGTTCACCTCGTCTTGTATCTTCTGAAGCATAGCTTTCTTGCCTTGTTCGGTTGTTGCGTCCATGCCTTGTGCTTTCACATACTCCTTGAGCGCATCTTTGTTAGGCACGATGAGCACCATGGTGTAAGGGTCTTGGTTGTTGTGCAGGATGACTTGCTCGATATACTTGCTACCATCGGTCAGACTATCTTCAAATCCCTCTGGGCTGTATTTCTCGCCATCGGCACTGATAAGCAATGACTTGAATCGTCCTACTACCCACAAGTAACCAGGGTGCTTGTCGGTGACATAACCCATGTCGCCCGTGTGTAACCAACCATCTACTATGGTCTTGGCTGTTGATTCGGGGTTCTTCCAATAACCCGCCATCACGTTCTCGCCTTTGATAACAATCTCGCCTTTCTGACCATGAGGCACCTCATTGCCATCTTCGTCGCAGATCTTGAGGTCTAGTGGAGAAACGATTCTACCACTCGAACCGAAGATAGCGTGTCCCATAGAGTTGGCGCAGATGATTGGTGTTGCCTCGCTCAGTCCATAACCTTGGAACATTGGCATACCTACTGCACAGAAATAGCGTTGCAATTCGATATCCAACAGTGCACCGCCACCCACAAAGAATTTCAATCTACCGCCCATTCCTTCGCGTACTGCCTTGAAAATGATCTTGTCAAACAGCTTCACCAATGGCCAACGCCATGCTTGCCAACCACCGCGATTCCAGTACTCCTTATTATATTTAATGGCGTTTTGGAGTGCGAACTCGTACAAACGCTCAACAAAAGCCCCCTTCGCTTTAACTCCAGTCTCAATATTCTTACGGAAGTTGCGAGCCAACGCAGGTACGGATAACATCAACATTGGTTTCACTTCCTTGATAGCGATAGGGATATTCTTCAGCGTAGCAATAGCTGTTTTGCCCACTGGCACTGTGGCGATACTGCCGCCATAATACATCATCGTATAGAATCCTGCCACGTGTGCAAAGCAGTGGTCAAGAGGCAAGATGATGAGCATCACATCGCCTTTGTCGCATGAGATCACGCTACTACCTTGCTCCACATTCGCCGTATAGTTGCGGTGGGTCAATAGGATACCCTTAGGGTCAGCCGTCGTACCTGAGGTATAGCTGATATTGGCGTAATCGTCAGGTTGTACCGACTCATATACCGCCTTAAATTCCTCGCTGTGCTCCTTCAAGTACGCCTCACCCATCGCAATCACTTCGCTGATAGGCATCTCGTTCTCGCGGTAATCGGCTATTGGGTCGAGTACGATGATCTTCTCCACTTTAGGGCAATCGGCAATGATACTACGGATCTTGCCCAGTTGTTGCTCGCTCACAATCACATAGCGTGAGTCGGAGTGCTGAATACGGAACAACAGGTCGGTGCTCTCGGTGAGTTTGATGCTCAGTGGCACATTCACGCCGCCTGCGTACAAGATACCCAACTCGCTGGTAATCCACAGATTTCTACCTTGAGAGAGTAGGGACACCTTGTCGCCTTTCTTCAATCCCAATTGTATCAGACCTGCACCGATGCGATGAGCCTCCTCACGTGTCTCACGGAAACTGGTTTCGGTCCACACACCATCCACCTTTTCGCGGAGGAAGGTCAATTCACTATACTCATGCGTATATTTCTCTACGAAATCAATGATTGTTGTTTTCTTCATTACTTGCTTTTAATTTATATGAAGTGATTATATTGCCTTACATTTCTCGTTCAACCATGCCGCTTCCTCTGCATTGAGCAGTGGCGCTACTTCGGCATATACCCATGCGTGGTAGTCGTTGACCCATTGGATTTCCTCTGCGGTCATGCGGCTGAGATCCATCATATGGGTGTCGTATGGGCACAAGGTCAGGGTCTCAAACTCATAGAATGTTTCCCCCGTAGCATGTGCACCCAATTGGTTGCTCTCGCGCACAGCAATCAGGTTCTCAATACGAATACCATACTCATTGGCGCGATAGATACCTGGCTCATCCGAGCAGATATTGCCCACTTGCAATGGGTTAGGGTTGTTATCCGTGCGGATGTTTTGTGGTCCCTCGTGGCAGCCCATGAAGTGACCCACGCCGTGACCTGTACCGTGACCATAGGTCATGCCTTCTGCCCAGAGGAATTGGCGTGCCAATACATCCAACTGGTTGCCGCGTGTGCCCTTTGGAAAACGTGCACGTGCCAAAGCGATATGTCCTTTCAATACGAGGGTATAATCGCGTTTCACAGCCGCAGGTATATTGGCTGGATTGCCCACCCAAATGGTGCGGGTGATGTCGGTGGTGCCGTCGAGGTACTGTCCGCCTGAATCCAATAGCAATACGCCTTCGCCCTCGATGGTGGCACATGCTTCTGGCGTAGCATGATAGTGTACGATAGCACCGTTGCCTTTCCAGCCAGCGATGGTGCAGAAGCTGTCATCGGTGTAGTTCTCGCCCATAGCACGGAACTTACCAAGTTGCTCTGCCAAGGTAATCTCTGTTTGAGGAGTCTTCAGCGCTTCGTTCTCCAGCCAAGAGAGGAAGCGGGTCAATGCCACTGCATCTTTGTGCATAGCAATGCGCTCGCCTTGGAGTTCGGTCTCGTTCTTCACACTCTGCATCTTCAGCACTGGGCTTGGAGAACAGTTGACAGTTGATAGTTGGCTGTTGATACTCTCGAAGAGGGCTTCGTTCACCTTGTTGCCGTCATACATGACTGCCGAGGCGTTGATAGCTTTCAGATAATCAAATACTTGCTCATAATCCTGTACGCATACATCAATGCGTTGGAGGTATGCGCGTGCAGCATCGTCCAGTTTGTTAGGTGCTACGAAGATGGTGCATTTATCCATCTCTACCACCACATAACTAATCAAACATGGCGTATAATCCACATCCTTGCCACGGATATTCAGCAGCCAACCAATCTCGTCCAATGCAGATACTACCAACGCATCGCAATGCTTCTCGCTCAGGGCTTGACGCACACGTGCCAACTTACTCGCCACGCTCTCGCCCGTGTATTGCTCCTCGTATTCATAGAGCAGTGATGTAGGTATAGCAGGGCGACCTTCGGTCCACAATGGTGAGATGAGGTCGATGGATACCAATCCCAATCCGCCTTCTTCCAATGTGGCTTTCAGTTCGCGATAGCCATTCACGCTGTACATTTCAGGATTGACAGCCACTTGTGTCAACTGTAAACTGTCAACTGTAAACTGTTTACACAGCCACTCTGGTATGCTTGGGCAGTCAATATCGCTCTCGCGCATCAGCTCCACCGTAGTGCCTTGCAACTCGGCTTCTGCTTGCAGATAGTAGCGGCTATCGGTCCAGAGCAGTGCTCGCTCCAAGGTGATGACCGCAGTACCAGTCTCGCCAAGGAAACCAGTGATCCACGACATCTCGGTCCAGTGCTCTGCCATATATTCGCTGGCGTGTGGGTCGGTACCAGGTACGATACATGCCCATATGCCATGCTCTTTCATCAGCGCTCGTAGCGCAGCCAATCTCTTTTGAATCATTTTCTCTAAACACTAAACACTAAACTCACTTCACCGCCTTAAACGACATGTCCAGACTCTTGATTGAGTGGGTCAGTGCTCCCACGCTCACAAAGTCCACGCCTGTCTCGGCATAGCTGCGGATGGTGTCAATGGTGATACCGCCGCTTGACTCGATCTCAATATGTTTGCCATGCTCCTTCTCCCATGTGCGGATAATCTCCACAGCACCTTTGGTGCGCTCTGGTGAGAAGTTGTCCAGCATGATACGGTCTGGGATATTGGTTGCCAATGCCTCGCGAATCTCGTCCTCGTTGCGGGTCTCGATCTCTATGCGGAGGGCTTTGCCTTTCTCTTCGCAATAGTTCTTTGCGCGTGTGAGCGCTGCGGTGATACCGCCCGAGAAATCTACGTGGTTATCTTTGAGCAATATCATGTCGAATAGTCCAATACGGTGGTTCATACCGCCACCAATGAGCACTGCCTCTTTCTCCAAGTAACGCAAACCAGGGGTGGTCTTGCGGGTATCCAATACGTGGCAACCAGTGCCTTCGATCAGACTTTGGTATTTGTGTGCTGTGGTAGCTACACCCGACATGCGTTGCATCACGTTGAGCATGGTGCGCTCGATCTGCAAGAGGCTGAGCTCTTTGCCATATACGCGAAAGGCAATATCGCCTGGCTTCACATGGGTACCGTCTTCGATGAGTTGCTCCATGCGGCATTCAGGGTCAAAATACGCGATGATTTGTTTCGCCACTTCGATACCTGCGATGATACCTTCTTCTTTCACAATCAGTTGTTGGCAACCCATCTCGGTCTCTGGGATGCAACTCAACGATGTATGGTCGCCATCGCGGATATCTTCCTCAAACCAGATGGCAATCAGTTTTTGCAATTCTTTTGTATCCATAATTCTTGCCTTTAATCTTTAAACCTTAAACGTTAACCCAAAATCTGCTCTGCATGATTTTTAGTATCTACTTTCTCAATCGGTTGCACCAATATGCCTTGCTCGTCAAAGACGAAGGTCTTGCGCAGGGTGCCCACACAGGTCTTGCCGCACATCTTCTTCTCGCCCCATGCGCCGAAGGCTTGCAGCATCTCGGTACTTGGGTCGGAGAGCAATGGGAATGGCAACTCGTATTTCGCAATGAAGTTCTGGTGCGACTTCTGGCTATCCTTGCTCACGCCATACACTTGATAACCTGCTGCCAACATACGCTCGTAGTTATCGCGCAGATTGCATGCCTCGGCGGTGCAACCTGGGGTGCTGTCTTTTGGATAGAAATAGATGACTGTCTTTTTGCCCAAGAGTTGCTCATGGGTCACGGTATTGCCGTTGTGGTCTGCCACGCTAAACGCAGGCATTTTGTCTCCGATAGTTAGCATAGTATTCTGTTTATAGATTGATTGATAATTCTCCAATAATGCGTGGTAACAGCTTTTTCTCTTCTGCTTGCACGCGTTGTGATAGGGTCTCGGGGGTATCATCAGGCAGTACCTCTACGGTGGCTTGTGCGATGATATTACCTCCGTCCACCTCGGCGCTCACGTAATGCACCGTACAGCCCGCTTCCGTATCACCAGCTGCCAATACAGCCTCTTGCACATGGATGCCATACATGCCTTTGCCGCCATGTTTGGGCAATAGCGAGGGGTGGATATTGATGATGCGTTGTGCCCATTTCCACTCGGGTAGGATGGCCAAGAATCCTGCCAATACGATGAGCTGCACGTGGTTCTCCGTCAGTGCTTGGTCTATCGCTTCCCAGTCTTTGGATTGTAGGGTAGGGATAGCTGCTGTTTGTGCACGTTCGAGGGCTGTGCATGGGCGATTAGCAACGACCAACGCCACATGGTAGCCATGTAGCGCTTGGTTGTCTATCAGGGCTTGCAGCGTAGTGCCAGTGCCCGAAGCCAGTACTGCTATGTTAAAAAGCGTTTTCACTAATGTCCACGTACAAACACGCCTTCGGCTTGATTCTCTACAAAGCAATGCTCATCCGAATGTTCTTCAGCGAAGGCTGTTTGCTGTTCTTGTATGTATTCCTCGTAGGTCATCAACGCAATTTTGCTCCGAATTTCTCCTCGAAGGTCTTGAGCAGTTTCGCCATGATAGCCTCGATTTGCTTATCCTTGAGGGTGTTCTCTGCATCTTGCAAGATGAATGAGAGCGCATAGCTCTTCTTGCCTGCTTCCAGGTTCTTGCCTTCATAGACGTCGAAGAGGTTGACTGCCTTCAAGAGCTTCTTCTCGGCTGCCAATGCGGCTTTTGCCAAATCAGCGAACTTCACCGACTTGTCCACCAACAACGCAAAGTCGCGTTTCACCTCTGGGAACTTAGGCAGGTCGTTGATCACTGGCTTGTATTGCTTGTTGAGCTTGAGCAGCATGTTCCAATCCAAGTCGGCATAATACACTGGATTGTCAATATCGAACGCCTTGAGCAACTTGCCATTGACTATACCCATAAAGCCAATCTGCTTGCCGTTAGGTGCTTTGATTACCATGCCGTCGGAACAGAGTTCAGAGTTCAGAGGTTCAGAGGTTAGGAGTTGCACGTTCACGCCCAGACGACGGAGCACGTTGTTCACGTATGCATGCAGGGTGTAGAAGCTGGTCTTCTCCTCTTTCTGTACCCATGATTGTGCGGTCTTGTTACCTGTCAACCACAATGCCAAGTGTGGCTCCTCGCTGTAGGCATAGAGTGGATCATATACCCAATGTGGGTCTTTGGCTTGGCGAGTAGCAATCTTCTGAGCATCATAGTGATAGCAGTTGCCAAACTCGTAGAACTTGAGGTCAGCATTCCTACGGTTTGCATTGCGTTGGATACTCTCCAAACCACCAAAGAGCAATGTCTGACGCATCACACCCAGGTCTTGGCTGAGTGGGTTCATAATCTTCACACAGGTAGCCAAAGTGTATGTCTCCAAAGCCTCGTAGTAACCCATCTTGGTGAGCGAGTTATTGAGAATCTCGTTGAATCCTTGAGCTGTCAGTTGCTCTGAGATACGAATTTGCACTGCTACAGGATTAGGCTTTTGGCTGTAGCTGAGACTAGTATTCAATTTCTCTGGGAACTCCACATTATTGAATCCATAG
>CALCGX010000010.1 GCA_937901225.1 uncultured Bacteroidales bacterium | reverse complement strand
CATCACAGCAGAGAGATCTTCCAGTCGTCAGAGTCTCTGCGGTAGATAAATTCGTTGATCTTCGTGATGGTAATATCGTTTCCAAGTTGGAAATAAGTGGTCGTCTTTGCAGGGAGACACATGCATCGAATTTCAAACCATTGAGAGGGGTAAAGTGGAACCTACTATTATCACTCAATCTCCTAAAGATGTGACATTTATGAGTGCTTCGCTTGTGTGTGCTATGACGCATGAACAATGCGATAAAATACTGGAATGTGGTTTCATATATGGCAATGTTTCTGGTTTGTCTGTATTGAAGGATATGAAAAAGGTATGTAAACAATCTGGAGATGGTTTTTCTGCGTCTATGGTAGATTTGCGACATTCTACTACTTATTATGTACGAGCATATGTGATTACAGAAGTAGGATTAGCATATGGTAATGAGGTTTGTTTTTCGACAGACAATATCTATGAACCACAAGATTTGGGTTTGAGTGTGAAATGGGCTCAGGTGAATGTTGGAGCAGGCAACCCCTTGTCAGGTGGAACGCACTTTGCATGGGGAGAAGTGTCTGGCAAATCAGGTATAGTACAAGATTTATACTATACTTGGAATACATACAAGCATTGCGATGTAACGGAAAGCAATATGATAAAATATAACGAAGAAGATGGGTTAATCACTCTTGAAGCTGTCGATGATGCCGCTACGATGAATATTGGGGTGAATTGGCGCATCCCCACTCGTGAAGAGTGGCAAGAGTTGATAGATAGTTGTGTGTGGACAATGTATAATGGGTATTATAAAGTGACTAGCAAGGTTAATAACAAAAGTATTTTCCTGTATGAAGGGGGATATAGCAAAGGAATGGGTCGTTTGTTGAATGGACTATATTATTGGTCGAGTTCTTTATGTGATCAGGATATGCGTAGAGCCTATGCACTGTATAGCAATGGTAAAGTTGGTAATGATTACGAACGATATGTAGGTATGCCTGTACGCCCAGTATGGAATGAATAGTTTCTGTAACTGAGGCTATCTATAAGTGGAAAAGAAAGCAGAGGATGCTGACTTTTCCACTTTTTTTGTAAAAATAGTTTATATGCTTGTATATGTGTATTTTTTTTTGTTGTACCTTCGGACGCCGCCTGTTGGAAGGCAATTCTTATCTCGCTATGCTCGAACGAATTTTCCAACATTCCCCCGAAATTACGGTCGCATGATGCAGCCCATACTATAGTTCGCAGAGCGTATGTGCGGGCTATGCCCTAGCGCAGAGTGGCAATGTAGTACCTTCGAGGGCACCGACCTCGCTACGCTCGCCCACCTCGAAGCTACTGCCACCCTACGCAGCCCATACACAAGCTTTTTTTTAGCCTAAAAATAAATTTTCGCTCAAAACACTTGTGTATGTGCATATTTTTTTGTACCTTTGCATGTTTTTTTTGCAAAGCAAAAGGAAAATGATCAAACATGACGGCATAATAATCGCGTTGAATGAGGACGGCACCGCCCTCGTGCGCATCGTGCAAACGAGCGCGTGTGCAGCATGCAAAGCCAAAGCGATGTGCGCCAGCGCAGAGAGTGCAGAGAAGGAGATGACGGTACAATTAGCCTACCCCCAGCCCCTCCCTATAGGGAAGGGAGAGAATACCGCCCATCAAACTTACGCAATAGGCGATGAAGTAGAAGTGATGGTGCAGCAGAAGATGGGTTGGAAAGCGGTGGTATTGGCATATCTGCTACCATTCTTTGTGATGCTGGCGGTGATGTTTATAGGCAATGGGCTATTGGCAATGGGCGATGGGGCGACAGGGCTATTAGGCGATGAGGCAAAGAGAGAAGCTGTGCTCGGTACAGTAGCACTCTGCGCCATGGCACTCTACTACCTCGTGCTGGGGATGTTCAAAGACAAACTGCAAAAAGAGTTTAGCTTTACAGCAAGGAAGAAAAATAACTAACAAAATTATAAAAACACAATGAATTTAATTCTGATTTCTTTAGCCGTTTTGGGCGTGACGGGATTAGTGGCAGCAGTGCTGCTGTACTTCGTTGCCCAAAAATTCAAGGTGGAAGAAGATCCACGCATCGATGAGGTGCAAGAGGCGTTGCCTGGCGCAAACTGCGGTGGATGCGGTTTTGCGGGCTGTCGCGCTTTTGCCGAGAGCTGCGTCAAGGCAGACTCGCTGGATGGACTTCTCTGCCCTGTAGGCGGTGCACCTACGATGAAGATAGTAGGTGAGATCCTAGGAATGGCGGTCGGAAATATCGACCCCAAAGTAGCAGTAGTACGCTGCAACGGTACGTGCGAAGCACGACCAAAAACAAGCATCTACGATGGTGCTAAGAGTTGCCAAATCCTGCATAACTGCTATGTGGGTGAGTCGGCTTGTCCGTTCGGCTGTTTGGGTTGTGGCGACTGTGTGGCAGCCTGCGAGTTCGACGCTATTCACATGAACCCTGAGACAGGTTTGCCAGAGGTGGATGACGAGAAATGTACTAGCTGCGGCAAGTGCGTAAGCGCATGTCCAAGAAACATCATCGAGCTGCGCAAGAAAGGTCCTAAGAGCCGTCGCATGGTAGTCATGTGCGTGAACAAAGACAAGGGCGCTGTAGCACGCAAGGCATGTACCAACGCTTGTATTGGTTGTAGCAAGTGTCAAAAAGTGTGCGAGTTCGATGCGATCACCATCGAAAATAACTTGGCATACATCGACTACAACAAGTGCCGTCTGTGCCGTAAGTGCGAAGATGCGTGCCCAACAGGTGCCATCCACGCAGTGAACTTCCCACCACGCAAACCAAAGGCAGAAGCGCCAGCAGCACCAAAGGCTGCGCCAGTGGCTGCTGAGGTTAAAGGTGAAAGGTTAGAGGTTAAAGGCGTAGAAACTAAACAAGAGGAGGCAAAGGCATGAAATCGACATTCCGTATAGGTGGAGTACATCCACATGATAATAAGCAATATTCTGTTCATCAACCTATCACCGAGTGTGCTTTGCCAGCGAAGGCGATTATTCCTTTGGTACAACACATCGGTGCGCCTGCACAAGCAGTCGTAGAGAAAGGACAGAAAGTGAAAGTAGGTGAGCTCATCGCTAAGGCAGGTGGCTTCGTTAGCGCGAATATCCATGCTCCTTTCAGCGGTACCATCACCAAGATTGACACTACCATCGACGCATGGGGCATGAAAATGCCAGCTATCTTCATGGATGTGGAGGGCGACGAGTGGCTCGAAACCATCGACCGCAGCAATGACATCGTGCGCAAATTAGACTACGAACCAAAAGCCATCATTGACAAGGTACAAGAGGCAGGTATCGTAGGTTTGGGTGGCGCATGTTTCCCAACCCACGTCAAGCTCATGCCTCCTCCAGGCAAAACCGCTGAGGGGCTCATCGTGAATGGTGTAGAGTGCGAGCCATATCTCACTTGCGACCACCAGTTGATGCTCGAGCATGGCGAGGAGATTATCATCGGTATTCAACTCCTCATGCGTGCGCTGAACATCCAAAAAGCGATTATCGGTATCGAGGCCAACAAACCAGACGCCATCCAGCATATGACAGCACTCGCAAGCAAAGTGCTCGGCATCGAGATAAAGGCATTGAAACTGAAATACCCACAGGGTGGTGAGAAGCAGCTAATCGACGCATGTATCCGTCGCCAAGTGCCAAGTGGTGCACTGCCAATCGAGGTAGGTGCTGTGGTAGATAACGTGGCAACTATTTATGCTGTATATGAGGCTGTACAAAAGAATAAACCACTCATCTCTCGCGTGATGACCGTGACAGGTAAGAGTCTTGCTAAGCCAGGCAACTACGATGTGCGTTTCGGTACACCATTGACCGAGGTGGTGGCTCTCGCTGGCGGCGTGCCAGAGGATACAGGTAAAGTCATTGGCGGTGGCCCTATGATGGGTCGCGCGATGAGCAATATCGATATGCCAAGCAACAAGCGCGTGAGCGGTCTGCTGTTCTTGCCAGAGGCAGAGAGTATGCGCGAGGAGATTACCAACTGCGTACGCTGCGGTAAGTGCGTAGGCGCTTGTCCAATGGGTCTCGAACCATGGCTCCTCAGCAAACAAGCATGGCACAGCATGTGGAACGAGATGGAGGATCACAACATCATGGACTGCATCGAGTGCGGTTGCTGCCAATTTACCTGCCCAAGTCACTTGCCATTGCTAGACTATGTGCGCATGGGTAAAGCGAAAGTAGGAGGAATCATCCGCAGCAGAGCTGTTAAATAGAATAAAGAACAAGGAACCAGGAGCCAAGACAAATCAGTAACGACTGATCAGACGAAAGTAATAAGTCTTTATTCCTGACTCCTGATTCCTGACTCAAAAATAAAACGATTATGAAACAATTTATAGTATCTCCCGCACCACACTTCCATAGCGGTGATAGCGTGCGGAAAAATATGCTGTTGGTGATTATCGCCCTGTTGCCAGCTTACGCAGTCAGCGTATGGCAATTTGGTTGGGGTGCCCTCATCACCACCGCCATCAGCGTGGCAGCATGCGTGCTGTTTGAGTGGCTGATTGCGAAATATCTATTGAAACAAAAATCTACTATCGGCGACCTCTCTGCTGTATTGACAGGTCTATTATTGGCATTCAACTTGCCAAGCAACTTGCCATGGTGGATTGTTATCATCGGTGCCTTGGTGGCTATCGGTGTAGCGAAAATGAGCTTCGGTGGCTTGGGACAAAACATCTTCAACCCTGCTCTTGTGGGTCGTGTATTCCTTCTGATTTCTTTCCCTGCTCAGATGACCACATGGCCAGTGCCACAAGGTTTTGCGACCTCTTATGTGGATGCAGCTACAAGTGCAACCCCTCTTGCAGCCATGAAAGTAGCTCTCACTGGCAGCGACAGCATGATGAGCGCTGTGCCAGAGATGTGGGATATCCTCATCGGTAAGATGGGCGGTAGTCTTGGCGAGGTGAGCGCATTGCTCTTGCTCGCAGGCGGTATCTTCCTCATCGCTACCCGCGTTATCACATGGCATATCCCAGTAAGCATCATGGCTACTGTGGCGTTGTTTGCTGCTGTGACTGGTTGGGCAGGTATGTTGCCAGAGAGCGTTTGCACAGGCGAATATGTGATGCTGAGTCTTTGCACCGGCGGTATGATGCTGGGTGCATGGTTCATGGCTACGGACTATGTGACCTCACCTATGAGCAACTGCGGAAAACTGATCTTCGGTGTGGGTATCGGTGTGATTGTGATGGTGATTCGTACTTGGGGTGCTTACCCAGAAGGTATGTCATTCGCTATTCTCATCATGAATGCATGCGCACCATTGTTGAACCTCATTCGTCCAAAGCGTTTTGGCGAGAAAAAGAAATAATTAGATCGGGCTTATGCCCTGTAGATGGTAGTTCGCCCTTCGGGCTGTAGAAAATAGTACTACAACGAGCGAAGCGAAGTGATCTACAGCGAGTGAAACGAGCGATCTACAGTGAGCAAAGCGAACGATCTATAGTGAAACGAACTAAAACAATAGTATTATGGCAAAATTACAGAGTTCATTTAAGAATATGTTGCTATCGCTGACGCTCATCGCGTTGGTGGCTGCGGCTGCTTTGGCTGGCGTATATATGCTGACCAAAGATCCTATCGCTGCGGCAATGACTGAGAAGCAACAAAGCGCTATCATGCAAGTGCTTTCTGAGGTTGAAGGCGATATCCGTATTGCTGAAGCTGAGGAGAGCAATGGCGTGACCCTCTACAAAGCATATGTAGGCGAAGAGTGGATCGGTACTGCCGTAGAGGCAAGCACCGAGGGTAACCAAAACATGCCATTCGGCGGCACCTTCCGCTTGATGGTTGGTTTCAACAATGTAGGCGATGTGGTTCGCTATGTGGTATTGGAGCAAGCCGAGACCCCAGGTCTGGGTGCACTGATGAGCACATGGTTCTGCAACCCTGACAAACCAAAATCAAACATCTTGGGCAAGAACCCTGCTACGACCAACTTCAGCGTAAGCAAAGACGGTGGCGATGTAGATGCTATCACTGCATCAACCATCACCTCGCGCGCGTTCCTTGAAGTAGTGGTTAAGGCATACAACGGTATTGCACAACAGCCTATGCCAATCGAGGCAACGAGCGGTGCCACACAATTAACAACAGAGGAAGGAGGCCAACAATGAAAAATAAAGCATTAAACACCGTTCTTAACGGTATCTTGCGCGAGAACCCAGTATTCGCTCTTGTGCTCGGTATGTGTCCTACCTTGGCGACTACCACTTCTGCTATCAATGGTATGTCCATGGGACTCGCTACTACCTTCGTGCTTATCTGCTCGAACGTGGTGATTTCACTCTTGAAGAATTTGATTCCTGATAAAGTGCGTATCCCTGCGTTTATCGTGGTGATTGCTACTTTCGTGACCATGGTACAACTCTTGATGCAAGCCTATCTGCCTGCTATCTATGAGGTACTTGGTTTGTTTATCCCACTGATTGTGGTAAACTGTATCGTACTCGGTCGTGCCGAGGCATTCGCTGCTAAGAACACCGTTGGCTTGTCTGCTTTGGACGGTCTGGGTATGGGTTTTGGCTTCTCATTGGCATTGACTTTGATTGGCGCAGTGCGTGAGTTGCTCGGTACGGGTAGTTTGTTTGGCATGAACCTCTACAGCGAGACCTATGGTATGTTGATTTTCGTGCTCGCTCCTGGTGCGTTCATCGTATTGGGCTACTTGATGGCATTGGTACAAAAACTGCTTAAAAAATAAAATAGACCGCCCTACGAGCTGTTAGAAGTCAGACCGGCTTCGCCTGTTAGACCGCCGCGAGGCGGCTGTTAGACCAAGAAATCTAACATCTAACAGTGAGCAAAGCGAACGATCTAACAATGAAATGGTCTAATAGTGAAACGATCTAAATAAAAGATTATGGTATATTTTCTGATATTTATCTCTGCGATATTCGTGAATAATATCGTATTGAGCCAGTTCTTGGGTATCTGTCCATTCTTGGGCGTAAGTAAGAAAATCAATACTGCGCTGGGTATGGGTGCTGCCGTGTTGTTTGTCATGACATTGGCAACATTGGTCACCTACCTCTTGCAACAACTCTTGAACGCTTGGGGCTTGGGCTTCTTGCAAACCATTCTGTTTATTTTGGTGATTGCTGCGTTGGTACAGATGATTGAGATTATCCTCAAGAAGATCTCTCCATCGTTGTACCAAGCATTGGGCGTGTTCTTGCCATTGATTACCACGAACTGCTGTTTGTTGGGTGTAGCTATCATGGTCGCTAGCGGCACATATAAGTTGCCTATGGGCGCAGAGCCAGGCTTGTTGACGGGTATGTTGTTTGCTATTGCAACAGCTATTGGTTTTGCATTGGCATTGGTATTGTTTGCAGGTATGCGCGAGCAATTGGCATTGGCTAAGGTGCCTAAGGCATTGCAAGGTACTCCTATCGCCCTCTTGACAGCCGGCCTCTTGGCTATGGCATTCATGGGCTTTAGCGGCGTAGTATAATACTCTCCGCTTAACTAAGCAAAAAATCGCACATTGCGTAGGTAAAACTTGCAAATGTGCGATTTTTTGTATGTTTATGGCATAACCCAATGATATAAGAAAAGGGCTATGACAATTAAATCGTCATAGCCCTTTCTCGATTCTTGTAGTTTGTAAAGTAATGAATTACTCTGCTACTTCCTCAGTCTCAAACTCAGGTACTGCTTGAGCAGCTTGCTCAGCTTCGTAAGCCTCTTGCACTTGCTCGGTGATAGCACTACCTTCTTCTGTAGTCGCATTTTGGCTCTTGTTGAAACCAACTGCGAGAATGCTCAATGCGATGATGATAGCAGCTAAAGTCCAACTTGCTTTCTCCAAAAAGTCAGCAGTCTTAGGAGCACCCATCACTTGGTTTCCGCTAGAGAAACCAGCAGCCAAACCGCCGCCCTTGCTGTTTTGAACCAACACCAAAAGGGTGAGCAATACTGCTGCAATTACAATCAAAATAGTTAATAGTACGTACATAATTTATTGTTTTAAAAGTTTTTAAAGGTTCTAAATGTTTTAAGCGTTGTGCGCTTGTTCTCGAGTCGCAAAAACCCAATGAGTTTGCAAAGGTACAAAAATATTTACAATTTACAAAATTTACGATGTACAATTTGCATTTTTCGCACGAAAAGCATAAAAAATATACTAAAACTACTATAACTGACCTGCTTCTACGAGGTTTATTACCCGTTCTACGATTCTATCTTTGTCCAAGGCATCGTATTCTTCTTTGAGGTCGTTCTTAAATAGTTTGGCGATGAACTGCCAGAAATTTGCGCTTGCTTTTCCTCGATAGTGCTTGATGATATCGTAGCTGGTTCGGTCGCTTTCTCGATCCATGAGTTTCATGAGCATTTGTCCTTGCGAGGCAGTCATCTTGCGGAAATGTTGTTCGTATTTCTTAAAGAGATATTTCTCGTGTTGTTTCCACCATTTCTTTCGCAGTTTTACATCAGGAATCTTGGCGAGCTGTTCGTCGGCATACTCCATCTCTTTGGTTAGAAGCTTGGCAAAGGGTAGGGTTTTCTTAACATCGCGGACTGTTTTCCAGTAGAAACGTTCCTGTTGTTTGTTTTTGAATACCATCTTTGGGTACACCCAAATCTCGTGCATATGTGCAAGGTAGAAGGTATCGTTGTTGCTCACTTGCAACTGTACCGAATCCACATAATCCATCTCATGTGACGGCATGACAAAGTCGGGCAGAACTTCTCCCCATGTGACCGTGGGCACCAACAGCATTATGAGTATCCAAACCTTTCGCATTTCTGCGCAAAGGTAGTATATTTTTCTGGAATATGCAACCATCTATGGCATTTTATGCAAAAAAGCCACCCTACTGGATGGCTTTCGTCTTGTTGCGGAGGGCGGGATCGAACCACCGACCTTCAGGTTATGAGCCTGACGAGCTACCACTGCTCTACTCCGCGATACATATCTCTTTCGAAATCGGGTGCAAAGGTACTGCTTTTTTTTGGAATGACCAAATATTTTCGTACTTTTTTTACTTTTTTAACTGAAAATAGCAGGTTTCCCCCTTGCAGAGAGCATACGGAAGTGTAGATTATTCTACACCCGCAGCCACCTCGCGATAGGCATGCAGACTGAGATTGTCGCTAACAACTTTGAGCGAAGATAGATGTGTGAATCCCATGGCTGCAATATATGCCAGCTCCATATCGAAGACACAATCTTGGTAGTCGGATTGCAAGACAAAATCGGTGTTGCTGTAGCAAACGGAGTGTAGGCAATCTTGTGGTTTTCGCAAATAGTTATCGGCGATAGGTGATAGGTGCAACTCGGGCTCGGGGTATGTGACGCAAGGGTGATTCAAACGCACCTCTGTAACGCTCACAATTGAACCAATGGCATAATTCGCGCTGCCAGCATAGCCGATATTGATAATTTGGGCATCGCGAGGTAAGTCGCGCAAGGTGTGTAGTACGTTGATTGCTCCAACGCCTGTGACGATGATGTCCCATACGGTGCCGTCGGTCATATGCCATTGACCATCAAGCATTTCTCCTTGTAGGTGCTGTGCGATGAGTTTTTGTTCGCCAATAAAATCACCAGCTTCTGCGATAACGATAAAATGATTGTTCATGTTGTTGAAAATGTTTTGGGCTGCAAAGGTACGAAAAAATTTGCATATTTGCGAAAAATGTAGTAACTTTGCAGCGAAAAATCTTATTTATCATCCAAAATTCATTTTGTCCCATGTTTATCATTGGCATAGCGGGCGGTACTGGCTCGGGTAAAACAACGGTAGTCAAAAAACTGATAGAGCGCCTTCCTAAAGGCGAAGTAGTGGTTATTCCTCAGGATTCCTATTACAAGGATAGTAGTGATGTGCCTGCGGAGGAGCGCCAAAACATCAATTTCGATCACCCTGATGCGTTTGAGTGGCCATTGCTTGCAAAGCATATTGAGCAACTGAAGCAAGGTCACGCCGTAGAGCAACCAATCTATGACTACATTACCTCTTCGCGTCAGAAGGAGACTATCCATGTTGAGCCTCGCGAAATCATTATCGTAGAGGGAATTATGGCATTGCGCGATTATCATCTCCGCCAGCAGATGGATTTGAAGATTTTTGTGGATGCGGATGCAGACGATCGTCTGATTCGTGTTGTGCAACGCGATATTGTGGAGCGTGGACGTACTGTAGAGGCTGTGATGGAGCGTTATCAGCGTGTACTCAAGCCTATGCATGAGCAGTTTATTGAGACGTGTAAACGTTATGCGGACGTGATTATTCCTCAAGGCGGACACAACAATGCTGCTATCAATATGCTGGTGAAATTCATCAAGCAAGAGCTCAAAGAGAAGAAATAAGACCGCCTTCGGCTGTTAGACCACTTCGTTGTTAGACCGCCCTTTGGGCTGAGAGAAGTTAGACTTCTATAATCTAACAGCGACAAAGTCGCGGTCTAACAGTGCAACGGTCTAATATCTAATAGCAAAGCGGTCTAATATGCTTTATCTCCAGCTCTTTTGGACATACCTCAAGATTGGTACCTTCACGATAGGTGGAGGGTATGTGATGTTGTCTATGATTGAGCATGAGGTGGTGGAGCGCAAGGGGTGGATTGACCGTGAGGAGTTCCTGAATATGATTGCTTTGGCACAAGCTGCGCCTGGGTTGATAGCGGTGAATTCGGCAATATTCATTGGTTGGCGTATTGGCGGATGGCGTGGTGTGATAGCCACCGTATTGGGTGCGGTATTGCCTTCGTTCTTGATCATCTTGGCGATAGCGATGGTGTTTCAGGATTATAAGGACTTGCCTGCTGTAGAGGCGGTGTTTAAAGGTATTCGCCCTGCGGTAGTGGCTCTGATTGCTGCTCCGCTCTGCAAGATGGCGCACAGCGCCAAGATTACTTGGGCAACGGCTATCATCCCTATTGCGGGTGCGTTGCTAATTTGGTTGGGTGGGTTGTCGCCTGTATGGATAATCTTCGTTACCGTCGTAGCAACCCTACTATACACCTACCTCAAAGAACGAAAATCCTCTAAACACTAAACAGTAGGCGCAGCCGTCCTCTAAACACTAAACAAAAATGATATACCTGCAACTATTTTTGAGCTTCTTGAAAATCGGATTGTTCGGTTTTGGTGGAGGATTGGCTATCTTCTCACTTATCCAACACGAGATAGAGGTACATGGCTGGATGACCCAAGAGGAGTTTGTGGACATTCTTGCAATTAGCCAAGTGACTCCTGGTCCGATAGGTATCAACTGTGCCACATATGTGGGTTATACAGCTACGGGCAGCGTGTGGGGTAGTTTGCTGGCTACTGTGGCGATAGTTATTCCTAGTTTAATTATTATGCTATCGCTTTGTAAGGTGTATTTTGTTATCAGTACGCGTTTTCAGCATAATATTTATTTCACTCGCACGATGCAGATGTTGCGTCTTTCGGTATTGGGAATGATTGCTGCGGCAGCATTATTGCTGATGAAGCCTATTGGTCAACCTTCTGTAAGTTTTATAGATTGGAAGAGTTGGGTGATTTTTGGGGTTGTATGTTTGTTTACTCTCTTGCCTATGTTTTTGAAGAACACAGCAGGCGTTTCTAAAAAAAGTGCTGAGGTATATAAGAAGTTCATCAATCTGCTCTCTCACCCGATTCTATTGATAGTCTTAGCGGGTGTGGCAGGGTATGTGATTTATAGCTAATGTATCACATACACGATAAAAGTCATTTGTGACTATCTGCAAGTTACCTGCAAGTTTCGGGACCACCATAGGAGATCTGTGGGAGATCGGTGGTACTTCATTTGCTGTCATCTTTTCTGCTTTCTAACATTCATTTGCCTATTTAAATAAAACGTACCGCAGATGCGGTACGCATATTACATTTGGTCTGTAGTCTGTAAATAGGAATGTATTATTCTATACGCTTAAAAGATAAAATATATTTATCCTTCTCATCACCTTCATCATCAAAATACACCTCTTCTATTTCAAGTTTTTTATGAGTAAGTGTTTTAATAGTGAGTTCGCCAAGTACATCATCGTAGCCCTCAATTACTTGAAGTTTAGTATTGTTTTTGACTAATTTATATTGATATGTGTAATCTTCGCCTGCTTCGGTCGTAATCCATCTGCCTTTGTTATCAAATTCCCAATATATGTCAGAAATTCTGTATTGTCCCTGGAATTCTCCATATTCATAATGATACTCCATATCACCTTGCCATACTCCTACGATGGAATCTTTTGTTGGTTGATTTTGTGGCTGACAACCAACTAATACTACCATTGCAGTTATGAGCAATACACTTGCTAAAAATTTAATTATTTTCATAATTTTCTTTTTTTGATAAGTTTTACTGTTATAATGTTGACCAAATGTTATTTATAGACAATAGGATGCAAAAAAAGCGCAGACCTCCGTTGTTCACTCACAATCAGAGGCCTTCGCATTGCCCACACAGTCAAATAAACAACAGGAAACCTACGCTGGTATGAAAACACACTACACCCAAACGAGATGTAGCATGGATATAATCATACCCATAGGCATCTACTGATTACTTTGATTTTGACTGTGTTTGAAAAGTTGCGAAGTTTTCTGATTGTCAAACGCAAAGCGTCAATAAACGCTATTTAAATATGTCAGAAACCTACCCTTAGAAAGAACCTTTGCGAAACGCTTTTCGCAGGACATATTTCCCTCCAGCGTAGGATTCGGCTGCAAAGGTACAACAAAATTTGCGGATGTGCAAGTTTTTAGTGGAAAAAGTTTTAGGAGATTTTAAGGTTTTAAGGGGAATAGGGGTGTTTTTCTGACGTAGAGTGTATGGTGTAGAGGCGGGGATATGTTCGGTGTTCCTTGCTGATTACCCCGATTATCATACGTGTATCCTACGTATATGTTACGTATATCCTACGTATATGGTACGTAATTGATAAGGAAAAGGCAAGGGAAGAAATAGGGATAATGGGGAAATACAAAATACATAAGGGGTAGGAAAAAATGACGAAAAAAGTGGTTGGTTAGGAGAGATTGCAACCGATTGCGGAGATTTATATGGCGGGATTGAACTGAAAAATCGCAAGAGTATTGCATATGTCAAAAAAATGTTGTACCTTTGCAGCGCTTTTTGTGCGCACGTGCGCATGTTTTTTTTGAATACTAAGTACAAAAAAGAATAAAAATTACAATTATGGTTATTAAAGTAAGTAACACCAATCAACCTAATTGGACAGATTTGAATGTTCATGCAAATCTGCCAAAGAACCTCAGCAAACTTCAAGAGATCGCTAACAACCTCTGGTGGGTTTGGAACTCTGAAGCAAAAAACATTTTCCGTAAAATTGACATCGATGCTTGGCACCAAGCGCAATCTAACCCTGTTGTATTGCTCAATACTATCAGCTATGATCGTATGTTGGAGCTCAGTAAGGACAAAGCGTTTATGAAGGAGTTGGACGCTGTATATGCAGAATTTCGTGCATACATGGACGAGCCAAAAGATCCTAAGAAACCAAGCGTAGCATACTACTCCATGGAGTATGGTTTGACACAAGTACTCAAAATCTACTCTGGTGGTCTTGGCGTATTGGCAGGTGACTACCTGAAAGAGGCATCAGACTGCAACGTGGACATGACCGCTATCGGTTTCCTCTATCGCTACGGCTACTTCACACAAACACTCTCTCCAGAAGGACAACAAATCGCTAAATACGAGGCACAAAACTTCTCTAACCTCCCTATCTCACAAGTGAAAGAGGCAGACGGAACTCCAATGATCATCGAGGTTCCTTACCCAGAGCGCACTGTGAAGGCATATTTGTGGAAGGTGGCTGTAGGTCGTATCAACCTCTATTTGCTTGATACCGACAACGAGATGAACTCTGAGTGGGATCGCCAAATCACTCACCAACTCTATGGTGGCGACTGGGAGAACCGTATCAAACAAGAGATCATGCTCGGTATGGGTGGTACACTCGCCCTCAACAAACTCGGCATCAAGAAGGATGTTTACCACTGCAACGAGGGTCACGCAGCTTTCATGGGCTTGCAACGTATGCTCGACCTCGTGGAGAAAGAGGGCTTGAACTTCCAACAAGCATTGGAGGTAGTTCGCGCAAGCGGTTTGTACACTTGCCACACTCCAGTACCTGCTGGTCACGACTACTTCGAGGAGGGATTGTTCTACAAGTATATGAACATGTTCCCAGCACGCCTCGGCATCGAGTGGGCTGACCTCATCGGTATGGGTCGTCAAAATCCAGCAGACAATACTGAGAAATTCTCTATGTCTGTATTCGCACTCAACACTTGCCAAGAGGCTAACGGTGTGAGCTGGTTGCACGGCGAAGTGAGCAAGAAGATGTTTGCTCCTGTATGGCCAGGTTACTTCGAAGAGGAGTTGCACGTGGATTATGTGACCAACGGTGTGCACATGCCTACATGGGCTGCTAGCGAGTGGAAAGCTATCTACAAAGAGATCTTCCCAAAAGAGTGGATCAAAGACCAATCTAACCTCGCTATGTGGGCACCATACAACGATATGCCAGAGGAGAAAATCTGGGCTACTCGTATGAGCCTCAAGATAAAGCTCATTGACTACTTGAAAGAGCAATTCCGCGACAACTGGATGAAGAGCCAGGGTGATCCAGCTCGTATCGTTCGTGCATTGAACGAGATGAATGCGGATAACCTCATCATCGGTTTCGGTCGTCGTTTCGCAACATACAAACGTGCTCACTTGCTCTTCACCGACTTGGAGCGTTTGGATAAATTGGTGAACAACCCTAACCGTCCAGTACAATTCTTGTTTACTGGTAAGGCTCACCCAGCTGATGGCGGTGGTCAAGGCCTCATCAAGCGTATTATTGAGATTAGCCGTATGCCACAGTTCTTGGGTAAGATCATCTTCCTCGAGAACTACGACATGCGTTTGGCTAAACGATTGATCTCTGGTGTGGATATCTGGTTGAACACTCCTACTCGTCCATTGGAGGCGTCTGGTACATCTGGTGAGAAGGCACAAATGAACGGTGTATTGAACTTCTCTGTGCTCGATGGTTGGTGGAAAGAGGGTTACGTAGAAGGTGCTGGTTGGGCATTGACCGACAAGCGTACCTACGAGAACCAAGCTCACCAAGACCAATTGGATGCGGCTACTATCTACCAAATGCTTGAGAACGAGATTATCCCAATGTACTACGCTAAGAACAGCAAGGGCTACTCTCCAGCATGGATTCAAACTATCAAGAACTCTGTGACTAAGATCACCCCACGCTTCACAACCAAGCGTATGATGGATGACTATTTCGAGAAGTTCTATAACAAACTCGCTAAGCGTCACGCGTTGCTCGGCGCAGACAACTACAAGATTGCTAAGGACATCGTAGCTTGGAAGCAAAATATCGTAGCTCACTGGGATGAGATACAAGTTGTAAACTCTATCTTTGAACCAAACGAGCAACCTGCTAACGTAGGTGGCAAGTGCAAGGTAGCAGTAGAGTTGGATACCAAGGGCTTGAACGATAAGGGTATCGGCGTAGAGTTGGTAGCAATCCGCACCTCTACTCACAACAACGATAAGCTATATGAAGTTAAGCAACTTGACCTCGTGAAGGCAGAGGGCAGCCATCTCTTCTTTGAGGCAGACTATCGTTTGGATTACGCTGGCGGTATGAAGTTCGGCTTGCGTATGTATCCTAAGAACGATTTGTTGCCACACCGCATGGACTTCTGCTACGTTCGTTGGATTTAATAACAACCAACATATGCAATCAAAAAAGCAACTCGGTCGAGTTGCTTTTTTGTTTATGTCTAAAATAGCGATGCTACTATCTGTTTTGTAGTAGTCATTAACTTATCGGCTTACGCGAATATACAGCAGAGCGCCAATGGCTAAGAATACAAAGTTAGGTATCCATACGCTCATAAAGGGCGACATTACGCCATTTACTGAGAAAGTGGTTGATACTGTGGAGAATAGGATGTATAATGCACTGAGCGTGATACCAATGCCAAGGTTCTTTCCCATACCACCACGCACTTTCTTCGAACTCAATGTTACACCCAATAGTGTCATGATGAATGCGCCAATTGGACTTGCCCAACGTTTCCACCATTCTGTTTCGAAAGCTTGGATATTGCCTGAACCGCGTTTGCGTTGGGTTGCAATATATTCTTTTAATTCGGGGTTGCTCATCATTTGGGCGTTTTCAGCTGTGTAGAATAGTTCTTTGGGTAGGATAGGGATGATTGTGTCTAGGCGATTACCCCGTGAGAGTGTTTCGTACATGCCATCGAAATCACGACGTACATATTTGTCCAAGTGCCAATTGTAGGCAGAGTCGTAATGAATACGGTCCGCGGTGATTCGCGTAACCAATTTCTTACCATCAAAATGTTCTAGTGATGCACGATAGCCCATGTTGGTACGCTTCTGAAAACTTTCGATATACAATATTGTGCCAGGCTCTACCTCCATTTGAATGTTGCGGGCATTCTCGCGCGAAAAGCGTTGGATGTATTTGTCTTGGAAAGTAAGCATTTTTTCGGAGGCGGGTGGAATTACATACCCCGTCATCCAAAACGAAAGTACGAAAAGGAGCAGGGCACTGATGAAATAGGGTAGCATTAAGCGATGGTAACTTACACCGCTTGCTAAGATGGCAATGATTTCGCTGTTGCCTGCTATTTTGGAGGTGAAGAATATGACTGATATGAATATGAACAAAGGCGAGAACATATTCATAAAATAGGGTACGAAATTGAAATAATAATCGAATACGATTTCGCGCAGAGGGGCTTGATTCTCAAAGAAGTCATCCATCTTCTCTGTGAGGTCAAACACTACGGCAATGCTCATAATCAGCACGATAGAAAAGAAGAAGGTGCCGAGAAATTTGCCAATAATATATCGATCAATGCGCTTAATCATTGTTATAATCGTTGCATCAATCGTGGGGTAATGTCATCCTTCCATGCCTTGAAGTCGCCTTCAAGGATGTGTTTGCGTGCTTCGCCAACAAGCCAAAGATAGAATGCCAGGTTGTGAATACTCAGCAGTTCCAGTCCCAACATCTCTTGCGCGTGTATTAAATGACGTACGTACGCGCGCGTGTACTCGTGGTCTACATGGCTTGTACCACAAGGGTCAAGTTCTGTGAAGTCATTCTCCCATTTCTTGTTGCGCATATTCATTACACCGTTTTGGGTGAAAATCATGCCGTTACGTCCATTTCGAGTTGGCATTACGCAATCAAACATATCCACTCCGCGCTCAATTCCCTCCAGCAGATTCCATGGAGTACCAACTCCCATTAGATAGCGAGGCTTGTTTTCGGGAAGGATATCGTTTACCACCTCAATCATCTCATACATCACCTCGGTAGGTTCACCTACGGCTAAGCCGCCAATAGCATATCCATCTCGATCCAAATCGCGCAAGTGCTTGGCTGCATCTTGGCGCAAGTCTTTATATACACATCCCTGTACAATCGGGAAAAGGTGTTGTTTATATCCGTATAAATCAGGTGTTTCGTCAAAACGCTTGATACATCTGTCTAACCATCTGTGTGTGCGTTGCATGGATGAGGTAGCGTATTGGCGATCGGCTGTACCAGGGCAACATTCGTCAAATGCCATCATGATATCTGCGCCAATCTCACGCTCAATATCCATCACACTTTCTGGGGTAAACATCAATTTTCTACCATCAATATGCGAAGAGAATTGCACACCTTCCTCTGTCATCTTGCGAATGTCGGTCAGAGAAAATACCTGAAAGCCACCACTGTCCGTCAAAATAGGCCTATTCCAGCCTTCGAAGCGGTGCAATCCGCCTGCTTGATGCAAAATCTCCGTTCCAGGGCGAAGGTAAAGATGATAAGTATTGCCCAAAATGATTTGTGCTTTAATATCATCTTCTAATTCGCGACGCTGAACACCCTTCACCGTGCCCACAGTGCCAACAGGCATGAAAATAGGGGTTAATATATCCCCATGATCAGTATGTACCACACCAGCACGGGCTGCGGAACAACTATCTGTATGAATGAGGTCAAAAAACGCCATTATTGCAGATGATTATTTACAGGAAAAACAATAGCAGGTTTGAATTCTTTTTGTTCTTCAGGTGTCATCATAGCATATGCCATAATGATAACGGTATCGCCCACGTTAATAAGATGTGCTGCTGCCCCATTGATGCATATGCAACCACTTCCACGTTTACCAGGGATAACATACGTTTCCAAACGGGCACCATTGGTGTTGTCCACTATTTGCACTTTCTCCCCTGCGTAGATATTTGCTGCGTCCATAAGGTCTTCATCAATCGTAATACTTCCAATGTATTCTAGATTGGCTTCAGTCACTTTTACGCGGTGAATTTTCGATTTTAGTATGTGTAAAAACATAATAATGTCAAATTTTGGCACAAAATTACTACTTTTTTCTTAAACTTGCAAAAAAAATTTGCATATTTCAAAAAAAAGTAGTACTTTTGCACCCGCTTTCGAAAGAGAGCGTATTTGCTACGGCAAAGGAGAGATGGCAGAGTGGTCGATTGCGGCGGTCTTGAAAACCGTTGAACTGAGAGGTTCCGGGGGTTCGAATCCCTCTCTCTCCGCAAAAAAGAACCTACAAGGAATTAAGTTTCAACCTTGTAGGTTTTTTTTATGCCCCAAAAAATGCACCAAAAATGCACCACATCCCATTTCTACCCATTTCTTTGGGTGTTTTTTACCTCATAAACTGCTATCCTACAGTAATATATATATAATAAGGTGTCGGCGTTTTCAAAATCCCACATATCCCATAATTCTAACCCCATTCTCTTACTATGCTTGACAGCAGAAATGCACCGTGCATTTTTTCTGCCATTTTCTGTAAAAAAATGCACGAAAAAAGGAACCACCTTTGTAGTTCCTTTCTAAAAATGTTTTTCCATATACATTCGCCTTTTCTTATCTCCAATTGCAAAATATGGTCTCATTGCTCTGAAATCCTCGTGTCCAGTATATGTTCTAATCATTTCTTCCGTCCAGCCCTCTTCTGCACAATGGACCACGAATGTTCTGCGTCCTGCGTGTGTGGCTATGATGTCCGATATTTTAATTGTGATGTCGCTTCTGTCCTTTCCGCAATATTCTGTTTTGCTTACCTCACGAGTTATAGCCAATCTCTCAGCAATTTTCTTCAAGCACTTATTCATCTTCTGATTTGACTTCTTTGGAAAAAGCAGTCCATTATCACTATCCTTATACTTCATATAGATACTTCTGCTATATTCATTTAAGGGGATTGTGAGGGCATCGTCCGTTTTCTTACTGACAATCGTAAATGATGTTGGATTATCAGGATTGTCAAAATGGGATTTCTTTAACAACCCCAAATCACTATGTCGCAATGAGGTCGCACAGCAGAAACAAAATCTATCCCTTGCTAACTCCAAGTCTTTCTCCAATTCATCAAACTCATAATTGTAGAACTGGAGAAACTCATCCCAAGTTAGATAATTGAATGGTGTCGGCTTTGCAATCTTCAACTTCTTAATCTTATGATCCATCACATCTTTGCCATATTTCAAATATCCCTTCTCATATGCCCATCGCAAAATCTGCTTGAAGTATGACATATGGTTCTCAATCGTCTTATTGTTATATCCTTCGCTGACGAGAAAGTTTTGGTATTCGTCCAATGTAGCACCTGTTATCTTATCCATCAATAGTTTCGGGTTCATCTTATGCACTTGACTTTGCACTGCACTCAATTTGTCAAATGACGGGTGTTGCCAAAGTTTTTTTCTATTGATGTGAGAGTTTGGGGCTGGTTTCCAATGCTCCTCCTTGCTCCTTACCTCTACATAAATCTTGGCAAACTCATCAAATGTTAGGTTCTTGATACGAGTGAGTTTAATGCAAGGGTCATAAAAACTCTCAATTACTAAATCTATCCACTCCTGCCTATCCTTTCTATCAGTCATATTCTCTAATCCCTGTTCGCCAATAATCGCTTTTTCAATATGGCTTTCAAGTTTTGTGAGGTCATCACGCAGTTTGGCGAGTTCTTCCTGCTTATCCACAGTCTCAATCTTGCTAATCTTTCTCACAGAATTGTTCTTTTCATCCCAATCCTTTGCTGAAATAAACAATCCAGTCTTGCTACCTACGCGAAAGGTTCTTGACACTGATATTCTCACCAGTATTTGACGCATCTTGTTAGCATCCTCTTTTTTTGAAAGTTCAAAATTAATTGTCATACGCCACCCCCATTTTTAAGTTAATTTCCTTCTTTGAATAGTAATCCATACCACCAATTGTTTTGGCGGTCAAGAACCCGGAGTGTTTCCATCTGTTGATGGTTGAAATACTCTTGTTGAAAATCTTTGCAGTCTCGCGGCTGTTATACCATTCCTGCTGTTCCTTTACTCTATTGGCTTCTGCCAACTTCTTCGCCCACTCATCTTCCCATTTGAAAAATAGGGCTTTCAAATCGTCCATCTTCACTGTAATGGACAGATTGCTTTCGTTTAAGTTAAAAATATTATTCATATGTTTATACAATTAAATTACAGAATTGAGAAGGCTTGAAATTGGGTTATCTTCTTACCCCCATTTCCTTAACCTTTCACTATAAAAATAACAAAAGCCAGAGAGAAATGATGAAAAAATGCACTTTTTTTTCAAAAAAATGTCATTTTTTTACCCCACATTCACTTATCTTTCCGACTTACTCTACACAGTATCAAAATAAACTGAAATGGGAGCGTCATAGTATATAATATATATAGGAGTAATGCTTCTATATCATATACTAACGCTTTGCAAGCACATACCGCCCCGAAGTTCTCGTAAATCCATATTGTTCTTCGGATGCTTAACATATGGCAAACTCCTTCTTTAATCGTTTAATGGTGCTTTCAGATACATCAGTCAATTTAGCAACCTTTCGTATTGGGTAGCCTGCTCTCAAAAGTTTCAATGCCTCCTTATATTCTTCTTTCTTTGTATCAACGGGCTTGCGATACCCGACCTTACGACCAAGACCAGACTTGCCAGTTGCAGCAATGTTCTTATCTACATAGACCTTTCTACCCGATTGTAGGCGATAGTGTATGTTCTCACGCTCCATTTGGGCACAGGTTCCCAGAACGGCTATCATAATAGTAAGGTAAGGGTTCTCTTTGCCATCAGATCCGTAGATGGATATACCTTCTTTTTGAAAATAGACATTCAAGCGGTTCTCCTTTGCGAAGCGGATATTAGCGAGGACTTCATCTACATTTCTACCGAGACGGCTCAACTCCGAGAGCAATAACACATCAACCTTCTCCTCTATACAATATGTCAAACACTCTTGGAGAACTGGTCGCTCGTGGTTTTTCTTCGCTCCACTAATATGCTCTTCAAAAGTCTTGCATATAGTCATTGCATTCCTATTTGCATAATCTGTTAGGTCAATTACTTGTCGTTCTGTTGATTGTCTTTCCCCCGTTGAGGATACGCGAGCATATATTGCCGCTCTGATGTCTGTTGTCATAGTCATATATGGGTTCATTTTAATGTTGGGTTCATTTAAGTCTAATCAGGTCATTTGAACCTATTGGTTCTTGCGGTCATATCTAACAAAGAGTTATTTGGTCTCATTTTGGATGTATTCTTCTCTCTCATCGGATAGTATCCTTAATATTATTGACTTTTGTTCTTCACTCATATTATCTATTTCACCATCAGTTATGCAATATGTAAATAAAAGGGTATTATGCATCGTTGTTGCAAAAAATAATTATTTTTTGCAAAATTACAAAAAAAAAATGAACCGACCAAGGAAAATCAACAAAAAATTGGTCCTTAATTGATTGGTCCTCAAATAGTTAGGTTATATAGAGAAGAAAAAAATAGGAGGATGTCATAAAACATACCTCCTGACCCTAAAAGTCTCATTTCACCGAGTCGTAAAATTATACTACTGATTATCAGTCATTTACAAATACACTCATTCAAATAATCCTCTTTTTCACACCAAACACTTCATTTTTTGGACATCCTATTAGCCCTTTTTAGCCCTTTCTTGCTCGTCATAGTCAAGTTTGTCCTGACCCTTATCATCAACATCAAGTAGTCTGTGGAACTTTTTAAACAATTTTTGATACACTTGCAGCCACCCGTTATACCCTGTTTTGTAGTCTTCGTCCTCCATAATGCAGCGAAGATTGAAGTAATCCGTTGGGTCGGTTATCTTTGCATCATCCAAATCATAGTCGTCATCTACCCAATACTCGTCTATACGAAAATATGTATAAGTGTCAAGTGCAGCGGTGTATGAATATAACAGTGTTGATTTACCTGAACGGTAGAGACGACCGTTCTTATCCATCCAGATTGATTTAGTCTCTAACTTACCGCCGTGCTTTTGCAAAAAGCACCACTTGCCGATCAACTCCTCTACGGCATACTCAAAAATTAACTTTGCTCTTCCGTCGCAAGGAACGCGGAAACCATAGATAACCTCATCCTCAAACTCTAACGGACGATTAAACAATACTTGAAAGCATCTCTTCATAATAATAATTTTTTTATATAAAATATTTATGTGTGATAACGATCTGCCATAAAATTGCAAAAAATATTTGGATAAATTATTTTTTTTTGTTATATTTGTATCAGATGGCACTTCTTGCCACTTATACATAAATAATATAGATAATATTAATAAAATAGAACGGTAATAATATAAAGAATAGTAATACGGTTTTTGGTCGGTTGTCTTCCACAATAGGCTGCTGAAAACAAATATATGAAAGATAAACAAACACTTGAAGTCTGAAAGCGGAGTGGAAGCCGTAAGTAAGATTTCAGGTGTTATTTTTTATTATGGCTAAACATATTACGAAGACGAGTGAAGAAGCGTTATTCAAGTTTGATGAGGTCATCAAGGTAAAGGATGACCAGAAGTATTTGACGGAAATCCTAACAGACCATCATTACGAGAAGTGGTTCTCACAAGTGAGAGGATGTAAAGGTAAGATTTTCATCCTAAATAAAGGTCGTTGTGGCAACGGTGGAACTATGGGATTTATAAACTATGCGAGAGAGCATTGTAAGGGATTGATTGTTAGTGTGCCGAACAGAAGTATCGTTATGTCAAAGGAGATACACGATGAGTGTTGTTGTGTGTATGGTGGGGCGGAAAGCATTGACAAGAACAAGAATATCCGCATCTGCACTTGGGATAAGACGGATGAAGTGGAAGGATATGACCAGTTCGGATTTGAGAATATAGATGTTTTAGCGGGTTTCCCACGATTTTGGAGTGGTTCGCTTCTTGTCGTTGATGAGTATCATAAATTGATTGACGACAGCAATTTTAGAACTGTATGTAATAAGATAATAAAGACCATCCTCACTACTAATAGCAATGTGGTGTTGATGAGTGCGACCCCAAACTATGAGTTCATTGAGTTCCTAAGAGATTTCAGCGGTAAGGAGGTTGAGACATATAATGTGAAGTATGATGATGAGGATATACACAAGAAATATATTCCATTGCAGTGGTTTGAGCGTCAGAAGGGATATAGGATGTATGACATTATCAGTGAGGTATGTAATACTTCTCGTAATAAGAGGAAAGAGTATGAGTTATATCCGTCAAAGATAGGTCTGGCGCATAATAAAGTGGCTTTCTTTTTCAATTCTGTTAAGGAAATCAGCAATATAGTATCCCAGATGCCTGACACTTCTGATGTTGAAGTATTATGTGCGAAGACAGAATTGCACGAAGCAACCGTTCCTTGTTATAGTAAGGTGTTTAATCCAGAGAAGCAGATACATTTTATGACAAGTGCATATTTTACGGGAATGGATATTGATGAGAAAATCCGTTTCTGGAAAGTGGTGTTCATTGGTGGAAACAATGCTTCTTACTTGGCTTACAGCAATAAGACGATTAAGCAGGGTTTAGGTCGTTTCCGTGGTGGATATGATGGAACGGCGTTCATTACAAATGGTAGGGTTAAGGATAAGTTTGGGTATATTCATTTGAAGTCTAAGATTAGCGAACTTGATGAGAAAATCCAACTACGCAAGAAATATGCTGGTGATCAGGAGTATGTTAAAGACCATATGGATGAGATTGTTCAGGAGAATATTGATTATCTCTACTATACCACGAAGGTTGAGAGTATGGATGGATGGGATGATTTTAATTCGTTCAAAAAGATGATGAGTGTATATCCTGAATATACAGTTGGGTCTTCCAAAATGCTTAAACCAAAGCAATATCCGAGATTGAGAGATATCAGTTTCAAAGTGTATAAGCAGAAGCGATTGAAGGGAATTAAGGTGGCGTATCGGTATGGTGCAATTTGCGAAATGTTCATTGAGAAGTATGGATTGGAGCGATTTGCGAATGCGACGAGAAGTGAGATAGAAGGAAAGTTAAAATTGGATGATAAAGTAGGTGATGTTGATATTGTGTCTATGCCACAGTGGCATAAGTATGATTTATTGTTGGGGGATGGTTATTATCGTGGGTCTTATCTTATGAGTGTGTTGGATTATCTGGGAGAAAAGTGTGATTATGAGGATTTAGAGGAAAAGATGTATGAGGTGTTTGGTTGTTTTTGTTTTTATCAAGAGGGTAATACTGCTAATAAGAGAAGTTGTTTGTTTTTATGTATTTTACCCAAAATGGTGGAAAATGTTCAAATACTGGGACACGCCTCTATATATAATAGTGTATCCCACAAATTGAACCAAAACCACCCATTAGCCTCCATCAAAGTATCAAAGAAGGTATCAAAGAGAAACAAAGCAACACAGGCGATCACCGACTTCCTTGATAGAACAAAACTATACTCTATGATTAATGACGGTAGTGAGAAACAGAAGAGTATGATGATAGAGTTATTTAGGGACCCAACAGTAATAAGTGAATTAAAGAAAGATGATGGATGGAAGCAATTGTTTGATGATTTTAAAAATAACCAGACGATGATTAGCGAGTTTTATAAAGAAGTCCCACCATCTGTTAAGTATCCTCATAAGAAAGACGAGATGGAGAAGATTGATTGCCTCATTGTAGATATTGATAACTCTATATCTTATAACGAGTTTAAGGAGAAATATGGTGATTACACATACATTGCGCATCCAACCATATCAAATGCAGACGCTGATAATTGGACGAAGTTCAGAGTTATCATACCGTTAGCACAGACCCTTTATATACCCAATGATAACCTAAATGTTCTTAATCTATTGAGAAGGATGGTATGCAAGTATGAGGATAAAAATCATCAGTTGGGCTCGTATATAAATCAAGAGCAATGGGATATGAAGCGTATTAATGAGGGTGAGATGGTTGTTATCAGTCAAGACACGGTGTCATACCTTGATGCATTGTTGAAAAACTTGAAGACTTACGATGGTAAGTTCAAGAAGAGCAAAAAAGATGGTGGGTTCTCCACAACTAACTATTGGGATATAGATAGAGCGATTGCTTATTATCAAGAGCACGATAAAGATGGCGAACGCCACCGAGCAACATTCGTCATCAAGAATAGATTATCCGAGGAGGGTTGTGGTTTGTTTGAGGATTGGTTTTGGCATAACCATCCAAGCAAGATGCACCACTGGAAATCCCATAAAAGAATTACGAGTTAGCAATATCACATAAATACATTATATAATAAAAATTATTATTTTGAGATGAGTAATGTATTGAAGGTGAAAATAAGAGCACAGCGTATAAGATACGAAGTGATGAAAATAACATTTGAAGAAAGCGACTTGGAGAAAGCGAAGGGATGCAAGTGGGTCAAAAAGGGGAACTCCCTTTATTTTACAGATAACAAATTGGACATATTAAGAGATTACGACACATTTGATACTACTGTCGCGGGAGTTGCTATCCATCCTATAAGAGAGATTGACTATGAATTAGGCAACATTAAGGGTGTAGTAGCAAGGGACAATGTTCTATCTGCTATAAATCATCCTATATTGATGACTATTAGGGATGTTAATAACGGCGATGGTATGACACTCCTGAACGCTGATATGTATTATGATGATAATTCTATATTTGAATATACCATAGAGATTGGCGATCGCGAACTATTTGATGCCTCGCTCTTTGAGATAATCACCATCAGTTGTCCCATTACTGGGGAAGAACACATCGTTGAGATACGATATGATGGGAGAAAGATGAAAGGCGGAGCGGAGGGATTTCCGTATAGAGGAGACCCTTTGAGCAGAACGAGTATGCTCACTGTCCCCAAAGACTATGCCGATGCTCTGCATCTTGGCGAGAACAAGAAACTGGATAACATATTAAGGTTTGAGGATTTTATCAAAGAGGATAACACGAAAAACGGAAAGAAACATAATGTCAGCGAGGATTATATCCACTCCTTTATAAACGAACACGAACCTGATCACGAACCAGAAGAGGAATAAACACCTTCAATACTATACAAATATCTTCATAATTTTGCAGCCACCATTTCGGGTGGCTGCATTTTTGTGTGAAAAATAAAAAAATAATTATTTTTTAGATTACCTCTAAATACTTTTCAAAAAAACATCTTAAAAAATGTAGTGAAAGAGGTGAAATATTTGCGAATATCAAAAAAATGTATTACCTTTGCACCGCTTTGCACTTGGTGCGGGCATTACATATTGAAAGTGTTTTCGCTATCCTACAAGAAAATGTGGAAGTTTTC
>CALCGX010000009.1 GCA_937901225.1 uncultured Bacteroidales bacterium | reverse complement strand
TGATTTGCACTGATCTTATTTGTTAGCTGTATTATCCGTGGTAATCCGTGAGATCAGTGGGAATAACAAGAAATCCGTAAAATAAAGAATTATGAAATGGAGTAATATTTTGCTAATCATTGGCATGGTGGTGCTGATTGCAGGCGCTGTGATGAGCATCATGAAGCTGCAACCCTATTCGGATTATGTGCTGGTGGCTGGTGCTGTACTGGTCATCTTCCGCGGAGCTATCCGCTCACGAGAGAAGAGTGGGGGTGTTTAGTGTTTAGAGTTTAGTGTTTAGTGTTTAGAGAGATGAAACCTATAACAATCAAAGATATTGCACGGGAGTTGGGCATTTCGGTTTCTACCGTCAGCCGTGCCTTGCAGAACCATCCCGACATCAGCGAGCAAACCAAAGTGCTCGTGCGCGAGTGTGCACGCAAACTCAATTATAAGCCCAATGTGATGGCGAGTAACCTCCGTACCAATAAGAATACGACGATTGGAGTCGTGATTCCAGAACTGAACCACCACTTCTTTTCTTCGGTCTTAGATGGTATTGAGCAGGCTGCCAATGATGCAGGCTACACCATACTGATATGCCAAACGGGCGAGAATGTGGAGAAAGAGAAGCAGAGCGTACAAACACTCATCGGCAGCCGAGTAGCGGGGATGTTGGTGGGCGTGAGCAAGGAAACAACACGTCTGCACCACCTACAAGATATCTTGGACAATGGTATTCCATTGGTGCTCTACGATCGTCCTTGCCCTTCGCTTAAGTGTGACCAAGTGGTGTCGGATGATTATACGGGAGCATTCAATGCGGTGGAATACCTGATTCAGACAGGCAGGAAAAGAATCATGTACCTCTCTTCTTCCATCCAGTTGGAAGTATCGCGACGTCGCTATCAGGGCTGGCGCGATGCCTTGCTCAGGTATCATATGCCTATATTGGATAGCATGATGGTAGAGTGTGATACCCGCGCAAAAGCCATTGTGGATCTGCCCAATATCATGCAGGGCGAGAATCGCCCCGATGCCATCTTCTGCGTCAACGATGATTGCGCTGCGGGCGTGCTGCATGTGGCGAAGATCATGGGTATCAAAGTGCCCGAGGAATTGTCTATCTGCGGATTCTCCGATGCGCCTGTATGCCATGCCACTTCACCCATGCTCACCACCGTGCAGCAACATGGAGCAGAGATCGGCAAACGCGCCATGGCACGACTACTCAAACGATTGGATGGCGATGAGCGTATCCAACAAACAGAGATGGTACCTACCGACTTAATCGTTCGCGAAACCACCATGTAATTTATAATCTACGAAAATCATGTTGCAGTATAATAATTGGAGTATAGAGCAAGGCGAATGGTTGCCTATGCAAGAGTCGGAGCTAGAGCAGCAACTCACCTTTTCGAATGACTACCTCTGTCAAACAGCACACTTCGAAGAGCATTACTCTGGAGAACGACGACTCTGTACATATATTAAGGGTGTAGAAACGCCCATCCTGAATATCTCCGCTATTTCAGTGCGTTTGCACGACGAACGCTTGGACCTTAACGAATGGAAGGTTGAGCAGTTCTCGCGCTGTTTGCACAAGAACGAAGCCGTGCTTGAGCGGGATTTTATCGCCACTTCGCCTTGTGGCAATACCCTGCATATTACGGCTGTACGTCGGCTCTCTGCTGAGCATAAAGAGCGCATGCAGATTGTCTATCGCATCCAGTCGGTTAATTATACGGGACCTATCACGATCCTATCCCTCTTGCGCGGAGGGGAAGATGCCGATAAATGGTACACCTTGATCAATCACGTGGGCGACAACATGTGCTGGCAATGCGCGCAATTGCCTATTAGCAACCTGCAAGTGTGCTGCGCCATGAACTATGGGCTAACCAAAAACGGTGTCGCGGTGGACAAACGACCTATCAAAGTGGAGAAACAAGATGTGATAGGTTTTTCTATAACCCAAAGCATCAAAGAAGGAGACGTGGTCGAGCTGACCAAAAACGTCGTGGTGCAAGACTCATTGCATCATCATAAGGACTTGCTGATTGATAATACCATATCATGCTTGACAAACTGGTAAAAGAACATATCATCCTCGGCGTGGACCCTGGCACACTCTTCATGGGATATGCTTTGCTGCATACTGTCGGCAGCAAGGTCGAGATCCTCGACTTTGGCGTTTTCGATGTCCACAAGCTCGACGACCAATATGCCCGCTTGCAAAAGGAGTTCTTCTTCTTGCAAGAGATCATCGACAAGTACCATCCCTCTGTGCTCGCCATCGAATCACAGTTTGTGGACAAGAACCCACAAACGATGATCAAAATCGTGCATGCGCAGGGCGTAGCTATCGCAGCAGCTCTCTCCAAAGACGTGCCCGTCGTAGAGTACTCGCCTATGAAAGTCAAGATGGCTATCACAGGCAACGGACATGCCGACAAACACCAAGTTGCGAACATGCTCCAACGCTTCTTGCATATCCCCGAGGAACGCATGCCCAAGAAACTTGATGCCACCGACGCACTCGGTATAGCCTATTGCCACTACCTACAACTCGGTATGCCTCTGCGCGAAAAAGGTGCTAAGAATTGGACTACCTTTGCCAAGCAAAAAGGACTGGTTGATAAGGGATTAACCGGACCAAATGCCCAACTACTGGCTGCCATGCAAAGCGTGAAAAAGAAAAAATAGCGTCTTTTTTTACAAAAATTAATCCCGAATATTTGGTATTTTGATTTTTTTGTTGTACCTTTGCACTCGCATTTGAAACATTGAAACTTTTTTAACAATAAATTAAAACGATTATGGCTTACGTAATTTCTGAAGATTGTATCGCATGTGGTACATGTATCGATGAGTGCCCAATGGGCGCAATTTCTGAAGGTGACATTTACACAATTGACGCTGACTTGTGCACAGAGTGCGGCACTTGTGCTGATGTTTGCCCAAGTGGCGCAATTTCTAAAGGATAAATTGCAAAATTGCTTTTAGCAAAGTCCTCAAGTTTCGGCTTGAGGACTTTTTTTGTGTTTTTTTTGTTAAAAATGTAACATAGATATTGCAAATTTGGAAAAAAAGTAGTACCTTTGCAGCGTGGAAAGAATGGTTTCGCAACAACGTTCAAATATATAAGGTATGTTAGAGGCATTTTACAAGACACATGATTATCTCGTAGAGCACGTGCAAGTGCCCGCACGACGAGTGCTGATGGACGAAATCAATTGGAACGACCGATTGATAGCCATCAAAGGCGGACGAGGAGTCGGCAAGACCGATTTCTTGCTCAATTATCTCAAGGAGCAACGCCGCATCAATCCTGATGCTAGCAAACGTACCCTCTATGTCAACTTCAACGACTTCTACTTCACCGAACATTCGCTCCTGGAGTTCGTCGGACAATTCGTTGCAGCTGGCGGCAAGACTTTGATCATCGACCAAGCATTCAAATATCCCAACTGGTCTAAGGAGATTAGCCAATGCTTCTATCGCTCTCCTTCTTTGCAAATCATCTTCGTGGCATCATCCGTCATGCGACTCATCGAGGATAACCATGACATCGGCAATATTGTGCATTCCTACAACCTGCGTGGCTTCAGCTTCCGCGAGTACCTCAATGTCACACTCGGTCTCAAACTGCCAGTCTATTCGCTCGAGGATATCCTCAAGCATCATGTGGAGATTGCGCAGAAGATCTGCCAATATGTAAAGCCATTGCAGTATTTTGATAACTACCTTCACCATGGCTACTATCCGCTCTTCCTCGAGCCGCACGACTTCTCCGAGTCGCTGCTGAAGATGATGAATATGATCCTCGAGGTGGACGTGCTGCTCATCAAGCAAATCGAGGTAAGTTCTTTGCCCAAGCTGCGCAAACTGCTCTACCTCATGCTCCAGCAAACCCCATGCAGTCTCAATGTCAGCAGCCTCGCTGAAGCCATCGACTGCTCACGTTCAACCACAATGAACTATATCAAATACCTCAAGGATGCGCGCCTGTTGAATCTGCTCTATCCAGAGGGCAAGCAGTTCCCGCTCAAGCCCACTAAGGTATATATGCAAAACCCTAACTTGTGCTACGCCACTTGCACGCGCGAACCAGACAAGCAGGCTATTGCCGAGACGTTCTTCTACGCCACCTTGCATGGCAACCACAAGATCAACGCCACCGACCGTAGTGCGATGTTCATCATCGATGGCAAGTACTACATGGACGCGCTGGCAACCACACCACAAAAGACCGGCATACGCTACAGCGCCATCGCCGATCTCGAAGTGGGAAGCCAAAAGAATATCCCGTTGTGGCTATTCGGCTTCCTATACTAATTAGACCAATTCGACCAATAAGACCAATTAGACTAATAACAAAAATAATTACAAAAAAGATGAAACAAAAAAAGTATTTAACCCTTGATGGTAACGCTGCTGCGGCGCATATCGCGTATATGTTCACCGAGGTAGCTGCCATCTATCCTATCACCCCATCTTCTCCTATGGCGGAGAACGTGGACGAGTGGGCTGCAGCAGGTCGCAAGAACCTCTTCGGCGAGACAGTGTTGGTACAAGAGATGCAATCTGAGGCAGGTGCTGCAGGTGCTGTGCACGGCGCACTCAACGCAGGTGCCCTCACCACTACCTTCACCGCCAGCCAAGGTCTGCTCCTGATGATCCCTAACATGTACAAG
>CALCGX010000008.1 GCA_937901225.1 uncultured Bacteroidales bacterium | reverse complement strand
GTAGCGTATTTCTCCACATTTGCACCTCCGTGTGGTGAATTTCTCCACACGAAGCTAGTTTTTTCCAACACAAGACTATCTATTCCTATTTAATGTTTCTTTCGCTTCTATTTCATCTATTGCTTCTATATTTTTCTGCTACTGGTTTAGTGCTCGCGGATTTCCCCGCGTGAAATCCCTGCCTCAACAAAAAAATCACCCCAAATTATAATTTTTCTTGCATATCTCGAAAAAAAAGTGTATCTTTGCGGCGGATTTTAATATAAGAAGTAAAAGAATCAATAAGGTCATAAAACTCAAAAGTTATGCGTTTTGATAAAATTTCCATTACAAACACGCGTCTGATAGGGGAGAACGCGCTAGAATTATCTTTCCGAAAAGACAAAAACATTTTTGTCTTGCTTGGTGATAATGGGTATGGCAAAACAACTATTTTAGATGCTATGGCTACTGCATTAGCCGTTTATGCAATGCAGTTTCCTGGAATACAAGATTATCAAATTAGTGATTTGGATGTGCATATTAATCGTCATGGACATCGTGCTTCTTATTCAGCAATTACAGCGGAATTGACTTATGAAGGTAGTCCTATTTCTGTAACGCGTTATCGTAAAGGAGTTGCAAATACGCCAAAAACTAATTATGATCAAATTAAGCAATTGGCTTTAGAAAAGAAAGAGGCGATTATTCGACAAGAAGAAGTTGCATTGCCGATTTTTGCATATTATGGAACTGGAAGAGGTCAGTTTAGTGTTCCTGAACGCAAACGAGGTTTTCAGAAAACATACGAACGGTGGGATTGCTACAAAAGTGCTATTAAACCAGAAACGGACTTTAAACGCTTCTTTGGATGGTTTGACTTAATGGAAAGCGAAGAACTCCACATGATGAAAGAATTACAGGATTTTAATTATAAATCTCCTGTTCTTGAAGTTGTCCGTTCTGCTATATCAATGTTTGTTGATTGCTATCAAAATCCTCGTATCAAAGTTTCACCTCTTCGCTTCATTATGGATAGGGTCGAAAAAGATGGCACACGACACGAACTTCGCATAGAACAACTGAGTGATGGCTATAAAATAGTTATCGCTATGGTTGCTGACTTGGCAGCTCGTATGGCAGAAGCAAATCCCAAAATGCCGAATGCTTTGCATGCGAAAGGAGTTGTTCTAATTGATGAGGTTGACCTGCATTTGCATCCTAACTGGCAAAGAACAATCCTTCGTAAACTGCATGATGTATTCCCTAATATACAATTCATTGTTTCTACCCATAGTCCTATTATCGTTGTAGGATCTTCTGATATTGCACAGGTTATAAATTTGAACAATCCTACAGAAGAAGTTCCTGATATATCTAAATCTAATGTAGGTTTGGTATTATTAAGTGAACTTTTTGGTCTGTCATCGCTCAAATCGCCAATCTGGGACGAAAAGATCAAAGAGCGAGAAAATATCTTGTCTAAATCTGAATTGTCAGAAGATGATAAAGAGCGGTTAGAAGAACTCAACCAAGAAATGAATGGCTTGTCTATTCAAGATCCGAATATTATTCGAACAAACGAATTGCTTGAAAAAATCGCAAACGAATTGCATATTCAATTATGATAAAATTATACAAATCTACGGAAGTTCCAACTACATTGAGGTCTGCACCTACGCCAACTAGTGTTGACGATGTTTCAAGCGAGATATACGGAGCTGATGATGTTAGGACGCAATTGATGTGTGATCAATACGATAAGTGTGCCTATTGTGAAACTAATCTTACCAAACGATATAATGATGTGGAGCATTTTCGTCCCAAAAAAACATACTATTGGTTAGGTCATGATTGGAGAAATTTATTATACTCCTGCGATTTATGCAATCGTACATACAAAAAAGACAAATTTCCTTTAAGTGATGAGTTGCAACGTGATTTAGCGAACAAAGATATTAGCAGAGAAAATCCATTAATAATAAATCCTTATGAGGAAAATCCATTAGATCACCTCGGCTTTCATGAATATATTTTAGTACCACGAGAAACCAATGGCATCAAAGATATTAAAGGAGAAAAGACGATAGAGTTATTCCATTTAAACGATGATGTCAAAAGAAGAGAACTCATAGAGGAACGTAGACGAATTTTTGATGAATACAAGAAAATATGTTCGCAGCAAGAACTTGCTAATTCTATTGCAAGTCAGGTAGGAAGTCTACGACCCATTTCCGAGTCGCTACAAACAAACCTCAATAATCTTGTAAATAGTCTTGCTAATAGCGTCGCAAAGTACACATCTCCCGAATACCCTCATGCAGGTATGATTATTGGACAAATATAACACTTAATACAGAACTCGTAAAAGAACACACTATGGATAACAATTTCGAAACATTAGCAAAATTATTACTGCCAGAGGATACTGCAAAAGATTTTATTGAACGATATTCCAAGGCGAAAACAACATACGAGGTTCTGGAGTTATGTGAACGCCGAAACCGATGCATGTATATCTATAATTGTTTATCAAATAGTATCATCCATACAAGCAATGAATTAGAGCGAAAACAATACATGGATTCTTGTTTGCGTGAAATGGTAGAATGTGACCATAAGTTACAAGAAATCATGAACAAGACCGCGTTTGAATTATTCTTTCCTAAAATGAAACAATAATATTTATATAAAAGAAATTAAAACATTTTCAGCCTATGGTAAACCAGCATCGTAAAGGCGATGCATGACATATTTTATTTAAGCGTTTAGATTGTGCTTGGGTATCTAAAAACTGGACACTTTTAGGAACTCACCGAGAACAAAGCTAGGACGCTCGCGCTACGCGTGAGCTTTTGTTCGATAATTTGGTGAGTGAGGCGAGTCCAGTGCCGAGATACCCAAAGAACGACAAAGTTCACGTTTTTTTATTGTATCTAATTTCAAATATAATACTAACTATCAAAGGTTGCACCCGACACAAATAAGGGTTAAAAGTATGCGAAAAATACTATTACTAATTGCACTCGCAGTGCCATTATTGCTAAGTGCACGAACATTGGAGGAGAAATGGATTCTTTGCTCCAATGTTAACTGTCAAATTCTGGACTCTTATTACGAAGATGGTGTATCCTTTACATGGGATGGCGAAATCCTAAACAACAAAGCACACGGTCATGGCACGGCGATTCGCTACATCAACAACGAATTACATTCCACATACATTGGAAACTATGAAAATGGAATTCGAGAAGGTCATGGTAAGTTATCATGGGCTGATGGTAGAGAGCTAGAGTGTGAATTTACAAATAACCAAGCTACAGGACAAGGCAAACAAATAGACCCCAATGGAGATGTATACACAGGGCAATTTATCAATTACATTCTACATGGCAACGGAAAAATTGAGAAAGCGAATGGTGTTGTTATGGAAGGCTCATTTGTCTTAGGTAGTTTATACACAGGAAAAATCACGAATATCACAGGTGCTGTAACCTATTATTATAGAGGTGCGGAAAGTCCAACCCAACAATTTGATAAAACATCTACTTACACCCCTGCAATAGATCAAACAGTAACCGAGTTTTTCGATGCTGAATGGCAACGTTGCGAGGCGAAAGATGCGTTATATTATCGTCGTATTAAATACAAGGCACCCAATATACCAGATGGTGAAGTGAAAGATTATTACATGGATGGTTCTTTGCAGTCTGTCTTTACACCTGTTTATATTGATTATGCTGATAGCAATAAAGACTTCTTTGAGGGTAAATTTATCTCATATTATAAGAACGGAAATAAAGAAAAAGAACATGACTACTACAATAGTCAAGTTAACGGAAAATTTATATTATATTTTGAAAATGGTCAAGTAAAAGCCATTTTAGAATATGTCAATGGTGTAGAACATGGCGAACAATATTTGTATTATAAAACAGGAAAACTTAAACGATATTACCTCTATGATAAAGGAGAACTTGTTGATGGTAAGTATGTTGAGTTAGATGAAAATGGTACAGGATATTTGGTCTATAATGAGTTTTTCGGGAGTCACCCTGAAGCATGGGCTATAAATGGAGAAAATAATCGCTCCGTTTTAAGTGCAGATGGCAGAAGTGTTACGCTATCTAATCAAGCGGAAAAGTCAATGGTCCAACGCTCTTGCTATATTCCTTTTGACCAAACACAAGATTATAAATTAGAAGCAAAAATGCGTAGTTATGGCAAAAATTCTAAAGCACAATATGGTTTGCTCTTTGGTTTTCAAGATTGGGATAACTACTACTGTTTCTTAGTTTCTAATGATGGTAAATTCGCTATAGTTGGAGAGTATGAAGGTGTGGTACAATGGTTGCGAAACTGGTCATATTCTTCTACAACTATTCATACCGAGCGAGATAATTTACTAAAGGTGTTTAAGTCTGATGACCGATTTGTTTTTGCTATTAATGGCACAACAGTCGCTCAAACTCCAGCAAAAAACTTGCGTGGTAACAAATTTGGAATGATTGCCAATAGTACTGGCACATTTGTTCTAAATTCACTTTCTGTAAATGAATTTACATATTTATCACGCCCGCAAGATGCTTATCCTACCGCCGTTATTCCATCAGGAAAACCAGAATCGAAACCTGCGATACAAGCTACTGATTGGTTATGGTCTGGTTCAGGATTCTTTATCAGCGAAAAGGGATATATTGCTACCAACCATCATGTCGTAGATGGTGCAACGCAGATGCAAGTAACATATAAACAAAATGGTCAAACCAAGACTTATAAGGCAGAAGTTGTAGTTACCGACCCTACCAATGATTTGGCTATCATCAAGATTGTAGACAACTATTTTGTTGAATTACCAAAAATCCCATATGTATTTACTGCTAAAACGGAAGACGTAGGTACTGAAGTATTTGCTTTAGGTTACCCTAAAACACAAAAATTAGGTCAAGAAATCAAGTTCACCGATGGAACTATCAGTGCTAAGACTGGTGCACAGGGCGATATTCGTTTATATCAAATATCCGTACCTATTACACATGGAAATAGCGGCGGCCCATTATTTGATAAAAATGGAAACTTGATCGGTATTACATCTTCGGGATGGGATAACGAAGATAATATCAATTATGCAATCAAGTCTATCTATCTCAAGAATCTTATTGAGGTAATGCCCGAAACGATTACTTTGCCTAATGATACATCAGTAGCAGAAAAATCGTTGGTAGATAAGATAAAGATACTATCTGATTTTGTGCCATTTATTGAAGCAAAATAAATCCTTTTTGAAGGGTATAAAATCTATATTATTAACCATTTAAACAAAAAACAAAATGAAAACAACAAAATTCTTATTGCTCATGTTGGTCGGATTTACAATGACCTCATGTTGGACAGTCCAATCAGTTACCGTTACGGACATTCCTGAAAAGTACATCGGAAACAAGTTTGATGCTCTTGTTGGAATGTCAAAGGCTGATGTGTTGAGCGAAATGTCAGTTCCAGATCGCACAATGGACGATGGATTAGGCGGAGAAATTTTAGTTTATGAGAAAAAGGAGCAAGTGACTAAAACAACTGGTCGTGTTACTACCTCATCGACTACAAATGTAAACACAAAACCTGTGACTAATGCTTGGACAGGTGAAACATCTTTGTCGAGTACAGGTAGGACATCTACAACTAACACACAGAACTCCACCTCTGTTACTCAAGAACATAAGGATTATGTAAATGTATTCATCAACACAAATGGTATTTGTTACAAAGTAGATACCAACATCGGTGATTTATATGAGCCAGCAGTCACACACCAAGAATGTTATAAAGTTCCTAATCGTGGCTTATTATGGATGTTAATGCCTCCAATCACCGTGTGGGGAATTATTCCAGCAATTTGGTATGCTGCTCAAAATGCAAAAGTCAATCGTGGAGATGCAAAATTAGTCCCTTGTGATTAATCCTCAAAGCACTTTCGCTTATATGCAAATATAGCACTTTTATTCATTTTTAAAACCAAATAGAGTGTGCCTAATTATGACACACTCTATTTGTTATTCCATTATTTAAGGTAAAATGTTGTTATTAACTAATTCAAATATTAACATTGATAATAATTTATTCAATTTCTCAAATTCAAGATCTATATAATCTTTTGTTAATTTAAATGTCCCATTTAAAATTTCTCCATGAAAAAATTTATTTCGGAGGAAATACGCATATTTTATACATAGTAATGTTACTAACTCTATATCAGAAGATGTGTTTTTATTGCTATTGAGATAATTTTGTATATCATCCCATTTACCCAATGATTTAATATTATCTTCACGACACACAAGTTTTTCTTGGAATAATTCTATTATTCTTTTATCTGAATATCTGTAAATAAAATCGACAAGTGCTTGTGTGTGTTTGTGTGTAGGATAATCATTTAGAATTAATTTTTGCCACCTAAAAGAATGAAATAATTCTTGTTTTGTATAAGAATTTGTTATCTCTATTGTTTGTGAAAAATGATTTGCGTGCGCAATTATGAGTTTTCGAATTTCGCATAAATTTGTATTTTCACTACTTTGCTTACCACAATAAACATACAAGCGATTAAATGCTCTCCATAGATTTTCAAAACCAACATACAAATCATCAGTAATTTGTGCTTTTAACCAATAAGACAATGCAATCCTAATACATTCACCTTTTTCGGATTCAGTTGTAATTTCCTGTATGATTTCTTTCTTAAAATATAAATTATTCTGTATTGGAATGCTAATTTGTAATGGTTGCTGAAAAGTAACACTTTCTAACAAGGGAGTTTTATTCTTGCCCTCAATGTAATTAATTTGAATACTTTTAATTTGAGAATAAATGCTGCTTACGGAATAATATGCAATTATTGATTTAATAATCTGAGTATTAATACTATTTTGAGGATTCGATAGTATGGATTTATACTTCCTTGAACGTTTTAATTTCAATACAATGCTTGATGGAGCAAAGATGAATCTGTCTTGATTCCCTTTACTTTTTTTATAGTCCACCATTAATTGGAATTTCTCTGTCAAAAGAGGATTTTTTTCTTTGAATTGAATACGGACTTCGTAATTGTAGTTGATCGCCATAATTGAAAATTAATTTATATTATTAGAATAACTATTATCTACTTATCAATCCTCTCAGCCACCGCAATCACCTCCTTCGACTCGCTTCACCCGCATGAACTTAGTCCACACATTGACCATTCTGCATGCTTGACTGAATATATGTGCTATCGAAATTCTCATTCCGCCGACAAAGGTACTACATTTTTCCGACATGTGCAAACAAATCTACCATAACTCTATCCATTGCATTCGTAATAGATCAATTTATGTTTTTGTTTTAAGGCTAATTTTTCGACAAAGGAGATAAACATGCTCACTCGCCAAAGTCTTCAAACTATTTACCAGCGTAAGACTCAAATTCTTCAAACAATCTACCAGCGCAATCCTCAAATCCGTCAAAAACTCTCCATCCCCGAAGCCGACGACATCCTCCACCACCTTGCGTAAAATTAGAATTATTCTTAACCTCTTTCTTCCTTAACCTTGGCACATTTTTTGTTATTTTTATACAAAAACATGGATAAATTATAGGCGATATCTAAAAAAATACAATTTTTCATGCTTACATTTGTCTATATTAAAAAAAAACTGTACCTTTGCAAATTAAAAGATTTTATAGGTTATGATTGAAAGTATATCAATTAAAAATTACAAATCAGTTGTAGATGTAAGTATTCCCTTAGGAAGATTCAATGTCATCATTGGGTCTAATGGTAGTGGAAAATCAAATATATTGGAGGGGATTGCAATGGGTGCAGCCGCTTGCGCTAATAAATTAGATTTTGAGTATTTTGCCAATCGAGGTATTCGCATGGTAGAGCCACAATTGATGTGTCCTATTTTTGAGGGGATAGATGCAAAAAAGATTACAATTCGCACGACTCACCAAATTCTAGATGATGATAGTGATGATACAAATACTAATCTTGATGATTTAGTTCTCAATATTTCCTATAACGCAGATGCAAAACCTGCGAGATGGGTGGTTGACTCTGTAGATTTAAATGATTTTTTGAATGCTTTTAGACAACAGCTTACTATCAATAAATCCCTTGTTGAAAAAAGTATATCATTAAAAGAGTTAGAAGAACTAAAAAAAATGATAGAAGAAGCAGAGGCTAAGATTTCGAGTAAGTTTAGAGTTAAAAGATCTCTTGAAAATGGAACAGAAATAATGGCCGCAAGTTCTGTTTTAGAACAATTCCTCATATATTCTTTAGAAGAAAGTCTTTTGCGTAAAGCTGATAACTCAAATAAAATATACCCTTTAGGACGCCATGGAGAGGGTCTTTTTTCTTATTTAAAATCTCTAGCTCAAAGACCGAATGGTCTAGAAATTTTCAATGAAATAAAACAATATTTGAGAATAATAGATTGGTTTGATGATATGGAAATTCCAGATGGACAATTATCCATGGAATATAATTTAAGGGTGACAGACACTTATTTATCAGATACCATTAATCTTTTTGACCAAAGAAGTACTAATGAAGGTTTCTTATATCTATTGTTTTATTTAACATTAATAATATCTGATGAGACTCCGAAATTTTTTGCTATTGAGAATATTGATACTGCTTTTAATCCAAAATTATGTAGAGAAATCATAAAGAGTCTTATTAAATTAGCTCGTAAATATGATAAGCAAATCATTGCAACAACACATAACGCTGCTGTTCTAGATGGATTAAATTTGCATGAAGACGATGTTTGTTTACATGTTGTTCGGCGAACTATAGATGGCTACACAACCATAAATAAGGTTTCTTTAAAAGGTCAATTAGATATGCCACTTTCAGAAGCATGGCTTAAAGGATACATCGGAGGTTTACCAGATAATTTTTAACCAATCATGATTTCAATTGCGCTTATTTGTGAAGGTGTTTCTGAGGCTAGGATAATCTCTTATATCGTCTGCAGATATTTGAATGACAATGAGGTTGTAATAAATAATATCCAACCCTCTATTGTGTATGATAATGGTCAAGAGAAGCAAGATTCTGTCGGAGGGTGGGCACAAGTTCTGGAGCACTGTACAACCGAGACTATTTGTGATGCTATGGCTACTAATGACTATCTTGTTATACAAATTGACACAGATGCATGCATTCAACAATCATACGATGTCAATATATATGATGATAATATGATAAAAGTTTCGGATGAGATATTATACAATCGTGTTGTAGATCGGCTGAAACGAGATATTGATGGAGATATCTTTACACAATATGCTGATAAAATATTGTTTGCGATTTGTATTAATGAAACAGAATGTTGGTTGCTTCCTCTTTATTATGCTAGTTCTCCTAAAAAATGTTCCTCAACAACGAATTGTATTTACAAATTAAACCAGAAACTATCTACAGAGGGCATGGGAATTCCTGAAGATAATAAAAATGCTCCTGAGGTGATCCGGGTTTATTTGAAGATTTTAAAAAATCTAACTCATCGTAATATTCCTATAGTTGCTGGATATAATTATGGATTTGCAACTTTTTTAGATCAGTTGAAGAAAATAGAAGATGTATCAACAGAAAAATAATGCAACTTCTTTTTTCTCCCCAATACGGTGTTCGCTCCGGCTTTATTTTATCAAGATTATTTGAAAAGAAATCTGCGGACTGCATATCGGAGAGGATAGAGAGTATACACGAAGAGAAGCTACCTGTTAGGTAACTTCTCTCTTTTTTGCATCTCCTCGTGCGCATGGTCGCGTGTGTCCCTAATAGAGAATTATTCCTCGTTACTCCTTTTTGTCGCATGCGTAGGTATCTCCTGCGCCATTGAGCGTTCTCGCGAGCGTCCGCTCCGAGCTTCGGCTGCCTCTTGTTTGTGGGTATTGCTTTCATCCACAGCAGCCTCACCCTTTTCAATTCTCCTCTCACCATATCGGCAAATTGATTTGCCTTCCTCGCAATGCCCTCGCAGTGTGATATGGTTCGAGGAGTTCTTGATGGGTTCGTATAAGGTAGTTCTATGTCCTCGTAGCGGTGAGGGCTACTTCGGACTCGCGCGGCGTACTTACTCCTTGAAATGTCTCCCAGACATTGCTGCGGTACGCCTTAATCGCTTCACATTTCGCTTCTGTGGCTAAGCAATACCCACAAGAGGCAGCCGAGCTCTTCGCTGCCG
>CALCGX010000007.1 GCA_937901225.1 uncultured Bacteroidales bacterium | reverse complement strand
ATCATTTACTGTGAAGGTTCCGCCCTTGTTGCGAGATGCACTCAAGACCGTAGGCTCAAGATCTTCGATAGCATTCAGAATAGGCGTTCTAGTATCTGGATCAACGGGACCAATGACCTCATAGCAGTGATCATGGCCTTGCAGCATGAGATCAATCTCGCACTCCTTCATGATGGGTAGCATGGTCGCACGGAAGAGAGGCGTTTCCTCGTCTTCTTGGTGACTTGATCCCGAGAAAATATTCTTGTGCACCAATGCCACACGCCATTTGGCCTCAGGGTGAGCAGCAACTTGCTCGCGGAACCAATTGCCTACATCGTTGGTGAGATAGGTGGATGTGCCATTGGTCAAACTATATGCGCCTTTCCAATAATCTTGCAATGAATATACTAAGAAAAGCACATCGCCATACATAAAGGAATAGGTGATACCATCAAACTGAGGTTTGACCTTGGCATTTTCCTTGAACTGGTTGTCGGTATTAAAGTGATAGCTATAGTTTTGGTTGGAGGAATCATCATGATTGCCATCGGTAGGCACGATAGGCATCTGCTTGATGACAGGGCGCATAGCCTCTTCGAACCAGCGCTCCCACTCCCACTCAGAGTTACCCACTGTTCCTGTTTCTACGAAATCACCAGGAAAGACGCAAAATTTCGCCTCCGGCGTATTTCGTGCAGCAGCTATAGCAGCTTGGCGCGCCACATCCACATATTTTTGATCCTGAATATGCGAATCAGTCATATAGACAAACGTAAAATCCTCGCTCGCTTCCGGATCGTTGAGAGGAGCTGTAGTGAAAGTTGCCACCTCACTCCAATAGCCATCTACACCCACGCGGTATGCGTATGTGGTGTTAGGGGTCAATCCCTCTGCAATAACCTTATGGCTTGTAAATTTATACTTCGTGCTCATAGGTAAGCCTGTAGCTGCTGGAATGCCAGATAAGCCGATTGCATAACGTATCTTTTTAACAGCAGTAGGAGTGGCTTCACATGTCATCACATTAGTGGCAGTATCAAATACTGTCTGCAACAAAGAAAGGTCAGTGATAGGAGTGAGTTGTACCTGCCCCTCTGTCATACGATCGTTGGTAAACCATGCAAACGCCATTTGCGTAGTGGGGTCGCCATTGATATTTACTACCACATCATAAGGCATTTGGTAGGGTTGAAGCGCTGCTATCTTTTGATTGAGTGCAAGCACATTCTCCTCACTAAAGTTCGCCCTTGCTGCTTCTTTGGCTGCCAAGAATTGGATAAACGATGGAATTGCATAATCCTCAACGTGATATGTACTATCTGCAAGAATAATATCTTCCGGCGTAGTAATGGCAGCCTGACTGCCTAATACATATACAAAACTACTCAGTAGAAGAAAAAGAAAGAAAGTTTTTTTCATAACGCTATATTAATTATAATTTTGACAATATATTCTCTTCAGCCACCGCTTGTCCAAGTGCATTATAGGCAATATCCTCACGCAGGATATACATGTGGCCATTGTAAATCACTTTGGCAGCGCCCTGCTCCTGAATCATTTGTCCAATCAAGCCGCCACTGCCATGCGCCTTGGTGCGTTTGATTGTGAAGGTATTGAACAACTCAGGTGCTTTGCCTTTGTAGATTCTATAGGAGTTAACCGTAATGGTATCACCATCAACAGTGAAGACCGAGTAGGATGGTGCACCTGGTTGACAGAACATACCCGTAAAGAGGTCGTAGTAATTCTCCACCTTATGTTTACTCAAATCCGCCTCCATAACTGCTTTAGAGTTAGGATTATACCGTTTGGCACCACATGTAGCACCAATAAAGTACAAAGTACCATCATTCACGGTGAAAGTGCCCCCTTTGTTGCGAGATGCACTCAACATAGTAGGTTCAAGATCTTCGATGGCATTCAAGATAGGTGTCTTAGTATCAGGATTGACAGGACCAATGACTTCGTAGCAGTGGTCGTGACCTTGCAACATGAGGTCAATCTCACATTCTTTCATGATAGGCAACATGGTAGCACGGAAGAGTGGTGTCTCCTCGTCCTCTTGGTGCCCAGAACCAGAGAAGATATTCTTATGGACCAATGCCACACGCCATTTAGCCTCTGGATGAGCCTCTACTTGCTCACGGAACCAATTGCCCACATCGTTGGTGAGATAAGTGGATGTGCAAGCAGATAAACTATACGCTCCTTTCCAATAATCTTGTAATGAATACACCAAGAAGAGTACATCGCCGTACATAAAAGAATAGGTAGTGCCATCAAACTGTGGTTTGACCTTGGCATTCTCCTTGAACTGATTGTCGGTATGGAAGTGATAGCTATAGTTGAGATTCTCTGAATCATCGTGGTTGCCATCGGTTGGCACAATAGGCATCTGTTGCACGATAGGGCGCATTGCTTCGTCGAACCAACGCTCCCACTCCCACTCAGAGTTGCGATTGGTGCCTGTTTCTACAAAGTCGCCAGGGAACACACAGAATCGGGCTTCGGACACATTCTCTGCCGCAGCAGTAGCACATAAGCGAGCCGCATCAATATACTCTTGGTTCATGATATGAGAGTCAGTCATATAGATAAAGGAGAATGGCTCTTGCTTGTCAGAGGCCGTAGTGAAGATTCCTATCTCGCTCCAGAAGCCATCCACACCAACGCGATACGCATATGTGGTATTAGGTGTGAGTTCTTCTGCAATCGCTTTGTGACTAACATAGGTATATTCTTGCGTTGGTTTCATCTTGGTAGCTTTCAGAAGGCCCGAAGATGAAGTGGCATAATTGAGCGGAAGTGTGACCGTAGGAGTGGCTGGGACAGTGGAAGTAGGCACGAAGGAATCATGGGTAGGCACCAGACCACTAGAAAGAGGCATCAATTGTACCTCACCATCAGTCATACGCTCGTTGGTAAACCAGCAGAACGCCATACGGGTACGGGGGTCACCATTGATATTGGTGACTACGCTATATGGCATTTGGTATGGTAATAACTGGGTGATTTTCTCACGCAAGGTCTGCAAATTAACCTCGGTGGAATCATCACGCGCTGCCTCCTTAGCTACCCAAAATGGGATGTAAGAAGGTATGGTATAATTCTCGATAGTGTATAAACTATCCGCGAGGAGTACCTCCGGATGAATAATGACGATTGGTTTGGGTTCTACTACCACAATAGCAGAAGCAGAATAATTGCCTTGCTCGGTTGTAACGGTGACGGTGGTTTGACCAGCGAGAACACCAATCACAGCGCCTTGCTCCGTTACCTGGGCAATGGTAGTGTCGGCAATATGCCATGTGACATGGCGATTGGTCGCTTTGTTTGGAATGATGATCGCCGTAATGAGGGCTGTATCGGTAGTATATACATGCAAGGTGTCCATATTGAGCTTAACGCCCGTTACATCAATGACAGGGGCATTTGGGTCAAATTCGTAGCAGCCAATATCTGCACGAGCGTTGATCGGACGAGGATTGTGGTCGATATCGTATGCGAGGTCGGTATTCGCTTTGGCTTTGTCGATTACCGCAGACTCAGCCGTGATGGCAAAGTTAGCCGCACGCATGGCAGCAATCTCAGCTGCATTTTTAGGTGCCCCAACAAAATTAGTAGGTGCTAGGAAGTGAGGACCATTGGCAGCAGTATTTTCAGGGGATAGTTTTACAGTGAAGTTCTCTGCTTCGAAATAAAAATCGCCCGCATTATAACCAGAACCATTCTTGGTATTTTCACCTGAAACGAAGTTAGCTGGATCAGCAAAGCCTTCCTCGGACTGGTTATTCCATAGCAGGTTATTGTATGCAATATTATCGCTATGAATACCCGCATATTGGCTACCGTAGTTGCATACAATGGTATTGTTATAGACCACACCCGAAGGATTATAGATACCTCCTGAATTAGGCCAAGCGGAATTGGATGGTTCATTGTTGTGCAACAAGCAGTTGCGGACTATGCCTTGACTTTCGTTGCGAATGGCAGCATAGTTGCCCTTGCAACCACGGATAATTGTATTCTCAACCACACCACCCATATTATGCACTGCGCCACCCGAACCAATGGCCTCACACAATTCGATAATACAGCAAGAAACTACGCCACCTGCATTGGACACACCACCCGCATTGCCTTCGGTATAGCAATTGCGAATGGTAGCATTGCGCAACACACCTTTCGCCTTGAGAACTACCGCACCGCCTGCAGAGGTATGAGAAGCATTTTGCAATATCAATCCATCGAAATAAGTAGTATCCTTAAACGCTGAGGATTGAGTAAGCAGCGTGGTATTTAGATTGGTACCATCCAAAATTGTATGGTATAACTCTGGATTGCGTTCACCAGTAGTCGCAACATAACCACCGAAGATATGTACCGATTTTTTCACCTTGACAACTTGATTGTACACACCTTCCGCAATAAAAACGGTATCTCCATCCGTAGCCACATCCACAGCAGCTTGGATAGACGATTTGGCTGTTGCCCAAGACAATCCATCTTGAGCATCTACACCCGTAGTAGTCACATACACATTCGCAGCATTGGAAATAGCCACGCAACTACAAAGCCACAATAAAGCAAAAACAAAACGTTTCATTTGGTCATTTTTTTATATTTTAGTTTGCAAAGTTAGTCATAAGTTTTACAAAGTAAAAACACAAAAGTATGTTGTAAAACATAAAAACCAAAACATTCAGCATAATCAACTGATTTTCTACAGAATACGCACAGTACTACTTCTTAAAAATATATTTCGATACATTTCGAAATTAGAAAATTTGGTTTTAGATTTGTTAGTTACGAAAATGTTTCGTAATTTTGCTGCATCAATCAAATCGAAACATCATGAAAACGGATTTCCATTCTTCTGCCCAAGAGCGTAGAGCTATGATTTTGACACTATTAGATAAAGAAAATGAAGTGTCAGTTACCAAATTAAGCAAAACATTAGGTATTTCCGAAGTAACTATTCGTAAAGATCTAACAAATCTGCAAAATCGCAACCTACTCGTTCGTACTCGTGGCGGAGCGATTCGTCGTCCGATAGAAAATCTTAACGAAGATACCGCAATTTCACGAAAGAGCATGTTTAACTTTCACGAGAAAGAGCGCATAGGTAAACTGGCTACCACATTGATCAAAAATGGTGATCACATTCTACTGGACAGTGGTACTACGACTATGGAGATAGCCAAGAATTTGGATAAATTTACTGACTTAAGCATTGTAACAAATGCCCTCAATATCGCAGAAGAGTTGACGAAATACAAGCGTTTTACGGTAGTACTATTAGGCGGTCATGTGCGCATTAACAGCCACTCAACAATTGGTCCGATAGCCTTAAAAGATCTTGGTCACTTTACCAATTACAAGCTATTTATTGGTGTTGATTCATTCTCGTTTGAGAATGGCATATCGACTCCAAATATGGAGGAAGCTATTCTCAATCAAGCTATGATTTCCCAAGCGAGTGAGGTGATTGCAGTGTTTGATAGTTCCAAATTTAACAAACGTAGTTTTTGCCATATTGCTGATGCAGAAAAAATTACAGCAATCGTCACCGACAAGAATGTACCTGCTGGCTATGCCACTAAGCTAAAAGAAAAGAATATCAAACTATATTTAGCTTAACGCTATCGCCGTTTTCTAACGGCGTGGTCCCATTGGTGGTCGTCCACCGTTCTCATACATCTGTTGCTGCCAAGCCGCATGCCCTTTGGCTTGCAATCCGCCCATACGGTTGAGTTTGTAGGTATAGGTCAGCATAAAGTACGTAGGCAGGGTATTGAATTTCTGGTAACTAACGCTGGTCTCGTTGACCGTTTGTACGATGTTCTTTTTGTCGTTCAAGAGATCGTACACCTTGATGGTCAAGGTCGAATTAGCCCATGTCTTATCCAGCGAGAAGTTCCAAATCAACTCATTCACATCGGTCAAACCTTGGTATCCATGGCGAGATGTATAACTCACGTCAGTCGCGATATTCCACGACTTAGGCAAATGGAATGTCACATCACCCGATATAATCCAATCACCTATATGGCTGATATTCTTCTTGTTGAGCGAGTTGTGTGTCAGCGAATAGACATTCGTATTCTTCACACCGATGTCCACTATCTTATGGGTAAAGCGGAGCGTGAGGTCGCTACTCATGCGGAAGTTACCCGTCTTTGAAGCATCACCCAAAGGCAATTGATCCGCCGCTATCAGTGCTGCAATCTCATCCGCCTCCTGTTCGCGAAGCACATATGCCACGCGTTGATTATAGCTAACCGCAGTACGTGAGTGGAACTGGAACATCTTCTTGCAGAATGGCGTATTGCTCATGAAGTGCGCCCCCACATACCATGGAATCATCTCCGCATTGACCGTTTGCAGATAACGCTTACCCGTCTTATCATAGATGGTATTATTGGTCAGCGCATCTTGCGTGAGGTTAGCATTCATACCCACCATCATGCTGGAGAACTTCTCCTGATTGAACTTCGAATACATCGCAAAGATATTGTGGCTGAAGGCTGGATTCAGTCCCAAGTTACCTACTGTCTCGTTCATCGCATCGGAGTTATTGCGCACGGGCTCCATCTGCTGGATAGTAGGCTGATTGACGCGTCCGCGATAGACGATGCGAGCAAACTCCTTCTGACCGAACTTATAGCGGAAACGCACGTTTGGCGACCAGTTCCATCTATTATATAAGGTATCGCGCGCGAGGATACCGCCATAGTAGGTCTTGGAATAAGTCTGCGTAGCCAGCACACGCGCACCAGCTGTCAAGTCAATCTTCTCGCTCACCCAACGATAGTTCAGCTCCAACTGCTCGGTGTACATATTGTTGCTAAGCGCGTTGGAATACACACTATCGTACTGATATGCTCCGTCCAACATAGAGTATTGGTCTTTCACCGAGTTGCGATTGCTACCCGACAGCGAGAGTACGGTTTCGATAAAATGATTCTTGCCATAAATTGGTTCCACAAACGATGTGCGCAGCGAGTAGCTAAAAGCATCGTTGGTTGAGAATGTATTTTGATCCACCAACGCAGCGCTTGTTAGGTGGTCAAACGCATAGGTAGTATCACTCTTTTCAGTATTCTTGAAGGTGAAATTAGCTCGCATAGTCAGTGCACGACCGGGCTTCGCAAACTTATGGTTGTAAGTCGCACGCATGGAGGCAGAAATCTCCTCTTGCAGACTCTTTTGATTTTGATAACCATCATTGATAAGCACCGAATCGCGCTCATAGGTATAATCATTCGTCTGCGCATAGCGCGAGTTGGAGTAGCTGATTTGAGGGCGCAGAATAATCTTGTTCATCGAGTCAATCTGATACTCCATCTCCAGGCGCATCTGCGCGTCCCACGCGCGAGTGATTTTGTTGGTAGAGTCTTGGTCAATATAGGTTGCCTCCTCGCTATAACTCTCTTTCTGTGACTGCGTTCTCGTATCGTTTACCGAATGATTGATGGTCGCATCGCCACCCAAGAGGAGCTCTGTCTTATCATCTTTCTTCTCCAGTTGTCCTGTCAAATCAATATTGGTGTTCACACCCAAGTTCTCCGAGGCGGTGATACCCGCATTCTGTCCGCCGAACCATCCGCGTCCGCGGCGTGAGCGAATCTCATTGGTATTGTTAGCACCAGCCACAATGGTCGTTTGGCTTTCGCCGAGGAGCAAGTTGGTGAAGATATTGGCATTGTAGCGTGCATCATTCTCAACGAAGTGCTTCATACGCGCAGCATCCGTATCACCATAAGCAGAATTGCCATAGTCAAACCAACCACCATCATCCGTCACCATATCTGCGCCCAATGCACCCGAGTAGTTGCCAAATACACCTTTCTTGCGGTTTTTCTTCAGACTGAGGTTGATGATTCGTTCTGTTTCATCGTCCTCAAACCCAGTCAGTTTAGCCATTTCGCTTTTCTCGTCAATGACTTGTATCTTCTCAATCATGTCGGCAGGGATATTCTTGGTGGCAGTCTGCACATCGTCGCCAAAGAATTTCTTGCCGTCAATACGCACGCCTTTGATTTCCTCGCCATTGATAGTCACATTACCCTCTTTATCCACTTCCACGCCGTTCATCTTCTTGAGCAGTTCCTCCACAGTAGCCGTTTCGCTAACTTGATAGGCAGCGGTATTATACTCAATAGTATCACCCTTAACAGTCATTTCTGCTGCCCTACCCTGCACACTTACTTCTGCAAGCTCTTGCACCTGCTCTACGAGTCGAATTGCAGGGAGATCTAAATCAGACTGCTTCATCTCAACCCACTGGCTATGCTCATTATATCCTACCGAAGATACAATAAGTCGATATTTACCAGCACGAATATTGCTAAGGATAAACAATCCATCATCATAAGTCTGTGCTCCTTGCACAAGAGTTGAATCCGCTCCGTTGTAAGCAAAGAGGCGGACTGTTGCCATTTCTATCGGACCACCATCCGTCTTAGAAAGGATGGTACCTGACAATGTTTTCTGTGCCATTATTGCAGTCGTAACTGTCAATAACAGCAATATTATTCTAATTTTTCTCATTTTGAGCCTATATTTTGCTGTATTAAATGCGACAAAAATCGTGCCAAAAGCCTTAAATCATCAAACATTTTTCCAATAAATCACTTTTTTCTCTTTTTACAATCAAGTCATCTCCTTGTCTATCCCTTATCAATTACGTAGGATATACGTAACATATACGTAGGATATACGTAAGATATACGTAACATAATCGGGTCGTTAACCGGAGAACACCATAGCTTTCTCCGACCTTCTAAAACCAGGTATCTGCATTAAAATAAAAGAAAATGATGTTTTTTTTCAAAAATATTTGGTCAGTTCAAAAAAAAGCAGTACCTTTGCAGCCGATTTCGGAATTAACTCTCCTTGTTTTGAGAAATTTAACTCAAACAAATCGAAAGTTTTTTCGATTTGAGAGGAGGAATCGCAGTCGCCTAATGCCGCAGAGCGGCAGTCATTGCGACAAGCGAATTCCGACGAAGCCCAGATGGCGGAATCGGTAGACGCGCTGGTCTCAAACACCAGTAGGTTCACCCCTGTGCCGGTTCGACCCCGGCTCTGGGTACAAAATCCCGCCTAACAAACGTTAGGTGGGATTTTTTTAACGAGTTTATAAATTATTAACCCATAAAAAGGTCATGCGGAAGACTTAAACAACCGCTATCACTCAGAACAGGCTAACTGCCCGGAGAGAAAACGAAAAGGAGGTGTATGCAATGATCATAGTTCCAGTAAAAGAAGGTGAGAACATCGAGCGCGCGATTAAGAAATTCAAACGCAAATTCGACAAGACAGGTGTTGTAAAAGAGCTTCGTCGTCGTCAACAATTCTCAAAGCCATCTGAGATCAAGCGTGAGAAAATGATGCACGCAATTTATGTTCAACAATTGCATGCGCATGATGGAGAATAATTAAATTCACAATAAAAAAGCACTCTCAAAATCGAGAGTGCTTTTTTTGTGAACGGTTCGAAATTTCATGAGTTCAGCAATTGGCGCACAACAAGGTTGATAGTCTTGCCTTCGGCTTTGCCTGCCAACTGTTTAGTCGCTACACCCATCACCTTACCCATATCTTGTGGGCCAGCAGCACCAACCTGAGTAATGATTGCTTGAAGAGCAGCCTTGAGTTCATCCTCCGACATCATAGCTGGCAAATAACGCTCAATGATAGCACATTGTGCCATCTCATCGTCTGCCAATTCAGGACGATTGGCACCACGAAACATCTCCGCAGCCTCTTTGCGTTGCTTCACCATCTTCTGGAGTATCTGCAAAGCACGGTCATCATGCAATTCACCATCACTACCTTTGGCGGTTTTAGCCTCCAGGAATTCTTTCTTTATACCACGAAGCGCATCCAACGCTACTTTATCCTTAGCGAGCATTGCTTGCTTGATATCCTCGCTGATTTGATCAAAAAGATTCATTGTTATTTTAGATTATTTTAGATTATAGTGATAAGGACCTTAAGGACTTTAAGGTCTTTAAGGACATTACAGGAAAATTAACTGCACTAGAATATACACCGGCAACAGCACTATCAATGAGAACTTATACATATACCCAAAGAATGATGGCATCTTTACACCACTATCCTCTGCGATAGCCTTCACCATAAAGTTAGGTCCATTGCCAATATAAGTCATTGCACCGAAGAAGACAGCACCAATACAGATTGCCATGAGCAGAATCTCTGGAACTCCTGCTACGACATTACCACCAAAAGCGGCAATCTGATCAGGAGTAAGTCCTGTCGCAACACTATGGAAAGCCACTGCAGTTGGCGTATTATCTAAGAACGAAGACAGCAAACCTGTAGAATAATAAAATTGCCATGTAGCTTCCAAACCAAGTGAAGCTGCATTAGCATTTAGATATGCCAGTGCAGGGGTCATCGTGGTAAAAATACCCAAAAACAACACTGCAACCTCTACAATAGGCGACCAAGAGAAGTGATTAAGTTCGAAACGTACTTTCTTCTTTGTCGTATAGAAAGACAATAATGTTAACGAAACGAGAATAATCTCACGCAAGTACTTGATCCACATTGGTGCATATTCCTCGCCCATTTGCGGAATAACCCCTGCATTAATAAAAGCAACGGTCAATACAACGCCGACAAGATAAAGGAAATTCAATTTGCCATATATACGCAAAGGCGTATGTTCACGATGATCTGCTGAGATGGACGTCCAATGTTCCTTATTATAATAGTAGGTATCTAGCGCAAAATATATGGCGAGCAACAAGCCACCAGTCAATAACCAAGGTGCCCACATTGAAGCGAACCAAGTAAATTCCGCTCCACGCAAGAACAGCATAAACAAAGGAGGATCACCTAATGGCGTAAGCAAACCACCACAGTTCGCACACAACGCGATGAAAAACAACACAGTATGCACCTTATGTTCGCGTTGTTGATTGGTAGTAAGTACAGGACGAATCAATAGCATAGCCGCACCTGTAGTACCCATAATACTTGCCAACACCCAACCCAAAGCCAGAAATGTCGTATTGACCCAAGGCTTAGCTTTGATATCACCTGAGAGATGAATACCACCCGTGATCACATACAACGCAAGAAGAAGAATGATAAAAGGAATGTAGTCGCCAAAGATTTGATGCTCCAAATCGTGCAACATTCCTCCTACAATTAAACAAATGGCTGTAGGCACACCCAAGAAGAGTGCTACGGTCAATTTGTGTCGATTACTCTCCCACCAATGCTCTGCAATCAGTGGGGCAACTGCGATGGTCAATAGCATCAATCCAAAAGGAATCATGCTCCATGCACTATGTACAAATTGCTCCATAATTAATATATTTAATAGTTAATATTCATTAGAGGTTAGAGGTTAGAGGCTGGAGTATGTGGCTCGCCGCTATATCTCACCTCTCGCCTAATCACCTTGTCGCTTAATCCAACTTTAGTACGGCCAGGAAGGCTTTTTGTGGCACTTCCACGTTGCCGATTTGCTTCATACGCTTCTTACCTTTCTTCTGTTTCTCCAGCAGCTTACGCTTACGGCTCACGTCACCACCATAACACTTCGCCAACACGTCCTTACGCACCTGCTTCACGGTCTCGCGGGCGATAATCTTCGCTCCAATAGCTGCCTGAATAGCAATATCAAACTGCTGACGAGGCAACAACTCCTTGAGTTTCTCGCACATACGACGACCAAAACTCTCGGCATTGTCTCTATGGGTCAAGGTACTCAATGCATCCACTTGCTCGCCATTGAGCAAGATATCCAGTTTCACCAAGTTACTTGGGCGGAAGCCATTGTGGTGCCAGTCAAACGAGGCATAACCTTTGGAGATGGATTTGAGTTTGTCGTAGAAGTCGATGACAATCTCGCCGAGTGGCATATCGTACAATATCTCCATACGGTCACCCGAAATGTATTCTTGCTTGACGAGTTCACCTCGTTTACCCAAACATAGAGTCATAATCGGACCGATGAAATTGCTGGTCGTAATCACACTGGCGCGAATATATGGTTCTTCGATGCGGTCAATCATTGTGATATCGGGCATACCCGCAGGGTTGTGCACCTCCACCTTCTCGCCGTCCTTGGTATAGACATTATAACTTACGTTAGGCACCGTAGTAATCACATCCATATCAAACTCGCGATCTAGACGCTCTTGCACAATCTCCATATGGAGCAAACCCAAGAAACCGCAGCGAAAACCAAAGCCCAATGCCACCGAAGACTCAGGTTGGAAGGTCAAAGCAGCATCGTTCAATTGGAGTTTCTCCAGCGAAGCACGCAAATCTTCGTAATCCTCTGCCTCAATAGGATACACACCTGCAAACACCATTGGCTTGGCTTCCTCGAATCCAGAAATAGCCTCCAAGCATGGACGTGCTACGTGCGTAATCGTATCACCAACCTTTACTTCTGTTGATGTCTTGATACCCGAAATGATATAACCCACATTACCAGCCGCAATCTCTTTCGTAGGCTGCATACCCAACTTCAACACACCTATCTCATCTGCATCATACTCCTTGCCTGTATTAAAGAATCGCACACGGTCGCCCGACTTCATCGTTCCGTTCACTACCTTGAAGTAAGCAATGATTCCACGGAAAGGGTTAAACACCGAGTCAAACACCAAACATTGCAGCGGTGCCTCTGGATCGCCTACAGGAGGTGCAATACGTTCAATAATCGCATCCAATATCTCAGGCACGCCATCACCTGTCTTTGCCGAACAACGAAGGATCTCTTCACGCTTACAGCCCAACAGGTCAATAATCTCATCTTCCACCTTCTCAGGCATAGCCGAATCCATATCGCACTTATTCATCACAGGGATAATTTCCAAGTCATGCTCCAGTGCCATATAGAGGTTGGAGATGGTCTGCGCCTGCACACCTTGCGATGCATCCACGATGAGTAATGCACCCTCGCATGCAGCGATAGAGCGGCTCACCTCGTAGGAAAAGTCTACGTGTCCCGGAGTGTCTATCAGGTTAAGGGTGTATCCCTTATACTGCATTTGAATGGCATGCGACTTGATGGTAATACCACGCTCTTTCTCCAAATCCATATCGTCCAGCACCTGATTCTCCATCAAGCGCTTATCCACCGTAGCCGTATATTCAATCAAGCGGTCCGCCAACGTAGACTTACCGTGGTCAATGTGAGCAATAATGCAAAAATTTCGTATATTCTTCATAAATTACTTACTATCCCTAATTTATAATTGGCTGCAAAGGTACAACAAAAAAAGCACATACGCAAGAGCGCAGTGCATTTTTTTAATTGACAGTTGATAGATTAAAGGCAGAAATACTATGGCAAAGGGAACATTGAGGTAAATAGACAATAACATTAACAACATCACCCAACAACGTTCGCTCGCATCAACACGCCGAGTGACAAGGGATGTGAGTAATAAAAAACAGAATGACCCGTTAAAGTCATTCTGTTTGTTTATCTAGTTGATTACGTCTCTTTCGCATGTCAAAGACCACATAGACCGCAACTAATAGCAAAAGCGGCAAGAGCGAATCACCAATAGGAGTTTTCCATGGGTCTGTCTTATCGTTAGGACCACTACCTCCACCACTATTACCACCGCCAATACGAGCGGGACCACGAAGTGTAAAATGGTCCGTAGTGGTCGTAACGCCAGTCTTAGCCGCTTGTGGCAAAGACGAACCTACGCGAGACATCGTAGAGGTGGATTGAAAGCACATCTTAGGCGCATTGCTTATTTCCTTGAAGGACGCACTATGCGCTAAATGAAAAATCGCCGTATTACCACTTACTCCGTAGCACTCCGGAGTAGCAGTACTCTTTACCTTTGCAGAAGAGGTTTGGTGTAACTTATAATCAACCGCCATCATCGTAGAGGCGCAAGCGAAAAATAGGACTAATAATACGTATTTTATTGCTTTCATAGCTTAAAAAATCTTACTTGTAATTTGTCTTCCAGTTACATCGTAGATAATGCCATCTTGGTAAATATATAGATTACCTTGATAGATAAACTTGTATATACCTTCTGCCTTGCTGTCAAGCGCATCTACTCCTGTGGCGACACCACCAGTATTGTCGTCCAACACGAGGCGAATGGTGAAGCGCGTATCATTGTACTTGGCCGAAACTGATTCAAACTCGTACGCCGCATACATGAGGTCGTGATCCGTGATACCCAACTCATGGTCGGTCAAGTACACAGCAAGGACTCCTTCCATCGTGCTGACCTGCTCGTTGAGCGATAGGGTATAGCGACCTGCTTGAGGAGCACGGAAGCCCAATGCAGTAGGAGCCGCAGCGC
>CALCGX010000006.1 GCA_937901225.1 uncultured Bacteroidales bacterium | reverse complement strand
CCAGAAGGGATAGTAAGAGGATGCGAATACATCATAATCCAGCTGGTAGTAATCCAGCTTGCTGGCATAGGTTGCGTAGCTGCCGGCATTTTCCGGGTTGGCAAAGTGGACAGCCACCAGCGCATCGGGATAAACTTCCCGCACCGCCTTGGAACCTGCCGCAAACAAGAAGGACATATTGAACCAGGTTTTCTCGCCGCACATATGGCCGTTGGTTTCGTTGCCCACCTGCACCATGCCCACATCCACGCCGTTGTCCTTTAATAGCTGCAGGCTTTCTTTCGTATATTGGTACAAAGCTTCCGTCTTTTCCTCGATCTTCAGATCCTTCCAGCTTAGGGGCACCATCTGTTTGCCGGGATCGGCCCAGAAATCGGAGTAGTGGAAATCCACGATCAGCTTCATGCCGTATTTGGTGGCACGCTTACCGATCTCCAGGGCGGTTTCGATGTTGCAGTTGCCGCCGCCGTAGCCGCGGCCGTTGGCGTCATAGGGATCGTTCCAGATCCGGACGCGGATGTGGTTGACACCGGCTTCCGCCAGCGTTTTGAACACATCCTGCTCCTCTCCATTATAATTATAGTATTTCACGCCGCTGGCTTCCAGTGCGGGCACACAGGAGGCATCCATGCCCAGGATGAAGTCTTCGGACAGGTTTTCCGCTTTTTTCACGAACAGATCGGACCCTTCTATTTTTTGTGTGGGGATGAGGCTTTTGGCGCAGCCGGAGAGGGATCCGGCAAGCATCAAACAGCACAGCAACAGGCAGAAACGTTTTTTCATAGGTGCCTCCTTTATTGCATCAATATAAAAGTATTTTAACAATTTTTATGAAAATAGTTAAGATGCTTGGCAAGAAAAAATTAACAAGGCACTCATTTTTTATGAACAGATTTGCAGTCTGTGGCTTTTCAAGCACTAATGATTGCTGTATGTGCCTTTAGAATAGTCCTGATTGGGCTTGAACCAACGACCTTTCCCTTATCAGGGGAACGCTCATAACCAACTGAGCTACAGGACCCCGCGCGTAAAGTGCGCCAACTCAAATATTCTAAATACTGCCTTGAATTAAGGAATTACCAATTCTTGACCAGCTTGTACCTTATCTGGGCTTGGCAACACATTCTTGTTGGCCTCATAGATACATGTCCAACGAGATGCATCGCCATACTCAGCCTTAGCAATCATAGACAAGGTCATGCCTTCTTCTACAATGATTGTCTTTAATGAGGTATTTTTACAAGCAGAAGCCTCTTCTTTTGCTGCGGTCTCTTGTGAAATGGTCTCAAATTCCTCCTTAGTCACAAGGCGAATCTCTACGCGACGATTAGGTGCATAAGCTCCCTTGCTGCGCTTACCTTCAATAATACCACCACTATAGCCTACAACTCGCTCTGCTGCCACTCCATACTCACCCTTCAACTCCTCTGTCACGGTGTTCACACGTGCAGTAGTCAATTTCTTATTGTATTCTACTGAACCTGTATTATCGCCATAACCAACAACTTCTGCATACAATTCCTCGTTAGCATTTAGTTGAGCTGCTGCTTGTTGTACAGCCTTCAATGCATCATTGCTCAAATCAGATTTATTAAGATCAAAGTACGCATAGAACACATTGTTAGCCACCATTGTAGGAGCCACCTCTTCTTTCACAACAACTGTATCAAACACTACAATCGTATCGCGCTTACGCTCTTCACTAACAAGCACTTGTTGTACGATAGGAGCTACTTGCTCTACCACTTCATCTCGAACTTGAGTCATATAGTGCAAATCATAGTCTTGGTTCAAAGCATGTGGTTTATTCTTCGTACCTAACTTATAACGAACAGACAACATCACATCTGCTATACCATCGTTGCTTGTACCTTTAGTCATTCCATCCCAAGCATCTTCTGTAATAGAGTAAGAATAAAGTCCTTTCAAACTCAAAGAAACACTCTTAGATACATTAAACATAAATTCTGCACCCATCGTCACGATTGGAACACAACGTGCTTCTTTTATTGTTTGATCAAGAGCACTAATTCCCAAACCACCGCCAGCAATCACATTGAGTGCAAAAATCTTGCTTGGTTGATAAGGACGCCATACATTGAACGCATCAAATGTGAGGAACGCATGTGCACGGTGCATCTGACCATTAAGAAGTTCTGCGCCATCAGCAGCTGACTTTACTTGGTGCATAGAAAACATGTATTCTGCACCAATACCCCATACTGTATTGAAGTTATACACAAAACCCAAACCAACAGTAGGACCATAGATTTTCTTACCAATATCACCTTTACCATAATCACCATCAAAAAGGTTACCACCTGCATCCAAGAACAAACTCCAATTAGCCGTATTTGGCTTAGCAAGAGCTATGGTATTCGCCTCATTATTTGACACCACTTGGGTTGTATCGTTATTAGCATATGAACTTTGAGCTACACACAAAACCATACCACAAACTATTGCAGTACATTTTACAAATTGGGCACTTAATGTGCCTTTTAAAAATGATGTTTTCATATCGTTTTGTCAAAATTTGGCTGCAAAGGTACGATATTTTTTTGAATCCACAAAGAAAATCAAGAAAAAAAACGCTTTTTTTGTCTTTTTGTTGCAAATATGCAAAGATTTTGGTAACTTTGCAGGCTCAAAGAAGCGAAAAATATTAAAATTCAACGAAATATATTGATACTTATCCAATTATGGAGATTTTACAACAAATGTTAAAACGTGCGCAAGCTAATCCGCAACGCATCGTATTGCCCGAAGGTGACGAACCTCGCACTTTGGAGGCGGCAAATATTCTTTTGAAAGACAAGATTGCTAATCTTATTCTCATCGGTAACCCAGCAGTCATCCAACAAATGGCAGCAGAGAAAGGGTACGAGTATATTAAAGAAGCAAAAATCGTTGACCCCCTCAACGATCCTAAAATGCCAGAGTATGCCAATCTGCTTTTTGAACTTCGTAAGGCTAAAGGTATGACCATCGAACAAGCTACCGAGAAAGTGAAAGACCCACTCTACTTAGGATGCTTGATGATTAAGAATGGTGATGCCGACGGCGAGTTGGCAGGTGCACGTGGTACTACTGCTGACACTATCCGTCCTGCATTCCAGATTCTCAAGACACGTCCAGGCGTACATATCGTGTCAGGTGCGTTCTTGATGTTTACCCCTGCTACTCACTTAGGTGAGGGCGGTTTCTTAGTGTTTGCGGACTGCGCTGTTAACCCTTGTCCTAATGCGCAAGAGTTGGCAGAGATAGCAGTAACAACCGCAGAAACAGCTAAAGCGCTCGGAGGTATTGAACCACGCGTAGCAATGCTTAGCTTCTCATCAAAGGGTAGCGCAAAGCATGAGTTAGTGGACAAAGTTACAGAGGCTACTCGCATTGCACATGAGATGGCACCAAACTTGGCTTTAGATGGCGAATTGCAATTGGATGCTGCATTAGTAGAGAGTGTAGGCGCACAAAAAGCACCAGGCTCACCAGTAGCTGGTAAAGCCAATGTGCTTGTTTTCCCAGACCTGCAAGCTGGTAATATCGGCTACAAGTTGGTAGAGCGTTTCTCTGGCGCAGATGCGGTAGGACCAATCTTACAAGGTATTGCAGCACCTGTCAATGACCTCAGTCGTGGTTGCAAGGTACAAGATATCGTGCAAATGGTAATCATTACTGCCAATCAAGCAATTGGTGCAAAAGAAATGTAATTAATCTAATATTCATCATAAAAACACACAAAAGACATGAAAGTACTTGTATTGAACTGTGGTAGCAGTAGTATTAAGTATAAACTTTTTAACATGGACACCCATACCGTAATGGTACAAGGTGGTGTTGAGAAGATTGGTTTGCCTGATTCGTTCTTGCAAATTAAATTATCAAATGGAGAAAAAGTAAAAATCGAGCAACCTATGCCAGAACACACCGTAGGTATTCAATTGATTTTGAATAGTCTGGTAGATAAACAAATCGGTTGCATTGCTTCTCTTGAGGAGATTCAAGCCGTAGGTCATCGAGTTGTGCACGGAGGCGAAAAATTCAACAAGTCTGTACTCATCACTCCAGAAGTAAAGGAGATGATTGTAAAATGCGTAGAGTTGGCTCCACTCCACAACCCTGCTAACCTCAAGGGTATTGAAGCTATTGAGACTGCTCTCCCAGGTGTACCACAAGTGGCTGTCTTTGACACTGCTTTCCACCAAACCATGCCTGATGAGGCATATATGTATGCTATACCATACGAGTTATATGAAAAGTATGCTATCCGTCGCTACGGCTTCCATGGTACTTCACACCGCTATGTATCTGCGCGCGTGTGCGAGTATTTAGGTATTGATCCTAATACTACCAAGGTAATTACCGCACATATTGGTAATGGTGGTAGTTGTACTGCGGTGTTGAATGGCAAGTCTGTAGACACTTCTATGGGATTGACTCCACTCGAAGGCCTAATGATGGGCACTCGTGCTGGTGATATGGACCTTGGAGCCGCTACGTATATTATGGAGAAAGAGAATCTATCTACTACTGAATTCTCTAATCTTATGAATAAGAAATCAGGATTGCTGGGTGTGAGTGGAGTGTCAAGTGATGCTCGCGACATTGAGAATGCAGTACAAGCAGGCAATGAGCGCGCGGATTTAGCACGTCGCATATTTATTTATCGAGTAAAGAAGTATATTGGTGCTTATGCTGCCGCTATGAATGGTGTAGATGTCATCGTCTTTACTGGTGGTATAGGTGAGAATGACGCATATATTCGTGCTGAAGTAACGAAAGGACTCACCTATCTTGGCATAGATTTTGACGAAAGCAAGAATGCAGTACGTGGAGAAGAAGCTATTCTTACAACTCCTGAGAGCAAGGTAAAGGTTTGCATTATCCCTACCGACGAGGAATGGATGATTGCATCAGATACCCAAGCACTGATTTAACTATAACCCGCAAGGTTCGACAATGGTCGGACCTTGCATATAAAAACTACAACTGAACCTTGAAACCCATTATTTATCAGTTGCTACCTCGTACGTTTACCAACTATAATGAGACACGTCGTCATGGGGGTAGCATGCAAGAAAATGGCTGTGGTACGCTGAATGCGATCACGCCGAAGGCGTTACACGCCATACATGACTTAGGTGCTACACACGTGTGGTACACAGGTGTCATACGTCATGCCACTGCACAATACAATACGCCAAGCATTGTCAAAGGTTTGGCAGGAAGTCCTTATGCCATAACTGATTACTACGACGTACATCCCGACTTATGCGAGGATAAGCGTCGTCGTATGAAGGAGTTTACCGATTTAGTAGAACGTACTCATAAGGCAGATATGGGCGTGATTATCGACTTTGTACCTAACCACGTATCCCGCGAGTATCACTCTACTGCTCACCCTCGTGGAGTAGTGGATTTGGGTGCAAATGATAATCCCGATTGGGCATTTTCCCCACTCAACAACTTCTACTATATGCCTGGTCAGAAGTTTGCTCCTTATTTCGATATTAAGGGATATGAGGAGTATCCTGCTCGTGCTACGGGTAATGATTGCTTTGTGGCTACACCATCCATCAACGACTGGTATGAGACCGTGAAACTCAACTATGGTGTCTTCTACCAAGGTGGTGGAGAAAAGCAATTTGATCCCATCCCTGATACATGGCACAAGATGCTGCATATCTTGCTCTTCTGGGCAAGTAAGCAGATAGATGGCTTTCGCTGCGACATGGCGGAGATGGTGCCTCGCGAGTTCTGGGCATGGGCGATTGAGCAAGTCAAAGCGCAATATCCGAATATTCTGTTCATTGCTGAGGTCTATAACCCTCATCTCTACCGCGACTACTTGGCTGCGGGCTTTGATTACCTCTACGACAAGGTGGGTATGTACGACTACCTACGCGGTGTGACTAGCAAGAATTGGGCTGCTGAGGGTATCACGATGCAATGGCAATCGGTGGACGATATTCGTGACCGTATGCTCTATTTCTTAGAGAACCACGATGAGCAGCGCATCGCTAGTGGCTTCTTCTGTGGACGCGGTATGTGTGCCGAGCCTGCCATGATTGTAGCTGCAACCTTGGGTACTAACCCTGTAATGGTATATGCAGGACAGGAGTTGGGCGAGAAGGGTATGGATGCTGAAGGCTTCTCAGGCATGGACGGACGTACTACAATCTTTGACTATTGGGGCGTGAAATCCCTGCAAGCGTGGGCTAATCATGGTAAGTTTGATGGTGCTAATCTGGATGAGGAGCAAAAGACACTACGTACATTCTACCGTCAATTATTGCGTGTAGCACGTAGTGAAAAGGCTATCACCATGGGTGATATGTACGACTTGACTTATGCGCAAACTGAGGGTTTCAACAAGCACGAGCAATACACGTTTATCCGCAAGTATAAGAAGCAAACGATATTGGTTATCCTGAACTTCGACGACCGTCAAGTGGATATGCAGGTGCGTATTCCACAAGAGGCATTTGAGCATTTGCAACTCGAGACGCAATCAGAGGCAAAGGCGAAAGATTTGCTCACAGGTACGGAATATACTTTCCCATTGACCCCTCATACTCCTATTTGCATAACGCTTCCTGCTTGGAAGGGTGTTATGTTAAAGATTAAAGGTTAAAAGATATGAAACGATTGGCAGAGATTATCAAACCTTATCTTCAGTTGCTTCGAGTAGGCAATCTTACTTTTGTGGCTATCCTGCTCTACGTCATGGAAAAGTGGGTGGCAACACCTTTGCTCCAACTAGAGCAATTTGGCGAACTTATGCCTTGGTGGATATTGACATTGCTGATCGTGAGTGTGGTAGGTATCGCTGCGGGAGGATATGTAATCAACGATTACTTTGATGTCAAGATTGACCGCATTAATCGTCCAGATAACTTGGTTGTAACCCGCATCATCTCACGTGATACAGCCATGAATCTATTCTATGGTCTCACGGCAGTAGGCGTGATTGCTGGTACGGTAGTGGCATGGTGGGCGCATAGTTGGACGTTACTATTCACATATGTAGTTATCCCAGGACTATTGTGGTTCTACTCTGCCAGCTACAAACGCATGTTTCTCGTTGGCAATCTAGTCGTAGCGTTTGCTTCAGCTATTGTACCATTACTGGTAGCAATAGCCAATGCTGACTATTTGCACCATCTCTACCAAAACGCATTGGCTTATTCCCCTATTGTAGGTGAGTTGTATGTCTGGACAGGTGGTTTTGCTGCATTTGCATTTTTGCTCACATGGGTGCGCGAGATAGTGAAGGATATAGAGGATATAGAGGGTGATCGCGAAATGGAATGTCGTACTCTGCCCATTGTGTGGGGCGATAAAGTAGCTAAGATTATTGCTACCCTTTTGCTTATGGCAATTGCTATTTTGATAGTATATATGCTATTCGCCGTCTTACCTTTCTCACATGAATGGAAATCCTTGCCTACGCGATACGTGGTATTTGGTTTGATTGTGCCCATACTATGCTCTATTGTCTTGCTTTGGGCAGCAAACAGCCGTACAGAATATCACCGCGTACAAACGATTATCAAGTTCGCTATGTTCATGGGTATGCTTTTCTCCTATGTGATTGCCACTAACCTTTAATACTTTTGAAACAAGCGCGTAGCGCATGAAACTTTTGAATCCAAATATCATCTTGGGCTCTCAAAGCCCTCGCCGTCGCGAACTGATGGCGGGTTTAGATATCCCATTCTCTTGCGTCACTATTGATGCAGATGAGTCTTACCCTACTTATCTTCAAGCGGGGGATATACCTCTATATATTTCGCGCGCAAAAGCGCGCGCATACGCGATTGAACTTCGAGAGAATGACTTGCTTATTACATCCGATACGATCGTTTGGCTCAATGGCGAGATGCTAGGAAAGCCGCAAAACGAAGCTGATGCTAAAGCCATGCTTTCCCGCCTCAGTGGCCAAACCCACGAGGTATATACCGCAGTATGTTTTGCTGATATGAACGGCGAACTAGAAACTTTAGTGGATTGTACTAAAGTCATATTCAAGACGCTATCAGAGGAAGAAATTAACTACTACGTAACCAAGTACCACCCGCTCGATAAAGCGGGTGCATATGGTGTACAAGAGTGGATCGGTTATGTGGGCGTTACGCGTATGGAAGGCTCTTATTTCAATGTCATGGGTTTCCCTATTTCCCGTGTCTATGACACTCTTCAGCAACTAGGTGTTTTTTAACAATACTAACTTCGCTCACTTTATCCTCTTACAAGTTAATTAGAGATGATTACAATTCGCAGAGCGGAAATAAAGGATGTAGCATATATCGCCGAAGGAATCTTTAATGCGTTTTTATTAGAAGACAATGCAATAGTATTGGAGAATCGTATTGGAGATGGCAGCATTCCATTGAGAGAAAAATGGATGGAGATATTGACAGGTGTATGCGCGCAGGCAGATACACATTATAGTTATACCAATACATTTATTGCCGAATTAGACGGAGAAATAGCCGGAATGATGATAGCAGTAGATGGCAGAAACTACCGATTTCAACGAGAAAAAATGTATCCACAGTTGAAATCGCTATTTGATATTGCATTTGGTATGGGGTGGGAAGATATGGAAGATGAAGCAAAGCTAGGAGAGTTCTATATCGACAGTTTGTCGGTATCTCAAATGTATAGGAATCGTGGTGTGGGAACCGCATTGATAGAACATGCGAAACTGCAAGCCAAAGCACTCGGAATAGAACGAGTAACACTAGCAGTAGAGCCGATAAATTCGGCAAAAATACTGTATCAACGTATGGGATTTGAGTTTGAAAGAGAAATAGTAATCTTCAATGAAGTCTATCACTTGTATATGAATGGATTAGAATCCCTAACAGCGAATGAAGTAAATCAAACGAAATTTTTATAAAAAATTTGCATAATCCAGTAAAAACTACTACTTTTGCAAGAAATTAGAAAAAAATGGAATATAGATATACGATAACGAACGACCCTAAAAAGGGGATATTGCTGATCAATGCGCAGGGTGATGAGGTTGCTGCAACCGATATTTTGGATAAGTGTAGTTCGGCACGCGTATTCGCTTTCGATGGCAAGATGGGAGCTGGTAAAACCACTTTCATCAAACATCTATGCGAAACTATGGGTACAAAAGATGTAGTGAATAGTCCGACATTTGCAATTGTTAATGTGTATGAGATAGCAAGCAGTGAAGAAGTTTATCACTTTGATTGTTACCGAATCAAGGATATTCGAGAGGCATTGGATATGGGTACTGAAGAATATCTATACTCGGGGAATTACTGCTTTATTGAGTGGGCAGAAATGATCGAGTCATTGCTGCCAGAAGATACCATCTGGGTGAAAATTGAAGTGGAAGAAAATGGAGAAAGAAGTTTGAGTTTTGATGCGTAAGTGGTTATGCATATTGTTTTTATCGATTGGTTTTCAGTCGATTGCCCTATCTGACGATTGGATTATTGAGCATGAGAATGTGCTTAGCATTCGATATGGAGGTATGTGGCAGCAAGATCAATATCTGAGTCCCCTACTCTATTCTGGGCAACAAATCGGAATAAGTAATGAGTGGTGGCAAGGTTTTAATCAGGATAGTACGAAGCACTGGCAACATGTGGGGCAAGCACATATCACAGGCGGAATGGCATATAGTGAACGTATGAACAATCTGATATATTCCATTGGTTTTCAAGGTGGTTGGGGTGCGCAATATGTTTGGAAATGGAAAGAATTGGGGTTACAAGCATTAGTAGGTCCATACTTAGATGTGGAGTTATTTGGTAAGATGCACGCATCGAATGTAAACAAACCCTACTCGATGGATTTAGCGGTGAATATGTGTGCAATGGGTGGTGTGAGTTGGGCGTTCAAAGCGAAAAAAACGAGCTATCGATTGCGTTATTTGGCGCGTTTTAATGTATTAGGAATGGATTATATACCTGATTATTGGCATTCGTATTTCGAGATGGGTGAAGGCATTTTGGGCGATTTTCGTTGTGCAGGACTTTGGAATCATAGGCATTTGAAACACGAATTGACATTCGATATGCAGTTTGTTCGCTCTACTTGGCGCGTTGGAATAGCACATGAATATTTGGAATATGGAACAACAGAAATGATGTTCTCACGTGAAATGGTGAGTGCTGTGGTGGGGTGCGTATGGCAATATAAGATAAATCCTGCAAAATCATTTGTGGCATGGTAAAGAAGTGCAAGACATATCGTGTAGTATGCATAGGCTATTGGCTATTGGCAATAGCATTGAGCAGTTGCACACATCCATTTAATGAACAAAAGGATAATACACCGCTAAACAATTTCGAGGCGTTGTGGCAGATTATTGATGAGAAATATTGTTTATTTGACGATAAAAAGATGGATTGGGATTCGGTATATTCTGCTTATTATCAACGATTTGATACAATGAGAATTGTGGAATATGAAGATAATTATCGATTCTTTGATGGTCTGGAAAAGGTGCTGAATGAACTAGAAGATGGGCATGTGAATTTGTATTCGCCATTCGATATTTCGGTGTGCAGCCAATGGTATGAAGGATATCCCAAGAACTTCGATTCAGATATATTGACTAAGTACTATTTGAAAGATTATAGGCGTGCTAACGGACTGAATTACTGCAGGATAGACGGAGATAGCATTGGGTATGTGTATTATGGCTCTTTCTCGGATGGTTTTTCGATGACAAACTGGTTGGCGGTACTGAACTATTTTGCAAAATGCAGAGGTATCGTATTAGATGTGCGCAATAATGGTGGCGGAAGTATGGATAATGCCTATCGATTGGCGGCTCCGTTCTTTACAAAAGATACGGTAGTTGGCTATTGGCAGCATAAGTCTGGTCCTGGTCATGAGGATTTCTCAGAGCTTGAATCCATGAGGATGAACGAAAGCAAAGGATATTGGAGACGGCCTGTGGTGGTGCTGTGCAATAGGCGGAGTTATTCGGCAGCGAACTTCTTTGTGAGTATAATGCGCTATGCGGATAACTGCCTGATACTAGGTGGAATAAGTGGAGGCGGTGGTGGTATGCCGATGAGTTATGAGTTACCTAATGGATGGATGGTACGCTTCTCGAGTGTGAAAATGTATGATAGAGATCGCGTCAGTATTGAGGCAGGAATAAAACCACATCTATTAGTGAATCAGCACTCCGAGGATAAAGATGATCTAATAGAAGAGGCTGTGAGATTGATAAATTCGGCATACGAGAAGAAGTAAGAATATGATAGAAGTAAAAAACATACACAAATCGTTTGGCACACTCGAAGTGCTGAAAGGGGTAAATCTAACTGTGAAAAAAGGTGAGATAGTTAGTATCATTGGTAAGAGTGGCGCAGGGAAGACTACCCTACTCCAAATCATCGGTACGCTGGACAAACCCGACTCGGGTAGCATAATGATTGATGGTGTGGATGTGTTTGCACTGAAAGAGAAAGAGTTGGCAGATTTTCGCAATCGACATATCGGGTTTATCTTTCAGTTTCATCAGTTATTGCCCGAGTTCACCACATTAGAAAACGTGATGATGCCTGCTATGATTGCTTGTATGGAGGAGAAAGAGGCAGAGCAACGCGCGATGAAACTACTGACGGAACTGGGTATGGCTGAACGAATTACGCACAAACCAAATCAATTATCTGGAGGAGAAAAACAACGTGTAGCAGCTGCTAGAGCGATGATGATGTCACCTAATGTAATCTTGGCTGATGAGCCAAGTGGCAGTCTGGATGAAAGCAACAAAAAGGAACTGCACAAACTGCTGCTGCAGATGCGCGAGCAATATGGACAGACAATTATTATCGTCACACATGATAAGGAATTGGCGGAGATTAGTGATCGAGTGATTGAAATAAAAGATGGAACAATTTAAGCAAATAGGTAATAAGGCTATTAGGCAAATAGGCTACGGTCTATTAGCTATTTGGATGTTGTGTGGATGTGGAAATAAGTACCAATATATCCCAAAAGATATTGAGCCTATATCGATAGAGATTGTGCGTTTTGATAATGCACAGTTAGGTGTTCGCCCTGACAGCGTGAAGCAAGATATCAAAAAGCTGTATGACGATTACGAATCATTTATGCCGATATTCGTAGAAGGTATTTTGGGTATTCCAACCGAAGATACAGCTTATTTGTGTGAGATGTATGCACAGTTTTTGACCGATACCGCGATGGGATTTGCACAGACTAATGCTAAAGCGCAATCACTATTTGCAAATGTAGATAGTCTGCAAGAAACATTGAATATGGGATTTACACGTCTACATCATCTGTATCCCGATTGGAAAATCCCTACTCTATATCTGTTTGTTTCAGGATTTAACTCATCTGTTATGTATTACGAAGATATCATAGGTGTAGGCATAGATATGTACCTAGGAAGCGAGTACCCATATTATAATCAGGTGGTTTATGACTATCAAAAACAAACTATGCGCAAAGCATGTGTCGCTGTCGATGTGCTGAGTATGTATTTGGCATATAATATTCCGTATAACAGCAAGTATAACAGGTTATTAGAACAAATGATATTCCGCGGAAAACAGTTATTTTTGCTTAGCCAATTGTTGCCCGATGAGCCTGCATGGGAATTGATTGGCTATTCAAAAGAACAATGGGATTGGTGTAAAACGTATGAGAAAGCTATTTGGAATCGGATTATGGAGAAGCGGGATTTATTTAAGACTGAATCGAGTGTATTAAGTTCGTATATCAACGATGGACCATTTACATCAGAAGTGACACAAGACTCGCCAGGACGATTAGGTCAATGGGTAGGATGGCGTATTGTAGATTGCTATATGCGCAATAATAAGAAAGTTACATTACATGAATTAATGAACGAAAACGATGCACAAAAGATATTAGAACAAAGTTATTATAAGCCGTAGTATGATTTATTTTATTAGATAATAAGAATCCTTATCATCTATTATTTGAAATATATAGAAGGATACAAAAACAGCCGCAGGTTTCCCCTGCGGCTGTTTAATATTGAAAAGTTAATAGCGCAAAGCGCTTATTTGGTTTTCTTGCTAGCAAGAATGAAGTAAACAATCAGCGCCACATACGCTGCTACGCCGACGAGGGCGGCGCCGTTGCTTGCAGCCCAAGTGCCTAAGTAGCACTCTACGCCACAGAACTTAATCAAAGCACTTACCACACCCATCAATGCACCACCAGCGATGAAACCAGAAGCAATCAAAGTGCCCTTCTCGTTGCGAGCCCCAGCCAACTCTTCTGCTTTCTCGCCATCTTTCTCGCGCTTACGGCTAACGAGCCATGAGATAGCACCACCTACGAGCAATGGGGTGTTCAAGCTCAATGGGATGAACATACCCAAGGCAAATGCCAACACAGGTACACCCATGAAGTTGAGAATCAATGCCAAAGCGGCACCTGCGAAATAGAGCATCCATGGTGCACCTTGACCACTCATCAATGGTTCGATGACCGCAGCCATCGCATTAGCCTGAGGAGCCACTAAGGCATTCTCGCCTACGAAACCATAGGTCTTATTCAGAATAATCATCACACCACCTACGGTAGCGGCACTCACGAGGGTGCCGAGGAACTTCCAAGTCTCTTGTTTGTATGGGCTGGTACCAATCCAGTAACCGATCTTGAGGTCGGTAATAAAGCCACCTGCCATAGACAAAGCGGTACAAACGACACCACCAATCACCATGGCACCGACCATGCCGCTTGAACCCTTCATGCCTACCGCCACGAAGATCACAGAAGCGATAATAAGGGTCATCAATGTCATACCACTAACAGGGTTGCTACCTACGATAGCAATGGCGTTAGCGGCTACGGTAGTGAAGAGGAAAGCGATGACTGCCACCACGAGGAAAGCCACCAATGCTTGCCAGATATTGCCCAATACACCGAGCCAGAAGAAGACGAGGGTCACGAGCAATGCCACGGCAATAGCCAAGACGATGAACTTCATGCTGAGGTCTTTCTCGGTACGGAGAGACGCCTCGATGACTTGTTTGCCCTTGCCGCCGAGCTCTTTGCCTGCCAAACCGACAGCAGACTTAATCACGCCCCAACTCTTGACAATACCGATGAGACCAGCCATAGCAATGGCACCGATACCGATATTGCGACCGTAGTCGAGGAAGAGGTTTTGTGGGTCAGTAGCTTCCATGCCAGGCACGTTGCCAAGGAGTGGGAGCAATACCCACCATACGAAGAACGAGCCCGCGCAGATAACGGCTGCATACTTGAGGCCGATGATATAACCCAAACCGAGTACCGCAGCAGAAGTGTTGATGGAGAAGACGAGTTTGAACTTAGCCGCCAAGGCTTCGCCCCAACCCATCATGCGGGT
>CALCGX010000005.1 GCA_937901225.1 uncultured Bacteroidales bacterium | reverse complement strand
TCTGAGTCACTCCGTAACGATGGTCGTATCTGGGTTCCTAAGAAACTCGAGGACGCTCAACGCCTCCAACGCGGTGAGATCAAGGGTCGTGATATCCCAGAAGAGGATCGCGACTACTACTTGGAGCGCCGCTACCCTGCATTCGGTAACCTCGTGCCACGTGACGTAGCTTCACGTGCTGCTAAAGAGCGTTGCGACAAGGGTTATGGTGTTAACAACACTGGTTTGGCTGTGTTCCTCGATTTCTCTGACGCTATCCAACGCCTTGGCAAGGATGTAGTAGAGGCTAAATATGGTAACCTCTTCCAAATGTACGAGAAGATCGTGGACGAGAACCCATACGAGGAGCCAATGATGATCTTCCCTGCTATCCACTATACCATGGGTGGTATCTGGGTTGACTATGAGTTGCAAACCAGCGTGAAGGGTCTCTTCTGTATTGGTGAGGCTAACTTCTCTGACCACGGTGCTAACCGCCTCGGTGCTTCTGCGTTGATGCAAGGTTTGGCTGATGGTTACTTCGTATTGCCTTATACTATCCAAAACTACTTGAGCGACCAAATCGGCGTTCCACGTATGTCTACCGACCTCCCAGAGTTCGCTGAGGCTGAGAAGGGTATCACCGAGAAGATCGAGAAGCTCATGGCTGTTCAAGGTAACCGCTCTGTGGATTCTATCCACAAAGAGTTGGGTCTTGTGATGTGGGACTTCGTTGGTATGGGTCGTACCGCTGAGAGCTTGAAGACTGCTGTTGAGAAGATCGACGCAATCAAGAAAGAGTTCTGGAGCAATGTATATATCCCAGGTGAGGCTAACTCACTCAACAACGAGTTGGAGAAGGCTCTCCGTCTTGCTGACTTTATCGAGATTGGTCGTTTGATGGCAGTTGACGCTTTGAACCGTGAGGAGTCTTGCGGTGGCCACTTCCGTGAGGAGTATCAAACTCCAGAGGGCGAGGCAATGCGTCAAGACGATAAGTTCTCTTATGTAGCTTGCTGGAAGTACACTGGCGAGGACAGCGAACCAGAGCTTATCAAAGAGCCACTCGACTATGAATTCACCGAACGTAAAACTCGTAACTATAAGAGCTAAGCATTATGGATCAATATATTGATATTAAAGTGAAGGTTTGGCGTCAAGCTGGACCAAAGGCAGAAGGTCATTTCGAGACCTACGAACTCAAACACATCTTCCAAGGTGCTTCGTTCTTGGAGATGATTGACATCCTCAACGAGCAACTCATCAGCGAGCACAAAGATCCTATCGCATTCGACCACGACTGCCGTGAGGGTATCTGCGGTATGTGCTCTATGTATGTGAACGGTCACCCACACGGACCAGACAGCGCTATCACCACTTGCCAATTGCACATGCGTAAGTTCAAAGATGGCGAGACTATCACAATCGAGCCATGGCGTAGCCGTGCATTCCCTGTAATCAAGGACTTGATGGTGGACCGCGAGGCATACGACAAGATCATGCAAGCTGGTGGTTTCGTCTCAGTTAATACAGGTGGTGTACCTGATGCAAACGCAATTCCAATTCCTAAGGCTCACGCTGACGAGGCAATGGATGCTGCAAGTTGTATCGGTTGCGGTGCTTGTGCTGCTGCATGTAAGAACGGCTCTGCTATGTTGTTCGTTTCTGCTAAGGTTAGCCAATTGGCTCTCTTGCCACAAGGTAAGGTAGAGGCAGCTGCTCGTGCTAAGGCTATGGTGGCTAAGATGGATGAGTTGGGCTTTGGTAACTGTACCAACACAGGTGCATGTGCTGCTGAGTGCCCAAAACAAGTATCTTTGGCTAACATCGCTCGCCTCAACCGCGAGTACCTCTGCGCAAAACTCAAAGACTAATCCCCTTCGGGAAACGGTAATCGGATATAGGTTATCGCTATATATAATAAGAGGTGTGCTCCAGCACGCCTCTTATTGTTTTCTTGCCTTTACACTTTACACCCTACATCTTACACTTTACACCGTAGCTCTGCTGCCCTTCCTAGCCTCTAAACCCTAAACAGTAGGCACCTTGTGCCGTCCACTAAACAATACGAATATTAAGAATTCTTCTCCTTGTACCTTATATATATACTCCGTGTCAAAGACCAAGGATGAACCAAAGACGAACCAAAGAACGACCTAAGAATAGCAAATTGGAAAAAGTGCTTTTTATTAAGATTGGCATCTCTTTTGCCTTTCTTATACCTACTCTTATTCTACCGAGAGAACTCCGAGCGACGACCAAGAGAAATCCGACTCAACTCTCCGTGACTAAAAAGTGCTATTTGTTAAGATTCTAAAAAGGTTTCCTCTGTTCCTAAAAATGTTGACTCTTTTCCTGAGACCATTGACTTATCTGTTTTTTTAGAAAAAATCACCTCAAAAGCGATTTTTCTTGCATATCTCGAAAAAAAAGTGTAACTTTGCACCCAAATAGACTAAATACAAGTCTTACGATGGTAACATTCAGTTTTAAGGAATACGGAGAAAATTTAGGTACACGTCCATTAGGTAAGCGTGTGCGTGAGGATTTGTTGCCGATGATTGAGCAGAACGATCGCGTTGTGCTTGACTTTACAGGGGTCAATGTTGTCAGCAACTCGTTTGCTGATGAGTGCATTGCTAAGTTGCTGCTTTCTATGTCGCTTGCCGAATTAAAGAGCCGCACTAGTTTCCGTGGTCTAAACTCCATCGCCTCTGAAAGTGTACTCACCGCCCTCCAACGTCGACATTTGACTATGGGATGATTCCATTTGATGTCTTGTGTATATCCTTTTCTGCAAAAAAAGATGCAGTGATTTTGTCCTGAGCTCCTATTTGAACAACGGGGTATAGAAGGCAATGTAAGTTGATATAAACTAACATTGTCAAAATAAACAATGTTCAAAAAATTTAATTGTATATAACACATCTTGATTTATGGATTCGACCAAAAGTTTTGACAAATTATTGAATGATATTATTAATCATCCATTTCTACATTATCATCCTTTTTTATTAGATGATAATAAAGTTATTGAAGATGCGCAGGAACGTGCAAAGCACTATTCCAAATTCCCTAATTCGATAATAGAATACTTGGATCAATCTTGTTGCACATGTTATATTGGATCTATTAAAAGAGAGGAAAATCCATATACAACAGATGGCGAGATGGTTGTATATAAAACTATACCGATTATATTCTTCCAAAATGAGGAGACTCCACAAATTATAGTTAATAAGTCAGATTTTAATCCTAGACAGTATCTTACAATATGTGGCTGTACTATATTTACATCAAACATATTATTTGCTGATAATAATTGTGATAAATATACATCAAAGAGAGAAAGACACGCCAAAACATGTAGTACGATAAATGGTGATGCAGAGGTCGAAAATTATCAAGATTGTAGTGCTCTTCTTGCATATTCAATACCAGTAATGAGTGGATTTGGATCAGCACGAATGGCATATCGATTGTATACGATAGAAAATAATGAAGCTAATGTTATTCGTGAGAAAATTCTACAAACACAACAATACATTCTAAGTTCTATAATCCATTATCCTCAATCAATCGTTACTAAACATACATTTAATGAAACAATATTTAGCAACTATCTAGTAGAACTAAAACAGATGTATGAGTTTGTATGTGTCGAGATAAAACAAAGAGGCATAGAACCTGTGGTACAAGAAGAATATTTGCCATCCATTTTAGATAATGTTGATACCTATTTTTCGCATAATAACAATGAGTCTTTATTGATGGAATATTACGAGGAGACAGAAGATTATCAGACATCTAAATATGAGGGGTTATTTGCAATCAAAGAAGATTCTTGGGATATAGATATCATAGATAGAAATGGCAATATCTTTAAACCCCGTTTTCGCAATTCTGTTGATTATATTGCATCTAAATATCTAAGAATTTTCTACAAACAAATAGAAGGAGAAGGATTAATAGTTTGTCATGGAGATGATATTTATCAAAATTATGAAGTATATGATAATGAAGAAGATGATGATTTCGTTTCCTCACGGAATAAGTATGAGCATGAATTCTATTATAATGAGAATGCAGATGCCCCAAAAATCTATCATAAATATTTGGGTTTGATTAATAAGTATGGACAAACCATTTTTGAATTAAAAAGTACATGTCATGGTTCGATTGATATGCATGGAAAATTAATTTTTGAGCAAAAAAATATAACTTCTCATTTCGATAATTTTAAATTTATTGCTTATGATAATCGATATGTTATCATCTGTTTAGAGAATAGTTATAATATAGAAAAGAATTGCTATACAAGATGCGGAGCTATAGATATAGAAACAGGAGCATTAACAATACCTCTTATTTTTACTGAAGATGAGATTAGAAAAGAACTATCTTATGGTTGGGCTTTTGAGGATAAACGTTACTACAATCCTGGCTGGAAGTATAGCTATTATTGTGACGATGCAATGCTTTTTACAGGTCCTATATACAAAAGAGGAACTGATATATTAGAACAAGGGAAATATGCAGGTCATACGATTGAAGATGCATTATATTTTTATGGTAAAGAAATATTAAGCGAACTTATCTTTGAAAACAAGATATTTATTGCCGATACTGTTTTTCCAAATAACATAGCACATTTTTCATCTGTCCAAAGAAGTATTAAATTATATCAAGACAAATTCCTACAATTTAACCCCATAACATGCTTGGATGATACCATTTCTACTTATAATGGTTTTATGTTTGCGTATCAAGATAATGATATAATATTTAGCTCGTTATATGAAGGAAAAACATTACAAGAAATCATAGAAGATGAGAAAGGCATGTTTTATGTTAAATATCTGATTTCAGAAGGAGTACTTAAAGTAACTGAAAATGTAATTGACGAGTTGATAGACACCAATGGTGATTTATACTTGCCGCTGCGAGAAGCATTTGAGTCACAGCTAGCTATACTAGAAGAACATAATGATGATTGTTATATAGATGATACCGATTATGAACGTGAAACTTATTATGCTTTAGGTGGAGATGATTATGAGAAGTGGAGAAATAATGGTGGTAATATAGATGATATGATTGATGAATGTGGTTTTTAAAAATAATATTTCTAAAAGAAATTTCTCACTCGAATATTCAATCTTCTGCACAAAAATATCAAAATGCTAAATTTTAGCACCACAACGTGTCTGAGTGCGGAATTTACGGATACCAAGTCCATGATAACGGAGGCATATATTCAGCATATCATATCCATAATTATGTAAATCCAGATACCGATTCCCTTATTACTGATACGACCTATTTTATTCATTAGTAGATGCCCCTACAATATCTACAAAAAAGTCCAATGAGGTGAAAAAAACAAAAAAAATCACCATAAGGGTTACTTCTACCCGAAAACTTATCACATAGAGGTGAAGGGCAATAATGCCGTTCATAACCTAATCCCAAGTAAAACAACAAAATGGGATATAAAACACTCTATGTGATATGAGAAAAACAATGATGGCTCTCGCACTCTGCCTAATGAGCGCAATCGGATTTGCAGACAACCGTCAAATGGTAGCAGCTCTACCCAGCAACATTCCAAGTGTGACACTGACAATTGATGGAAAAAACAAAGTGGTGAAACCAACCAAAGCTGTTGTGAAAGAAGTAGATAACCGCCATGTGAAATGTATTGTCTATGCCAACAAAGATAAAGCCGCAGTGACCTTGCCTATAAGTTATGAAACTGTACTACAATTGGGAGAAAAAGTCGCGGAAGTGTTTCACGCTTTGAACATTGTAACCGACAAACAGTACGAAGATTTTCTGTGGTGGTATAACCATCAGGTAGCAAGCGCAATGGGAGAGAGGATATAGGCAACAAACAAGAAGAATATGACCGACAAAGAAATCATACAGTCGTTTCTGGATAATAATCAAGATGGCATTCGCGAGGCGTACTACGCCTGGCGAGTACCATTTGAACAATCAGTCTGCTATCGAACGCATCTTGATCTTAATTACATAGATGACGCCTACCAAGAAGCCTTTATTCGTTTGCAACAACATATACTGACTGAGCGTCTGACCGCAGATAATATTCAAAAGTCGCTTTTAGCATACTTGAAAGAGATTGGCTACTTTGTGGCAATGGAGATTATCAACAAGCGGCGTGAACTGCCAATTTCCTTTGTTCAGTCATACGATGAAACCAATGACCAGCAAGAAGACAACGAAACGCATCAAATAATCCACCGGCATGTGGAATCGCAAGATGTAGATACGCCAGAGAATCTACCTGATGAACAACCCAATGAGAAAGTTCTTGTTCAAAAGGATAACTATTTTGATCTCTCAACACATATAGAAAGAGAAGAGCATGAACGCATTATGCGTCAACTCGTGGAGCAAGTAGGTCCACCTTGTGCACCGCTACTGCTGGGGTATTTGTGGGAGAACAAATCTATGAGCAATCTAGCTCAAGAATTGGGTTATAGCAGTGCGGATAGTGCAAAGACCCAGAAGTCGAAATGTATGAAGAAAGTAATCGTTTTTATCAAACAAAAACTAATCGAATACGGCTATGAATATCAATGATAAAGAACTTGAACGCGACATTGAGAACGCTTTCCGTGCACGCGGTCTAAAAGAGGCAATGCATCAATGGGAAGCAGAGCGCAAGCAAACTGCCGACCATCCACGCATACCTACACAAGATGAGTTCAAGCCATCCAAGTGGCGCAGCCTTCGCCGCACCATTTATTCACTGTCTGCAGTTGCAGCATTGGTTGGTATTCTTGTAATGGCTGTACCTGTTTCTACATGGCGCACAGGATATCGACAGGCTTCCCGATGGGCATATAAGCAATACGCCCACTATTTCTTGCCAAAGGCTACAACCCCTGCTTACGAACATACCGTTGATGAACTGATGGCAATGGCAAAACCTTCTCTACAGCAGATAGAGTATAGCTACTATGAGCAAGAGATTTTAGGACGCGAAAATCCAATGCACGAAGCCACATGGTTAATCTTGAAAGGTGACTATATTGTGGCTTTGTCTATGTTGGATGAGATACGCCAGAATCTCACAGAGGATAATGCCCATTATCAAACTACAAAGGAGGACATTGAGTATCTTTCTGCTCTCTGCTATTTGGGGCAAAACTGTCGTACTAAAGCAAAAAAAATGCTACTCACTATCGCAGAGAGCAATAGCCACCATTGCGAAGCTGCGAGTGAATTAGTACAAGCAATTTCTGAGATAAAGACTCACAGACATTGATGATCGTGATACGCTATAGTATCGTTCTCCGATTAGAAAGTCATCCCATTACAAACCTTCGGCACAACTTTCGGCACGAAGAAAAAAATAACAAAAAAAATCACTCAAGCGGGAGGCGTTGGTAATCAACACCTTCCGCTTACTTTAAG
>CALCGX010000004.1 GCA_937901225.1 uncultured Bacteroidales bacterium | reverse complement strand
AGTACCACCCGCAGAATCTCCCTCCACAAGGAACAACTCGCACTCGGCTGGGTCTTTACTCTCGCAGTCAGCCAACTTACCAGGCAAGCCGCCACCACCAAGAGGCGACTTACGCAATACACTCTGACGAGCATTGCGCGCAGCGATACGCGCTTGCGCTGCCAAAATCACTTTCTCTACGATCTTCTTTGCATCTTCTGGGTGCTCCTCCAAGTAGTTGGTCAATGCCTCGCTCACAGCAGAAGACACCATACCTGCCACCTCTGAGTTACCCAACTTCGTCTTCGTTTGACCCTCGAACTGTGGCTCTGCCACCTTCACACTGATGATAGCGGTCAAACCCTCGCGGAAGTCGTTCGCATCGATGTTAGCATTACCGTCTTTGTCCTTCAGTTTCGCCTTCTCCAGCATCTTGCTCTCATCGGCGTATTTCTTCATGACGCGAGTGAGTGCAGCACGGAAACCAGCCACGTGTGTACCACCCTCGATGGTGTTGATATTGTTTACATAACTGTGTACATTCTCGTTAAAATCGGTGTTATAAAGGATTGCCACCTCTACTGGAGTACCGTATTTCTCGGTATTCAAGTGAATCACCTCACTAATCAGCGGTGTGCGGGTGCCGTCGATATAACGAACGAACTCGCTCAATCCTTCCTCTGAATAGAACACCTCGCCTTTGAAGCTACCGTCCTCGTTCTTCTCGCGCAGGTCGGTCAAGGTGATACGCACACCTGCGTTCAGGTATGCCAATTCACGCATACGGTTAGCCAAGATGTCGTAATGGTAAACAGTCTCTGTAAAGATACTGCCATCAGGCCAGAATTGCACGCGTGTACCAGTACCCTCGCCCTCGTTGTAGGTGCCAACCACGCTCACAGGAGCTAATGGCTTGCCTTTGGCATAGTCTTGTGCGTGGATCTTGCCATCACGACGTACCTCTACATGCAATTTGGTAGAAAGCGCGTTCACACAGCTCACACCCACACCGTGCAAACCACCAGATACCTTGTAGCTGTCTTTGTTAAACTTACCACCGGCGTGCAATACAGTCATTACCACCTCCAGCGCACTCTTCTTCTCTTTTGGGTGCATATCTACTGGGATACCACGACCGTTATCTTGTACGGTAATGGAGTTATCCTCGTTGATTGTCACCTCGATGTTGCTACAAAATCCAGCCAATGCCTCGTCAATAGAGTTGTCCACCACCTCATATACCAAGTGGTGCAAACCTTTCAGCGAAATATCGCCGATATACATCGCAGGGCGTTTACGCACTGCCTCCAGACCCTCGAGCACTTGAATGCTCGAACCATCATACTTCTCTTGTTGTTCTACTTGTTGATTAAATTCTTCCATATGTTTAATTGTTTATTATTTTTCCACGTCATCGAAACGTGCGCACGCGCGCACACAATAGCGACTGCAAAGTTACACTTTTTTTTTAACATACACAATACCTCTATGTTAAAAATATGAGAAGTGCGCTTAAAACGAAGAAAATACACATTTTAAGCAATTCTACCTTTTCTATGTTTAAAGGAAATTTATTAAAAATGTCTTAAAACGACTATTTTTATATTGTACTATTTCTTAAATGAAAAGTATTTTTGTCCAAAAAAGCTTATCACCACCGTGATAATGGTGATGATCATTTTGGATGGAGTTGGATAGATACCACACACTTCCACCAATAACTTCAATCCAAAATAGTTCACCAGTAAATTTACTATCACAATCAGTATATATCGCCACAGTTGCTTGTATCCACGGAGTGAAGACTGCGTGAAAGTCACATATTTATTCAGCCAAAAACCTGTAAATAAGGTGATTGGGAACACAATCAGCAGCGTCATTATGTGAGGCGTGAGGCAGAGTTCATAGTAAAAAGGCAAGGTTATATACACCAAGTCATGACCCACTACAAAATTGTACAAAAGGAAGTACAACACCCAGTCCAGCACCATGTTGCCACCGCCACAAGCAGCATAGCGAAATAGCTGCTGAGGGATGTATCTACGAAATGGTCGATAGAAAAAATCGACTATTTTGGTGATTATTTGGGCGAATGTTTGCATTTTTGAAAAAAAAATTGTACTTTTGCAGCCGAAAATAAACAAATCGGCGTGCAAAGGTACTAAAAAAAATGCAAATATGCAAAAAAAATACCTTTAACCGAGAATATTAATTGTTAATTATTAACTATTAACTGTCATTATGGACGACTATCATCAGCAAAATGCAACAAGTAAGAGCCAAGAAATTTTTGGGTCAGCATTTCTTGAAGGACCTGAGTGTCGCCCAACGAATTGCTGAAACCATCACAGCAGGCCGTGTCTTAGAGATCGGTCCTGGTATGGGTGTGCTCACGCAGTATCTCCTCAAAAATCCTAATCTCCAGACTACCGCTATCGAGATAGATAGGGAGAGTGTGGCGTACCTCAAAGAGTGGTACCCTGAGTTGCACCTCATCGAGGGCGACTTCCTCAAACTCGACCTCAATATCATCTATCCCGACGGCGAGTTTTGTGTGATTGGCAACTACCCATATAATATCAGTAGTCAAATTTTCTTCAAAGTGCTTGATCATAAGGATCGTATCCCTATTTGTTCGGGTATGATTCAGAAGGAAGTGGCAGAGCGTATTGCCTCCAAACCAGGCAAAAAGGCATACGGCATTCTCAGCGTGCTGCTGCAAGCATATTACGATATAGAATATTTATTCACCGTTGACGAGCATGTGTTCAACCCTCCGCCGAAAGTCAAATCGGCGGTTATTCGCATGACTCGCAACAACCGCCAAGGATTGGGCTGCGACGAGGCGCTGTTTAAGAATATAGTCAAGACAGCATTCAACCAGCGCCGAAAGCAGATGCGCAATTCGTTGATGGGACTAGTAGGCAAGGAAAATCCTATCCTCAACGACCCTATCTTCACGAAGCGCCCCGAACAACTAAGTGTAGAGGAATTCATCTCCCTCACCCAACTAATTCAAAATTCTTAATTCATAATTCAAAATTAGTGCACCATGGCTGAACTCAAGATATTCTATAGAGACAAAGACAAACAAGACAAAATAAAAGTTGGCCGCAGCGTCAATATCCTCAGCAGTCTTGACAAGAAAGATATCATCTGGATCGACCTGCTCGACGTAAGTGATAAGACAGAGGGCGTACTCGAGGACTTCCTCAAAATCGATATTCAGGATGACGAAGAGATGGAAGAGATCGAGATGTCGTCTCGTTATATCCAAACCGACGATTCCATCGTGGCGAACTCCAACTTCCTCCGAGATAACTTCGAGACAGAACCTGTCAACTTTATCCTCAAAAACAGCATTCTCGTCACCACTCGCGACGTCGAACTCGCCAGCTTCAACGAGACAGTCAAGAAGATGCTCATGAATACCCGCAACTTCCCAACGGGCTACCACGTGCTGGTTACTCTCATGGAGACGCGAGTTGAACGAGATGCGGATATGATTGAGGATACTACCGATCTTATCACCAAACTTTCTGGTGAAATCAACGCTACCGACCAAGTGGACGAAGAGGTACTGATCCAAATCAAGGATCTTCAGGAAAAAGTCACCATTATCCGTCAGAACATCATGGATAAACAACGCGTGATTAGCAACTTCCTCAAGTGCGACTTCTTCCCAACAGAGCTCCAACCTCGCCTCACGATGATTATCAAGGATATCAATTCTCTGTTCGAATACACTCGTTTCGGTTTCGACCGTCTAGACTACCTCCAGGATACTTTCCTCGGTCTTGTTAATATTGAGCAGAATAAGATTATCAAGATCTTCACCGTGGTGAATGTGGTATTCCTCCCACCTACTTTGATCGCCAGCATGTATGGTATGAACTTCGACTTTATGCCTGAGTTAGCATGGAAAATGGGCTATCCATTTGCTATTGGCTTGATGATAGTTTTTACCGTGGCTATCTTGCTCATTTTCAAACTGAAAAAGTGGTTATAAACAAAGTTATCAACAATCGATAATTTTATTTGTTGATGAGATTTGATAATCAAAACTTATCAATTTTATCAACAATCCTTTTCCACCTTTTCATAGACATAACTCACTCTAATTGAACCAAATATAAAAGTTTTCCACATTATCCACAACCAATAATAATAAAGGAAACTTTAATTAATTCTATTTTTATTATTTAAGGTGTAGTTTGCCCCTTTGTTTTGTATGATTTCTGTCAATCCACAAGATACTCCTCGCGCAGCTCAATTCGAGATTTGGAAGAATGCTCCAAATCCCATGCTTGTTTTTGTCAAGCGCTTGGATGTCACCAATCTTGTGCGAATTAGTCGTCGAAAGCATTTGAAGTTCAATATGCTGCTCGATTATTGTATTGGCAAAGCAGCAATTCATCAAAAAGAGTTTTATCTCTTGCCCGTAGGCAATCAACTCATGCAGTTCGACAAGATTGCTATCAATACCATGGTCAAGAATCATACAGGCGATGTTAGTTCGTGCGATATTGCTTTTGATGGCGATTTCAACACCTACTGCAATGATTATATGAAATATACCGCTCAGGTCGCTCAAACCTGCATTGATCGTGATTTATCTGAGGAATGTATGGTGATTGGCACCTCGGCTATTGTGGATACGGAATTGGAATTTGCGGGTGGCATGTATAGCGGTATATATAATAATCCGTATATTATATGGGGCAAGTATCGCCGCAGTTGGTTCAAAACTACATTGATGTTATCTTTCCAGTTCCACCATGCCCAGATGGATGGCGCCCACGCTGCCCATTTCCTCAATACCCTCCAAGAGGAAATTGATAAACTTAAATGTTAATACATATAATTTATAAAATTATTTTCACTCTAAATACTAAACTGTAGCATCAAAGATGCGTCCACTAAATAGTATATTTTTTTAACCTTTTCCCTTATAAATCTTAGGTTATTCTTAGGTTATTCATAGGTGATTTATAGGTTATTCTTAGGTTATTCAGCAACTTTCACTATAAGATCATTTAGAACATTAGAACAGCAGCTTGCTGCGATTAGAACTTTTAACCCTTTAAAAACCATGGCACAAATTATCCTTAACCATCCTATTGCCGAGATCCACGGCGCTCTCAGCAAGCGTAGCAACATTGTCAATCGTCAAAAGAAATACCGTATCAACGGTCGTATCATTCACGAAGGTAAGCAGGAATCCTATGCTATCCAAAACCCTCGTGATTGGAAGAAAACCCCTGCCCAAGGAGCCGAACTCGCCAATCAAACCGCTTGGCAAGAATCTTGTCGCCGTGCAGCACAAATCCTGCAAGCTGCCCAACCTGACGGACCAACCGAGCAACAACTCTTCGAACGCCGTATTAGTCAAATCCCCGACTATTATACTTTAGACGAATCCCGCACATTGCTCGAGGATTTCCGCCGTCGCTATGAGGCTCAATTGCCTAATACTCGTGGCAAACACCCAGACGCCCAAGCGCCCATTGATCCAAAGACTGGCAAAGGCAAACAATACGCCCAATTCCCAGCCTTCATCCGCGCCATGCTCTACCACCAACTACGAACTCAATAACCAGCTACTAAAGGCTCAATAACTAGCCACGTCCACTTTTCTTTGAAAGTGTTTGTTCATTTTCCCAAATATCATTTGGGTATTTCTTGCATTATCCCGCCACCAGTCTAGTGCTCGCTGCTTTCCCCGCGAGTAAAAAAATACAAAAATACCTCTTCTTCTTGCATATTTACTCAAAAAGTAGTACCTTTGCATCAAAAATCAGTTTATTAAAACTAAATAATATGAAGAAAATAACTTTTATATTTTTAGCATTTATTTCTATTCATGCATCTGCTGAAACGATTCAGAACCAATTTCTTGGATTTACATTAGGTAAATCTACTCGTCCTAAAGTAGAGAAGATTATGCAACGTCAAAAATTTCAACTCGTTGGGCAAGATTCAATACGAACATTGTATTATGAAGGTAAATTTCTATATGCTGGATTAGAATTTAAAAATATTACACTTGAATTTACAAATGACACACTAAATTATTTTAGTTTCAGTAATGATTTTGGCTATAAAAATTACGAGTCTAGTAAATTATTAAGAAAGAACCTTAGTGATAAATATAGTCAATTAGAAATTGCTGATAGTACTTTTTTTGCTACTATTCATCGTAGTGGTTTTGAAGAAGATGTAGAAACATGGTCTCGCAGAGGTGACGGATTAATAGTGTTATTATTTACGACAGATGCATATACAAAATGTGTATTTGCAGTAGAGCCAGCATATGCAGTTGCAATGGATGCAGCAACAAAAAGTTTAAAGTTATTATCTGCAAGTTATGATTCTATAAACGAAGTAAAAGGTTTCGGTGGAGTAAATTTTGGAGATGACATGAATAAAGCACGATCTATTTTAAAAAGCAAATCTTCAGAAGTAATGACATCAACCTCTGGTAACCAATTGATAGCTTACCAAACAACAATAGGAGGTGTTACATACAAATATGCATATTTTACTTTTCATAATAGTAAGGGATTTATAAAAGCCCTAGCATTCAAAGAATATGATTCTTGGGAAAGACGAGATGCTGAATTGCAATTCAATGCACTTCTAAAACAATATGGGGATAGATATACTAATCTTACAATGCACAAAAATGAAAAAGACGATAAAATGTATTCCTGTGGTATGTACTCGTCCGATTATGATTGGCCTCCGATATTCATAATATTCAGAAAAGATACAGATTCAGAAACTTTTAAAGTAAAATATCAAATAGTAGTATCATATTATACACACAAGGAAGAATACGATAATACCAATGAAATCTAATATACGATATTAGTAACCTATTACACTACAATGCTTCTTTCCACAATGTCATATGAAGAAATATACCGCGAAATCCTAAAAGATTTTCGTGATGTTAAAGAGTATTATGATATTGCTATAAAAACAAAAGTCTGCAAAAGTGCACAGAAATCTCGCATATATCCATGGCGACATTTTGATTTCTATACACATCCCAGAAGCCAAAACAAATATACATATCTAACAATAATAAAGAAGCATGCATGGTGGAACAATCCTGAAGTAACAGTCTTTTGTGAATACGAGGGAGAAAGGGGAAAAGAAATTATTACAATGGCACCAAAAAAAGACATTATGACATCAAAATATAAATTGGTCATCAGTGTTTTTCAAGCGCATTTCTTCAAACGCTATTATGAGCGCTTCATCAAAGATGAACAAGCTGAACAATACAAAATAGCTTTGTTTCTATCTCGAAATGCAGGTGCACTTCAATTAGGTAGTAAAATTGTAAGTGAGAACGAACAAATCAAAGAAGATTCCGAATGTCATAATTCTGGAATGCTCAATCTTGATGGTCTTTGCCTAGGGAAAATAAGTAAGGAGAATCCCAACATCTTCATATACAAGACATTTATTCCTTTAGACAGATTGTATCAAAAACAATTTGAACGAGTAATGCATGAATATCTTAGAATGATTGCTTTAAGAGGAGGAGAAGATAATCCACATTGTAGAAAAACAATTGAAGATATATATAACAATGCAGCAAGAAGATTCCATGACATACTTTTGGGAAATAATCACATGACCGATAAAGAAAGAGTACAGACTTATTTAGAAGAATACAATACAACATGTGACATTCTGCGCAAATATATTATCATCTAAATGTTTAGAGCGGCACGCAAAAGCGTGTCGTTCTTTATATATTCTTTCTCCCTTCCCTCAAAATTCGAGTATTTCTTGCCTCACCGCCACCTGTCTAGTGCTCGGCGGTAGTTCGCCGAGCTAAGTTCCCACGAGCGCGGCAGGGAGTTGATTGCCGCGCAATAAGTTGTTGCTGTTGTTGAATTTACATATCCCTTGTCTTTATTAATCATAATAGTGTTTGTCTTTTTTGGTACACTTTGCACTTCCGCCCGCAAGAAAATACCTTACTTTTAGTACTCCTAAAACTTTTTCTACACAAAATTTGCAAATCCGCAAATTTTGTTGTATCTTTGCACGCATTTTGTACTTTTATATACAATATAATGTAGTACAAAATACAACCTATAAATACGATGTTACCATTAGACTTCATAGAAAATCTTCACGAACAGATGACTCCCGAGGAGGTGCAAGCACTATGCCAAGCACTTGAATCAGAACAAGTTACATCTATTCGTCTGAACGACAAACTAGACTATCTTACCTTCGATTGCGACACCGAAGAGGTGCCTTGGCACGAAGATGGATACTATCTTAGCCGTCGTCCACAATTCACTCTTGACCCGCTCTTCCATGCGGGTTGCTACTATGTGCAAGAAGCCAGCAGTATGTTTGTTGGCGAAGTGCTTAATCAGTACCTCAAGCCCGATAGCATCGTGCTCGATCTCTGTGCTGCACCTGGTGGTAAGTCCACGCTTATCAGCCAGTTTCTTGGCAACGAGGGCCTACTCGTCAGCAACGAGGTAGTACGCCAACGCGTCTTTGTTCTCTCAGAGAATATCCAGAAATGGGGAAACGGCAATACCGTAGTTACCCACAATCCTGCGGCTGATTTTGGCAACAAACTGCCCGAACTCTTCGATTGTATCCTCGTAGATGCTCCATGTTCAGGCGAAGGTATGTTCCGTAAAGACGAAGGCGCAATTGCCGAGTGGAGCATGAAGAATGTGCAGGAATGTGCTGAGCGTCAGTGCGATATATTGGATGATGTGTGGGATGCACTCAAACCTGGAGGTATATTGATATATTCCACTTGCACCTTCAACCGCGAAGAGAATGAGAAAAACGCACAGTGGATTGCCGATGAACTAGGCGCAGAAATATTACCTATTGCACATGATCCTCAGTGGGGCATTACCGAAGGTAAACCTGGTTATCATTTCTATCCACACAAGACCAAAGGTGAGGGATTCTACCTTTGCGCTTTCCGCAAATCAGGTATAGCAAAAGGTGCTTTCCGTATTCCAAAGCAAAAGAACCCAGTATCTGAAACCGTTGAGTTTAAGGATATTATGCAGAGTTGGCTTCTACATCCTGACCAATGGACCATCCGTCAACAGGACCGCTTTGTGGTAGCATACCCTGCTAAATACAAACAACTCATTGAGTACCTCAATTCGCAATTTATCTGTATTAGCACGGGCTTCGGCATCGGCGAGTTGCGCGGTAAGACTGTCGTACCTCAACATGCAATGGCAATGCTTAAGGACTTGAATACCAAAGCATTTAATAAGGTAGAACTCACCCTTGACCAAGCCCTCAGTTACCTCCGTTGTGAAGCACTCTCATTGCCGAATGCGGCTGCGGGTGTGCTGTTGCTCACCTATGAGAATGTACCCCTTGGCTTCGTGAAGAATGTGGGTAACCATTGCAACAACCTCTATCCAAAAGAGTGGCGTATACGCAAACTATAAACTGGTTTTGAATAATGAATAAGGAACAAAGAATAAAGATCAAACACTTTAGTCTGCCAAAGTCGAAAGTAATACGTCTTTGCTCTTTGCTCTTGGTTCTTTGCTCTCTATATGTAAACGCTCAACAGCAGTGGTATTTCTCTGTGGATGAGCGTTATCCTGCCGAGCGTCAGCAGTTACAAGGCAAGCAGCGTATATTGGTGGTCAACAATGCTTTAACCCAACCACAAGACTTCGGACACTCGACCATACTAGATGGAGAAAACAAGGGAAATGTCGAAATTGATCTCTCTCGCAGCGTACTCTATTGCCTTTTTGCTACGACCCAAAGCATGGAATCGACAGGCGAGTTTGATGCCGTCGAACTGATGGATATATCGCAAAACCACTCCACCAACTACTACACCCGCACCCCGCTCACTTTCTCACAAGCAGAGCGCTTGTGTACGGATTATCAAGCAGATGCACTTTTGACACTCAACCAATTGGTATTATACGATATCGTAGAGAGTTTCCCTACCGATGAGAGTGCTTACTATGCCTACTTGCAGGCGTATGCCCAATCCCATTGGACGATTCACTATGCAGGTCAAACGCGCGAAGTGACTTTCACACAAGCAGATACACTCCTCTGGGACAGCCAACTCCACTACAACCGCACACAAAGTCTCAGCGACTTACCTTCTCGCCAAGAGGCATTGCTCTATCTCGCACGCGAATTGGGCAACCGCATGGGAAGCAGTTTCGCCCCCTCTTGGCAAACTACCCGCCGTTATATCTACGAATTACCCGACCTACAATCGGGCTTAGATGCCTTTCGCTTACAACGATGGAATAGTGCTATCAATCAGTGGATTACTATTGTAGATAGCAAGGATAAAAAAGCCGCAGCATGTGCTGCGGCCAATATCGCTATTGCTTATGAGATGCTTGGCGATTATGCTTCGGCTTGCGATTACGCCCAGCGTGCCAGCCGCCTTTTCGGCGCTTGGAAGACTGCTTACGGTCGTCAGCAGCAAGTGAACATACGCTACTATCTGGCGCAGCTCCAAGCTCGGCAGGCAAGGGAACGCGATCTATAACCTTCTGCAAGAATCGCTCAATTTTATTAAAGAATCGCTTATCTTCTGGACTTACCAACGTGATAGCCTCCCCTTTGTTTTCCGCACGTGCTGTGCGACCAATGCGGTGTACATAGTCCTCTGCATCGCGTGGCACATCGTAGTTGATCACCAATGGTACATCATCCACATCAATACCGCGTGACACGATATCTGTAGCTACCAGCACATCCACTTTGCCGTTGCGGAAATCCAACATTACTTCGTCCCGCTCTTTCTGTTCCAAATCAGAGTGCATTGCGCGCGCATCTATATGCATTGATCGCAACGCACGCGCGAGTTCCTTCACACGTTGTTTCTTACCAACAAATACGATGACTTTCTTAAGGTTACAATCTTTGAGCAGCAACTTAAGGAATTCATCTTTCTGAGGTTCGTAAATATCCACCGCCATCTGTCGAATACTTTCTGGTGGACGTGAGATAGCTATCTGTACCTCTACTGGGTTGTGCATAATAGCCTTCGCCATTTTGCGAATATTCGTTGGCATAGTCGCCGAAAACATAATCGTTTGACGCTCTTTAGGCAACTTATTAACGATCGTCATAATATCGTCATAGAAGCCCATATCCAACATGCGGTCCGCCTCATCAAGGATAAAATACTTCACGCCCGAGAAGTCAATATCATAGATATTCATTTGGCTGAGCAATCGCCCTGGCGTAGCGATGACGATATCTGCACCCTTCTGCAAACCAGTCACTTGTGTGCCCCACGCCCCACTATCATTGCCTCCGTAGATAGCCACAGAGGAGAAGGGTACATAGAATCCAAAACCCTCCATCTGCTGGTCAATCTGCTGTGCTAACTCGCGCGTAGGCGCCATAATAATGGCATTGAGTTTATTTGGGTCGTGATTGTCGTATTCTAAGTTGGTGAGCAAGGGCAGGATATATGCAGCAGTCTTACCTGTGCCCGTCTGTGCACAGGAAATCACATCATGTCCATCCAATATCACAGGTATAGTCTGCTCTTGCACAGGTGTGCAAGTATCAAAATGCATATCCCACAATGCATCCAACACCTGATCTGATAATGCTAATTCGTCGAAGTACATATTATATTCGAGTGAGTTTGGCGTAAGTAAGGAGCAAGGTCTTCTTGCCTACAGCATCAAACTGAATATCAATCTTGTCGTTATCGTTCTCACGGTATACATCCAGTACCAATCCATCGCCAAAGACCTTGTGGTTCACTCGGTCGTTCTTCTTCCATTCAGAACGTACCTCTTTGCGTGTTTTGGAGGTAGAAGTACCCACCTTGCGTGAGATACTCACCAGTTTAGAGTTGCCTTCTGCAACAGGGGATGAAGGTGCTGCGGGTCTTGTGGTCGGTTTAACAGATACCTTGTCTGCGTATCGTGGTGCTTGCATGGATTGCAATTGCTGGATATAGCATGTGTCGATATCTTTAATAAAACGCGAAGGCGAAGAAAATTGGGTTTGTCCGTTGCGGAAACGCTGACGAGCATTGGTTAAGTAGCAACGCTCCATTGAGCGAGTGATAGCCACATACAGCAATCGACGCTCTTCCTCGATATCTTTAGGCGATTGGCAGAATTGCGAAGGGAAAAGGTTCTCCTCCAAGCCCACGATAAACGTAGTTTTGAATTCCAATCCCTTGGCTGAGTGTACAGTCAGTAGGGTCACACGTGATTGCGTATCATCTTGATTCTCATCTTGATCGGTTAGTAGGCTGACCTCCGACAAGAAATCTGCCATAGGTGTAAAGGCGATATCCTCGCGCATACGTTGCTCCACAAACTCATGGATACCCGACAGCATCTCTTGCAAGTTCTCCAAACGAGCAACACCCTCTTGCGATGTATCTGCTTTAGCATCGCGCATCACACCCGATTCGCGCAATACTCGGTCTGCAAATTCATAAGCATCCAAGTTGTCTGCTACCGCAGCAAAACCGCCTATCATCTCTGCAAAGGTGGTCAATTTCTTTTGCGTAGCAGCAGATACGTCCAACTTTGTAGCCACAGGATCATTTATCACTTCCATCATCGAACATGCCGCATTGCGAGATGCCTCACGAATCTTCATTACGGTAGTGTCGCCTATCCCTCGTAATGGGTAATTGATGACACGCGCAAAAGCTTCGTTATCATGTGGGTTAATTGCCAAACGGAAATAAGCAATAGCATCCTTGATTTCTTTGCGTTGGTAGAAACTCATGCCACCATATATGCGATAAGGAATGCTCAATCGGCGCAATTCGTCTTCTATCACACGCGATTGCGCATTCGTGCGATACAGCACTGCAATGTCGTTGTAATCCGTTCCCTGACGAGCGATCAGTTTGATTTGTCCGGCTACCGCAGTTGCCTCGTCACGATCCGACATATAGGTACTCAAAACCAGTTTTTCGCCTAAAGCCAATTCTGAATACACCGACTTAGGTATTTGTCCGCGATTATGGCGAATGAGTGAGTTGGCAGCATTTACGATTGTTTGAGTAGAGCGATAGTTGCGTTCTAATTTGAACAGCTGTGCATCAGCATATCCCTTTTGGAAAGTGAGGATATTCTCGATATTGGCTCCACGGAAGGAATAGATGGATTGCGCATCATCTCCTACCACACAAATTCGATTGTGGGGCTCAGCCAAGCGCTTAACAATCAAGTACTGCGAATAGTTGGTGTCTTGATACTCATCTACCAAAAGGTATTGGAAAATATCTTGATACTTGCGTAAGATCGCTTCGTTTTTCTTAAATAGCGTGTTCGTATGGAACAACAAATCGTCAAAGTCCATCGCATTGCAGGCTTTCAAGCGGCGGTTGTATTCCATATAAATACGCGACACCTCAGGGATACGCTCAAAACGATCTTGCATGGTAAACTCACGGTTGGAACTATATGCTGTAGGACTTTGCAAGCGGTTCTTAGCCAATGAGATACGCGATAATACCACATTGGGCTTGTATTGCTTCTCATCCAACTGCATATCCTTAACGATATGCTTGATGACAGACTTGGAGTCTGTAGTGTCATAAATAGTAAAGTCCTTGGTATAACCTATTGCTTCGGCTTCTTGGCGAAGAATCTTTGAACAAATACTATGGAAGGTACCCATCCATAAATAGCGCGCCACACTTTCTCCTACCAAGTTAGCAATACGCGATTTCATTTCACGAGCAGCTTTGTTGGTAAAGGTTAGTGCTAAGATATTGCCCGCATTTATACCATGTTCTAGCAGATAAGCAATCTTGTAGGTCAACACACGTGTTTTTCCTGATCCTGCACCAGCAATCACTAGTTGAGGACCATCATTGTATTCCACAGCAGCACGCTGCGAAGGGTTAAGTTCGTTAAGGTAATTCATTGGTTATATATGTTATTTATTAATAATCTTCTCTGCAATTTGTACGGCATTGAGGGCAGCACCTTTACGGATTTGGTCGCCTACACACCAGAATGTGATACCATTCTCATTTGCCAAGTCGCGGCGAATACGGCCTACATATACATCATCCGTGCCGCTGAGGTATAGTGGCATGGGGTAAGGGAAGGTGCCATTGGATTTGGTAGGATCATCCATCACTTGTACGCCTTCGGCGTGAGAGAGAGCTTCGCGTACTTGCGCAGGAGAAAGTGGTTCGGCGGTCTCTACCCAAATAGCCTCTGAGTGTGCACGTAACGAAGGTACGCGGACACAGGTAGCCGATACTGCGATGTCGGAATGCATAATCTTGCGGGTCTCGTGGTACATTTTGAGCTCTTCTTTGGTGTAGTCATCATCACCAAAGACGTCAATCTGAGGAATGAGGTTGTATGCGAGTTGGTAAGCAAACTTTTGGTGCTTTACTTCCTCGCCGTTGAGGGCTTGGCGGTATTGCTCTTCGAGCTCTGCCATAGCGCTAGCACCTGCGCCCGAAGCCGATTGGTAAGAAGATACATGTACGCGGCGGATATGAGAGAGTTCCTCGATTGCCTTCAAGCATACTGCCATGATAATAGTGGTACAGTTTGGATTAGCGATGATACGTTTGCCACCCTCTTGAAGGGCTTGCTTGATATCGCCAGCATTGAGTTCAGGTACAACCAAAGGTACGTTCTCATCCATGCGGAAAGCAGAAGAGTTATCAATCATGATTGCTCCGTGGCGGGTGATATCCTCTGCATATTCCTTGGATACAGAGCCGCCTGCAGAAACGAAAGCAATATCAATACCCTTGAATAGGTCACCATGTTGAAGCAATTCTACGGTATATTCTTTGCCGCAGAAAGTATATGTAGAGCCCGCAGAACGTGCGGAGCCGAAAAGTCGAAGGGAAGTAATAGGGAATTGGCGCTCAGCCAAAATGCGGAGTAGTTCTTGTCCTACGGCGCCTGATGCGCCCACGATAGCTATATTCATAGTAGTCGAATAGTGTGGTTATTGTGCGTTTATTGTCCGTCTATTGTGCCTAATTGACAGGTAAAATAAGGCTGTCTAACAAAGTAAACAGCCTTATCGTAGTAATTAAAGGAGAGTAATTGTCAATTCCTCTGCCTCCTCGAAAGCAACTTTACCTTCGCGAGCCAACCAGCCCAAAGCGAGGTTCAAGTCGTCGTTTTTCAATTTTGTAGCTTTCTTCAAAGCTTTGAGTGTGAGAGCACCACCTTGTAATGCATTCCAGATCAAACCTGCGTTCTCACCAATCTTAGTTGTAATCATAATACCTTAAAAAATAAAACAGTAAATATATAGGCGGCAAAGCCGCGTTTAATATGTTCAATATTGTTTAGTATTGTTCAAATTCGCTTGAAGAGCAAGCATGCGTTGTGTCCGCCGAAGCCAAAATTGTTGCTCATAGCATAGCGGATTTCACGTTGCTGCGCCTTGTTGAATGTGAAATTGAGTTTGTAATCAATATTTGGGTCCTCATCCCCTTCCTCGTGGTTGATGGTTGGAGTTACTACTCCGTGTTGCATAGAGAGAATCGATATGATTGCCTCTACCGCACCTGTACCACCAAGGATATGTCCCGTCATGGATTTGGAAGATGTGAGGCTGATATGATAAGCATGTTCGCCAAACACATCTTGGATGGCTTTCACTTCTGCCACATCACCAATCGGCGTGGATGTGCCGTGGGTATTGATATAATCCACTTGTTCGAGCGCTATACCTGCTTCGTTGATAGCCAACTGCATGGCATTTTTTGCTCCTGTACCTTCTGGGTCTGAAGCCGTAAGATGGTATGCATCGGCTGTGAGTCCAATACCCACTAGTTCGGCATAGATATGTGCCCCGCGTGCTTTGGCATGTTCGTATTCCTCCAGAATCAAAGCACCTGCTCCCTCGCCCAACACGAATCCATCGCGCGAAGCGGAGAAAGGACGGCAAGCCGTTTGAGGTGAATCATTGCGAGTAGAGAGAGCGTGCAAGGCATTGAAGCCACCAACACCAGAACACTCAACCGCAGCTTCGCTGCCTCCAGTTAGGATAATATCTGCTAAGCCCATACGGATTTGGTAACAAGCACTAGCAATGGCATGAGAAGAAGAAGCGCAGGCAGAAGTTGTGGAAAAATTTACACCTTTGAAACCATGGCGGATAGCCAACATGCCAGCAGCCATATTGGTGATAGTCATTGGAATATAAAAAGGACTATATCGAGGTGTGCCATCACCAGCGCCAAAGCCACCAGCATTACAATCAAGGGTATAAATACCTCCCATACCACTACCGAAAATCACACCACAACGCAGTGCATCTTCTTGTTCGATGCTGACTTTAGCATCAAGCAAGGCTTCTTCGGCAGACTTGAGTGCATAATGAATATAGCGATCATAACGGCGCAACTCTTTGGCATCAAGAAGTGAGGACATGTCTAATCCTTTGACTTCGCATGCAAATTGCGTCTTAAACTTTGACGCATCAAAATGAGTTATATTATCTGCCCCACTCTTTCCTTGAAGGAGGTTTTGCCAAGTGCTTGCCACATCATTTCCCAATGGTGTGACCAATCCTAATCCTGTGATTACTACTCGCTTTTGCTGCATATCCTTATATACATCCAACGAGTTTGCGGATTATTCCACAAACTCGTCCATGGTAAAAGTCAAAATACTTGAGAACTTACGCTTGAAGTTTCTCAATATATTCAATAACGTCGTTAACAGTGTTGATGTTTTGAGTATCCTCGTCTGGAATAGAAATACCAAACTCTTTCTCAAACTCCATGATCAACTCTACAGTGTCAAGAGAATCTGCGTTGAGATCTGCTGTGAAGCTTGCATCTGGAGTAACTTGTGACTCTTCTACGCCCAATTTATCAACGATAATTGCTTTTACTTTTGATTCAATTGCTGACATAATTACAATTTTTTTAGTTGTTAATTATATTAATTTTTATTATTTTCTTATTTATTCTTGCGAAATCGAGTGCAAAGTAACTACTTTTTTTTGGAATATGCAAATTTTTCGAAAGAAATGTGCATTTATTCTAATATTTCGACCTGAATTTTACCAATTCTTGCACCAGATTTGCCCATTTGCGCCAAAAATACGCTATCCCCATCTAAGTTAGGAATATAGACATTTGTGAGTGTTTTGTGCGTATGTGCGCCAATGATAATATCTATATTTCGAGTTGCTTGTGCCAATTCCACATCCGATAGTTTGCCTTCGGTACTTGGGTGTGTTCCCTGATGACTTAAACACACTATTACATTGCATTTCTCCTTATTTTTTAAGGTATTTGCTACATCTTGTGCTGTAGCAATAGGATCTAAGTACTGCAATGGTGCGAAATTGCGTTCTGCTATCAAACCAGCGGGATCAATACCAATACCAAACACACCGATTCGCACGTTTTGACGACGAATAACCGTGTATGGCAATACTAATCCCTCCAATACAGAGCCTTTGACATCGTAGTTGGCACATACCACAGGAAATTGTGCTCCTTGCAAAATAGCCGCTAAAGTATCAACGCCGTTATCAAATTCATGATTACCTAACATCACGGCATCATACCCCATTCTATTCATCGCATCGATTTCTATACGGCCATGATAGAAGTTGAAATAAGGTGTGCCCTGGCAAAAGTCACCTGCATCAAACACCAATAGATTAGGATCAGCTTTGCGTTCTTGTGCAATCAACCCCATACGGCGAGTATAGCCGCCGCAGAACTCATCACGTTTGCCTTCTTCCAACGCTTCCACCTGAGAGTGTGTGTCATTGGTGTGTAAGATGGTCAAAGTATGCAACTTGGGCTGTGTACATGCTGCACAACAGCAAGTTAGTAATACTACAATAAATTTAGAAACGCTTTTGTATATCTTCATGGGTTAATACGATGCTAATAGTTTGACCATTAGGCAGATGGCGTACGGAAGACGACTGCTGAAGTCGCTCAACCAAGTCGCGCATCTCCAATTCTGTTAACGATTTTCCCTGTGGAATAGCCATCTGTTCTGCTAATCCAAGTGCAATCATCTCTTGCCATTGTTGTGTAACTGAAGCTTCGGTGTCTTGCACACTATGAATCACTTGCAAGATTGCATCCGAAGCATTCTTTTGCCCCAATAGCGCAGGCACTGCATTGATAGCATATGCCATAGGAGAAAATTGTTCTAACTCAAATCCAACACTTTGTAACTCAGGTAAGAGTTGCTCTAAGGTGCTCAAATCATCTGCGGAAAGCTCTAACACTTCAGGGAAAAGAAGTGGTTGAGTAGCAGCCTGCTTATTTTTGAGTTGCTCAAGCAATACCTTATACAATACGCACGTGTGTGCGCGATGTTGGTGTATCAGAAGCAATCCAGCAGCAGTAGTCGCCAAGATATAGCGGTTGTCCCATTGGATCAATGGCGTATTGTCTATAACAAGAGAAGGTTCGAATAATGGTTCTGCGACAGCAGTTTCTATATTCTTAGGGCGCTCATAGAGTTGGTCCCAGCCTGTAGGTGCTGTACGTGTATTTTGTGCCTTGAACGGATTATAATGCGGATCTAATTGCATGCGCGGAGCTGCCACTGGGGTATCCAAAGTACGCTGCGGTATATCTAAATGCGATTCTGTAGTGAAGTCAAGCGAAGGAGCTACATTGAATTTTCCCAATGCCTCTTTAGCAGCTGCCAATAGAATCTGGAATATCGCCTGCTCATCAGCAAACTTAATCTCCGTTTTGGTAGGGTGAATATTCACATCTATTGCATCAGGATGGATATCAAAATACAAGAAATATGAAGGAGAATGGTCAGGCAATAACATTCCAGAATAAGCGGTCATCAATGCCTTGTGGAAATATGGATGACGCATATAGCGCCCGTTCACAAACATGTACTGCTGGCTATTTTTGCCTGCTGTTTCGGGCTTACCAATAAAACCTGAGATATGTACCAATTCGGTTTCGGTAGCAATATCTACCAGTTGCCCTGTATAAGGTTTAGAGGAATGTCCAAAAACCGCTTCAATGCGTTGTTTTTGAGTGCAAGGAGGCAGTTCGGAGATAATCTCATCATTGCTTACAAAAGTAAACTGTACGTGCGGATTGACTAATACAATACGCTGGTACTCAGTGATAAGATTGCGCAATTCTGTTTGGTCTGTTTTGAGGAATTTGCGTCGCGCAGGCACATTGTAGAATAAGTTTTTCACGCGCATATTCGTGCCCACAGGACATTGCACCATCTCTTGTGAAATCACCTCAGAGCCTGCAATCTCAATGCGCGTACCGACTTCATCTTCCGTGCGACGTGTCTGTACCTCTACATGTGCTACTGCACAGATACTTGCCAGCGCTTCACCACGAAAACCCATCGTGCGTAATTGGAACAGGTCGCTGGCTTGGCTTATCTTTGAGGTAGCATGACGCTCAAATGCCATACGTGCATCGGTAGGGCTCATGCCCTTGCCATCATCCACCACCTGCAACAGCGTGCGTCCTGCATCGCGGACAATCACGCGAATATGCCGAGCACCAGCATCCAATGAATTCTCCACCAGCTCTTTTAGACAAGAGGCGGGGCGCTGAATCACTTCGCCAGCCGCAATCTGGTTGGCAACGCTATCGGGCAGAAGATGAATGATATCACTCATAGCAAATAGTAAAACGCAAATAGCAGCAATCCAAGCAACGCTATCCACAACAATAATTTAGATGCGCGTTTGGTATGGTCTTTGCGATTATAGGTATTCGTCTCGTGAGCTTCACGGAACGAACCACGATGAAGACGCGCAAGTTTATCCTTGCGCGCCTCCTTTTCTTTAT
>CALCGX010000003.1 GCA_937901225.1 uncultured Bacteroidales bacterium | reverse complement strand
AATTGTAAAGCAGGAGTATGCCGAAAATCCTGTAAAGAGTAGGTGTCAATTAAAATTTATAATTTTTATGAAAAAGTCATTTTTTGTTTTTATGGCTATGTTCTTCGCAGTGGGAATGTATGCTCAGGATGCTTACTATTGTCTAAGACAAGGAGCAGAACTTATTTATCGTTCAACTGACGCCAAAGGTCGTGAGACTGGCACAACAACTATCGTTATCAAGGCGGTAACGGGCAGTGATGGTAATTATGAACTTGTTCAAACTAATGAAATTTCTTTGTCAAAACTTGATTTAGGCAAACCAGTAGCAGTAAGTGCAAGCATTAAAGATAATAATATTCCTGTTGCTATCTTGAATGGTTTGGCTTATGAATTCACTGAGATTGGACCTTCTATTCCTTCTACATTATCTGTTGGACAAGAATTGGAGTGTGGCACCATTGAGTGGGAGGTAATGGGTATTAAATCATCTCATACCGTGACTTCACATAAAGTCATTGCACAAGAAGAAATTACAACACCTGCGGGAACATACGACTGTTTTGTTGTAGAACAGAAATATAGTATGAAATCTGGCTTTGCGAAAAGCGAAGGTGTGAATAAGGTGTGGTATGCAAAAGGCATAGGTGCTGTTAAGACCGAGAATTATGACAAGAAAGGAAAAAAACTTGTTGTTTCTCAACAGTTGGTAATAGTAAAATAGTTATTTAATTTTAGATACTAAAACAAAGAGTATGACCTTACTTTATACAGGGTCATACTCTTTTGTTATATTTTGATTTAATAGTTTTTACACTTATTGCATCACAATACTGAGAAATTGAGAAGAAGTGTTCAAGAGAGGATGTATGCATTAGTTAAATAATTATTATTTTGTTGGTTATCCGCGAGTTAGGTGAATATAAATATGTTGATTTTGGTGCATTTTTGCCATAAAAAAGTTGCACCGATGTAGGACCGATAGAATAATATGAGATGTTTGAGAAGGTGAAAAGCAGATAATTTTTCCTAAAAACTTATCGCGGATTCGTATTCTTAGCGGTATGAGAGACATAAAAAAGGGGGTAAGAACATTGCTAAAATGGGCCATAATCCCTCTCTCTCCGCAAAAACAGAAAACCGAATCCAAATGGGTTCGGTTTTTTCATATCAAGAATTCTAACGATATTACAAAATGTCCTTGAAACAATATCTTCCATACTACAAACGCAATCTTCGTGTAGCATTGCCTGTGATGCTGACTCAATTAGGGGCATCATTGGTAGGATTGTTTGATTCTATCATGGTCGGACATTATGCTACAGTGGATCTCGCTGCCGTAAGTTTTGCTAATGCATTGTTCTTTATGGCGATGGTGTTTGCTATGGGGGCACTGATGGCTATCACGCCACTGGTGGGTGTTCGAGTGGGCGAGATGAATACACGTCCAGAGGAGCAAACAGAAATCCACTATAAGATAGCTGTACTATTTCAGAATGGTATGCTTTTTGCCCTGTTGCAATCGGTATTGATGTTGTTGCTGTTGGGTGGTTGTCTTCCGTTTTTGGAGTATTTTGGTCAGGACCCAGCTGTAATTGAAGTTGCACGACCTTATTATATATTGATAGTTATCTCATTAGTACCATTCTTGATTTTTACTTTCTTTAAGCAATTTCTAGAGGGACTGGGCAATACGCTAGTTGCTATGATTATCACACTAGCAATGAACGCATTAAATATTTTCCTCAATTGGATATTTATTTATGGTCATTGGGGTGTGGAGGCAATGGGGGCTACGGGAGCAGGTATAGGCTCACTGATTTCTCGCGCAGGTATGGCACTCTGCTTTTTTGCAGCTATATGGTTTCATCGTGATTGGAAGTATTATATCCAAACCTTCTCGTGGCGTAACTTCAGTTGGCACGCAATCAAGCAGCAAATAAAGGTTGGTTTTCCCATTGGCGCACAAACTTTCTTGGAAACGTTTACTTTTGCGGTATCGTTTGTGATTATCGGTTGGATTAGTAAGGAAGCGCTGGCTGCTCATCAAGTGGCCAACCAAATTGCTGATATGACTTTTATGATAGCTCTGGGTATCGGTGCTGCTACCACGATTCGCGTATCGCATCAATTGGGAGCGGGAGATTTGCATGCTGTGCGTATGGCAAGCAATGCTAGTATTCATTTGGTATTGGTAATGAATACCATTGGTGCAGCGCTGATGATTGGTTTGCGCAATTATATCCCAATGCTTTTTACTGAGGATCCAGAGGTCATTGCCATCGCCTCACAACTGATTATTATTGCGGGATTGTTTCAGTATGCGGATGGTTTGCAGGCAGTGGGTGCTGCCATGTTGCGTGGTATCACAGATGTGAAAGTGCCAATGATCATCGCTTTTATATCGTATATATTGGTGGGTTTGTCGGTGGGTTTGTTGTGTGCCTTCCCATTGCAGATGGGAGCTGCAGGTATCTGGTGCGGTTTCATCGCAGGTTTAGCATTGGCAGCAATTTGCTTTCACATTCGTTTCAATAGCAAATTCAAACAGTTGATGCTGTCTAAACGGTGAATAGATCCACTATTATTATCAAGTAATAAATTGAAATAAATAGCCACTTGTGTATGAAACACAAATGGCTATTGTTTAGCAGACGGCGCTTTGCACCTATTGTTTAGTGACAGATATTTATAAAGTCTCCAAGACGCGTTGGAGCCATTGCCAGCATTTGCCCGTAGAAGCGATACTCAGGCGCTCTTGTGGAGAGTGAACACCAAACATTTGAGGACCGATGGACACCATATCCAAATATGGATACTTCTCTAAGAACAAACCACACTCCAAGCCTGCATGGATAGCCAATACCTTTGGCTCCGCAGCAAACAAATCTTGATATGCTTTCTTAGTCACTTCTAACAATGGTGATTGTGGGTTAGGCGCCCAACCTGGATAACCATCGCCGTGAGTTACCTCGTCGCAAGCCAATGCCAAAGCACACTCTACCATCTGCTTGATATCGTGCTTCTTGCTCTCAATAGAAGAGCGTTGGCTAGTATTGATCTCAACAAACGCACCCTTCTCATCCTCTTTCATCTTCACACTTGCGAGGTTAGTGCTAGTCTCTACCAATCCAGGCATGGTCTTCGACATAGCTGTCATACCGTGAGGGCATGCATAGAGTGCTTGGATAAGACGCTCAGAATCTTCCTGAGGAATATAGAAATCTGGTGTTTCGGTCGTTTCAAGCGACATGGTAAAGTCCTTCTCTACATCTCCTATCTCTTGCTCAATAGTAGCAATATAGTGGTTGAGCATCACGCGGATATCTTCCTTACACCATATAGGAATAGTTATCACAGCCTCCGCCTCGCGAGAGATAGCGTTGCGCAGATTGCCTCCGTCCAATTTAGCCACATGCATATCCATTGACTTCATTACTTGATAGAGAAAACGAACCAATATCTTATTGGCATTGCCACGACCTTTGTTGATATCATCACCCGAGTGACCACCCATCAATCCGCCTACTTTGATACGGAGAGAATAAAGCTGCATCCTTGCTTCGCCTTCAACAGAAGGAATAGGCTCGTAGTGCATCTTTGCCAGCGTATCAATACCACCTGCGCAACCGATGAACACTTGACCATCGTCCTCCGAGTCGAGGTTGATGAGTTGTTTGCCTTGCAGGCAGCCGTCTTGCAGACGGAAAGCGCCTGTCAAACCAGTCTCCTCGTCCACCGTAAAGAGGCACTCTAAAGCAGGGTGCTTCAATGTATCCGAAGTGATAGCTGCCAACATAAGCGCCATACCAATGCCGTTATCTGCGCCAAGGGTTGTGCCTTGAGCTTTGATAAAATCGCCGTCAATATACGTGTGAATAGGATCGTTGTCAAAATCATGCACGGTGTCGTTGTTCTTCTCGCACACCATATCCATATGCGCTTGCAGAATCACGCCTGGCTTATCTTCGTAACCAGGAGTTGCAGGTTTGCGCATAATGATATTGCCTGCTTCGTCAACTGTATGTTCGAGGTTATGCTTTACAGCAAATGCTTTGAGCCATTCAATAATCTTGCCTTCTCGCTTCGATGGGCGAGGCACTTGGGTAATCTCATGGAAAATTGAGAAAACCTCCTTTGGTTGCAATTCTTGTATATTCATATTTCCTTGCCTTTAAACTATAATCTTTCAACTATTTTACTCGTGAGCCACCACAGGAGCTATCTTTTGCAGAAACTCTGTTGGGTAAGGTGTGCGGTTTGGGCCTTCTGGTTCGCCATATGCGTTGCGCAAGAACTCACCGTCTTTCTCCTTGCGTTCTTGACCGTCCAAGTACTTCACAAACAGATAGATACCCAACTCTTTCCAAGCTGCAGTGGACTCCTGAGCTTGTGCAATAGAGTACTTAGTCAAAAACTCCGTAGCTTTAGCAACGTCCATATCAGCCACTTGTGCATCCACTGCCTCCACTTGTGCATTGAACTTATCCTCCCAAGCTGCTTGCACCTTCTTGATATCTGGCATCATAGCCGAATACTTGGTATATGCCCAGTTGGCTACGATATTATATGTCCACCAAGCCGATGTAGGCGAGTAATTATACATATCGCCATTGCCCTCCTTGAAGCACTCAGGCACCTCAGTGATAGTGCTATACATAGGCACATACACGGTAGAAGCCGCATCGTCCACACCAAACCACAAGATACCACCCGCTTTAGCCGACTCGTAGCCACGCATTTGTGCCACAAAAGACCATGCTGTTTGTTGGGTAGCGATAGGACGCTCAAACCAATATTGCACCGAATCCAACTTAAAGCCCAATGAACCATAGCGCAACTTGCTATTCCATGGACCCGCATCAGGACCTTGGGTAATATCCAATGGCGTACCCTCGTATTGATCACGCATGCAGTTTTTCAACTCTTGTGCGCTCACCTTATGATTAGGCTTGATATACAGCGGCATACGCTCGCCTGCGAACTTACCGCCTGTCTCTACGAAGGTTTTGCCCGACGCAAAGTCAAAATACTTGTCCATATCATCAGAGAACTTGCGGAAGAACGACCATACGCGTGCTTCGCACACATACAAACCCGAGAAATCATATGGTGCATATGCCTCTTGGAAATTGAAATCCTCGTCTTTTTTACCTGTATAGTAACCTTGCTTACGAGCAAACTTCACCACATCCTTGCTCCACATCCAGTTCTCTTTATCTTTGAAGTTGATGGTGGTAAAACGCGCTTGGTTAGCATGCGCTGCAATGCAATCATCTGGCACACGGGTTGCTACCCAAACTGCGCCTTTCTCCACTTTACCTTTGCCAATCAATTCCATCATCCACACCTCGTTAGGGTCTGCAATAGAGAAGGTCTCACCACTGCTGGCATAGCCATATTCAGCCACGAGGTCGGTCATACACTTGATGGCTTCGCGCGCGGTCTTGCAACGCTCTAATGCGATGTAAATCAGCGAGCCATAGTCAATACCCTCGCCACTCTCTAACTCTGGACGTCCACCCCAAGTGGTCTCGCCAATAGCGAGCTGGTGCTCGTTCATATTGCCTACTACGTTGTAGGTATGTGGCACTTGTGGGATGGTGCAAAGGGGTTTGCCTGTATCCCAATCTTTCACTTCGCGCACAGCACCTTCTGCATGATCAGCTGCGGGAACAAAATGCAGAAAACCATAGAGAGCATAACTATCGGCAGCATACGAAATCATCGTACTGCCATCCACAGAGGCATCTTTGCCTACTAAGAAATTGGTGCAGGCCATACCTGCCACCCATGCACTACAGAGTGCGAGTATCAAATAAATCTTTTTCATATATTCTTGCCTTTAAACTCTAAACAGTAGCGACTTTGTCGCGTCCACTAAACACTAAATTCCCATCCTCCCATCTACCTTTGCTTGCACGGTTTTTACTTGCTTGATATACTCTATGTATAAGTCGCGGATTTTCTGCTCTGAGTTCCAACATTTGATGTAGTTCTTTAGTGGCAGCATACCATCGTTTCCCTGACTAAGGTAGTCGCTGGTAGCGACCGTGTAGGTCTTGTCTGTTTCGAGTGGCTTGCCATTGATGGTGACGAGGGCTTCTTGTTGCATTACTCTGTCGCCAATGGCTTTGATTCGCATACCTGCAATGCCTTGTCCACCGCTATAAGCAAAGATTTCGCAGAGTTGTTGCAGATCGCTACCTTTTAGGGTGAGCACCACCAACATATTGTCGAAAGGCATGAGTTCGAATACGTGTCGGAAAGTGATATCTCCTGCTGGCCATTCGCATCGCATACCTCCTATATTCACCACAGCCACATCCACTGGCTCTGAAGACAATTGTCGTGCCATAGCCAATAGCGCATCGCTCGCCCAGTTGAGCATATTGCATTCAGGTTGGTGCACTTCGAGTGCTACAGGGGCATAGCCAATAGGAACTTCTAACTGAGCTTCCAGATCGGCCTTAATAGGTGCTAAAACTTGCAGATAATTACTATCTTGTAGTGCATCGAAAGCACTATCAATAAGGACTGTTTCCCCTGTAATGTGAGCAACCTTGTGTGGTTGATGTCCGCAGGAGATGAATCCTAACAGTAGAATGATAATGTAAATTTCCTTTTTCATTGTGATTTAACTTTACGCTGCAAAGTTACTATTTTTTTTTTATATATGCAAATCTATCTATGAAATAGGCGAGCCAACTATAGAGCAGGCTCGCCTATTTTATATCAATATCTTTTGTTTAGATGGCGCTTAAAATGGATTTTGCAATAAGGAATTGGCCTTTATTATTGGGGTGAATACCATCTTCGCATAAATAATCTTTTTGTCGAAGTAATGCTGAATTGACATCAATCAAACGCGTGTTGGTGGCTGTGGCAACACGTTTTACGACATCGTTGTATAATTCATGTCCAGCCCAAATAGTGTCAATATTACCTTTTAGCCATTTGAGCACATTTTTCTTTTGTCCTTCATCAAAGTGTTGTGTGAAATGTTCAAAATATTGCTGTGCGTTTATTGGAGGAAGCGTAAGAACGAGTGGGGTATATCCCATTTCCTTGACCTTATTTATCACACGCACGTAGGTCTTTTCGAAGATGCTTAGTGGAGTTTTTGGGTGGTGCTCGGCTTCTGGGAAGTCGGCAATGGCTTTCCAATTGTAATCACTATCATTGCCCCCATAGCACATTAGTACGTAATTGGCACCATCCAGGCGTTCTGTACTGCGTGACAAAATGCGTTCTCCATTCTCAATGGTGCATCCCATCTTACCCAAATTTATGGCTTCGCAATGCAACTGATCAGCTACGTAATCTACCATATTATGATCTGATAGGGCATAATGCCATCGTCCGTTTTCTTCTTGACTAAATAGTACTCCTTTTACAATAGAGTCGCCTAATGCTACTAATTTCATCATCAAATCCATAAGTTTATTGTTGTTAGTTTGTGATATGTTTCAAATTTCGCTGCAAAGGTACTGCCATTTTTTCAGTTGATGAAATTTCTGTGATGTTACGGCATGGTTTTTGTACAAAATCAAAATACAGTGACTAAATTGGTATATTTGTGACAAAATGAAGTAGTACGTTATTTTGTCACACTAAATAAAATGACTAAAATATGAGTAAATTACCTGCTATTTTCACTTCATTGCGCAGCAATTTATCTTTTCTGTTGGTGCTGCCTATTTTTTGGCTTTGTTTTGTATTGCTCTATCAGCCGTCTCGATTGGTAGAGTTACTCAATATGGGCGATGGTATGCTCAATTTCAATACGACGATTATTATGTGCATCTTATTGGGTGTAATGATGATTTCACGTACTGTGCTTATGGCAATCCACCATACACTACAGATGAATTGGTTTAAATTTATGCTATGGGAAGTGGCAGAGGTGATGACTATGAGTCTATTTACGGCTCTTTATATCACATTGATGTATCATGGTGAATATACCTATTTTTTCATGACGGGGCAATGCTTATATCATCTATTGCTGATATTGCTCTTCCCTTATGTGATTTTTGATTTGGCTTTTGCATACGTAGGTGTGCTTGAGCAGGATACGATATATGATGATACTTTGATGCGCTTTGTTGATAATACTCAAAAACTTAAACTCATGATAGCTTCATCCGCAGTTTTGTATATTGAGGCAGATGAAAATTATGTACACGTACGTTATATGGAGGGTGACCGCTCAAAAGATTATCCTTTACGTACGTCTATGAAGTCTCTTGAAGAACTGATGCATAAGCATGGTTTGATTCGCTGTCAGCGTAGTTATTATATCAATCCACAGCATATCAAAGTACTACGACGCGATAAAGAAGGTATGATTTCTGCCGAATTGGACATACCAAATCAAAAATCCATTCCTGTATCTCCCAAGTACTACGACTCACTGGCAAAGTGGTTGTGATATTTTGAGCGGCGAAATAGTAGAAGTATCATCGAAATACATATAAATAAGCACAAAAACCAAACTTTTTATGTTTTTTCTTGCGTATATGCATTTTTTGTAGTACCTTTGCACGCTTTTTTGAGAAAAGCACGTAGATGTGACATCGTTTGGATTATAGCATCATGCGAGGTCATTATTGTTTAACTAATTAAATATCAATTACAAATGTATTTGACATCTGAGAAAAAAGCAGAACTCTTTGCTAAGTATGGCAATGACGCTAAGAACACAGGTTCTGCAGAGAGCCAAATCGCTCTGTTCACTTTCCGTATCAACCACCTTACAGAGCACCTCAAGAAGAACCATAAGGACTTCGGTACTGAGCGCGCTTTGACTATGTTGGTAGGTAAACGTCGTCGTTTGCTTGACTACTTGAAAGCAAAAGACATTGAGCGTTATCGTGCTATTATCAAAGAGTTGGGTATCCGTAAGTAATACTTGCTGCTCAATTAGAAAACGCTGCATCGAATCGATGCAGCGTTCTTTTTTATAACGCAACCTTTTTATTTTTGCGCCAATTTCATCACTTCTTCTGCGATACGTTTAGCAGAATCAGGTAGGGCAAGCGTAAGGATATTTGCACGTAATGCTTCTAATCGTGCCGTATCGTGAATGAGCGAAAGAGCAGTCGCTACCATTTGGTCTTTAGCATCTATGTCTTTTACCAAAACGCCAGCATCTTTTTTAACCAATGCCATCGCATTATGTGTTTGGTGATCTTCTGCCACGTTTGGCGAAGGCACTAAAATGGAAGGTTTACCCAATAAGCACAACTCGGAAATAGATGAAGCACCAGCACGCGAGATTACTAAGTCCGCCAACGCATATGCCAAAGGCATTTGGCTTACAAAATCCGTGCAAATGATATTGTTGTGAGGCAACGCCTCAAGAGCTTTCTTACAATCAGCAAGATAATTTTTTCCTGTTTGCCAAATCACTTGTACGTTACTATCTATCAGTTTGTTGAGGTGGGCAATAATGCTTTGGTTGATAGTGCGAGCACCTAAACTACCGCCGATGATAAGTAGGGTTTTCTTTTCGGTGTTGAAATTTACACCAAATTCCTCGTTAAAGTATCTTATAGCTTCTTCCTTGCTGCCAGAGGTCAAGTTTTGACGTACAGGATTACCAGTGAGAATGATTTTCTCTTTAGGGAAGAAACGCTCCATTCCCTCATATGCTACGCAAATTTTCTTCGCATCGTCTTTGAGCAGTTTGTTGGTCACACCCGCGAAGCCGTTTTGCTCTTGCAATAGGATAGGCACTCCCATCTTGGCTGCCATTTTCATGGCTGCGCCACTAGCATAGCCACCTACTCCAATTCCTACATCTGGTCGGAAGTCGCGTACAATCTTACGGGCTTGAGACATTGAGCGAAGCAAATCAATCACAACGCGGATATTGCGCCATGGATGACTGCGGTCAAATCCCTTAACAGGCAGACCTATAATGGGATAACCTGCTTGTGGTACGCGCTCCATCTCCATACGGCCGAGCGCACCGACGAATAGAATCTCGCAACTTGGGTCAGCTTCACGCAATGCGTTTGCAATACTCACGGCAGGAAAAATATGTCCTCCTGTTCCGCCTCCAGAAATTAGGTACTTCATATGAATTCAGTAATTTTGTGCAAAGGTACGGAAATTATTTGAATTATTGGCTCAATTGTTCTTAAAAAATATTAAAAAATATCATTTTTTGAGTCAATAAAGTAAGAATAGGTGTGTTTTGATATTTGTCTTCTCTGCCATTTTGGCAGGTGTTTTTTGTGTTCAAGCGCTTTTGGTATGGGTTTTGTCTATAACCTAGTAACGACCTTAAAGTCTTTAACGACCTTAAGGACCTTGACTAACAATAACAACTATGAATACAATGAACAACAAAACCGAAAACCTACAGAAGTTCGCTATTAACCTTTGCGAACGTGCTCAACAGGGTAAACTGGATCCTGTGATTGGCCGTGACGACGAGATTCGTCGCGTGCTACAAATCCTCTCACGTCGTACAAAGAATAACCCTATTCTCATCGGCGAGCCTGGTGTGGGTAAGACCGCTATTGTGGAGGGATTGGCGCATCGTATCATCCGCGGTGATGTGCCTGAGAACCTCAAGAAGAAACAAATCTACTCCCTCGACATGGGTGCGCTGATCGCAGGCGCTAAGTACCAAGGCGAGTTTGAAGAACGTCTCAAGGGTGTCATCACGGAGGTGACTAGTGCGGCGGGCGAGATAATTCTCTTTATAGACGAGATCCATACGCTCGTGGGTGCGGGCAAGAGCAGTGGCGCGATGGATGCTGCCAATATCCTCAAACCTGCTTTGGCACGAGGCGAGTTGCGTGCTGTGGGTGCGACTACCTTGGACGAGTATCAGAAGTACTTTGAGACCGACAAAGCCCTTGAGCGTCGCTTCCAAATGGTGATGGTGGATGAGCCTGATGAGGCAGCGACAATCTCTATTCTACGTGGATTGAAAGAGCGATACGAGACTCACCACAAGGTGCGTATCAAAGACGATGCGCTGATTGCAGCGGTGACGCTCTCAACTCGTTATATATCAGACCGTTTTCTTCCTGATAAAGCCATTGATCTGGTGGACGAGGCGGCGGCTAAACTACGTCTAGAAGTGGACTCTAAACCCGAAGAATTGGATAACCTTAATCGCCAGATCATGCAATTGCAGATTGAGCGCGAAGCCATCAAGAAAGAGCATGACAAAGCTAAACTCGCTACTATTGAGGAACAACTCCATGCGTTGCAAGCTGAGGCGAAGGAGATGAACGCGCGTTGGGAACAGGAGAAAGGTTATGTGGCGACTATCCAAAATGAGAAAGCGCATATCGAGCAGATGAAACACGAGGCGGAGGTCGCGGAGCGTGAGGGCAATTATGGCAAGGTGGCGGAGATTCGCTATGGCCGTTTGCAACAGGCAGAGGCAAACATCAAAGCGGCACAAGAAGCTTTGCATGCGATGCAGGGTGAGAGTCTGATCAAGGAGGAAGTGGATGAAGACGATATTGCCGAGATAGTGGCTCGTTGGACGGGTATTCCTGTGACGAAGATGATGCAATCCGAGCGGGATAAACTCCTGCATTTGGAGGAGGAGTTGCACAAGCGTGTTGTGGGACAAGATGAAGCTATTCAGGCAGTTAGCGATGCTATTCGTCGCTCTCGTGCGGGCTTGCAAGACCCTAAACGTCCTATCGGTTCGTTTATCTTCTTAGGTACTACGGGTGTGGGTAAGACCGAATTGGCGAAAGCGCTAGCGGAGTATCTCTTCGATGACGAGAATATGATGACCCGCATTGATATGTCGGAGTATCAGGAGAAGTTCGCTGCCACCCGATTGATTGGTGCGCCTCCAGGATATGTGGGCTATGACGAGGGCGGACAATTGACCGAAGCTATCCGCCGCAAACCTTATAGCGTGGTGCTCTTTGATGAGATTGAGAAGGCACACCCCGATGTGTTCAATGTACTGTTGCAGGTGTTGGATGATGGTCGCTTGACCGACAACAAAGGTCGCACCGTGAATTTCAAGAACACCCTGATTATCTTTACTTCTAACCTCGGCAGCCAACTCATCCGTGAGAACGAGGAGCAGGGTATTGACCACGAGAAGACGAGCCAGCAGGTGATGGAACTATTGAAGCAAACGATTCGCCCTGAGTTCCTCAACCGTATTGATGAGACGATTATGTTCACTCCGCTCAATGAGAGCCAGATTCGTGACATCGTTGGTTTGCAAATAGAGGGCGTACATAAGATGCTCTTGCAGAGTGGGGTAGACCTGCGCATTACGGACGATGCGATAGACTATATCGCTCGTGAGGGTTATGATCCGCAGTTCGGTGCTCGCCCTGTGAAGCGTGCGTTGCAGCGATTGGTGCTCAACGAACTAAGCAAAGCTATTATTGCAGGCAAGGTGAATCACCAACAGCCCGTGATTGTGGAACTTCGCGATGGCGAATTACAATTTAAGAATTAGGTTTAGTTACATTATTGAAACCATATGAAATGCAAAAGACTGCTCGTTTGAGCAGTCTTTTGTTAATATATTAGGATTAAGATTAATCCTCGTCTTTTTGAGTAGCTTCGTACTCCTTGATGAGTTTGTCTTGTACATCACCTGGTACGAGTTCGTAGCTCTTGAACTTCATGGTGAAGGTCGCACGACCACCTGTGAGACTTGACAATGTAGTAGAGTAAGAAGACATCTCTTTCAAAGGAACCAATGCCTTGAGTGTGGTGAAGTTCTTCTCTGTCTCCATACCGAGCACCATACCGCGGCGACCGTTGATATCAGACATCACATCGCCCATGATCTCACTTGGTACGAATACCTCAACCTCATAAACTGGCTCCAAGAGTTTTGGATTAGCGTTCTTGAACGCTTCAGCAAAGGCGTTGCGTCCTGCCAAACGGAAGGAGATTTCGTTGGAATCTACTGGGTGCATCTTACCGTCGTAAATGATAACGCGTACGTCGCGAGCATAAGAACCTGTCAAAGGACCTTGCTCGATACGATCCATGAGACCCTTGAGGATAGCTGGGATGAAGCGTGTGTCAATAGCACCACCAACGATAGAGTTGATGAGCACGAGTTTACCACCCCAATCCAATGGAATCTCTTGAGTATCCTTCACGTTGATACGATACTCTTGGTTGCCAAACTTGTAAACCTCCTTAACAGGTTCGCCTTCTACGTAAGGCTCAACAATGAGGTGTACCTCACCAAATTGACCAGAACCACCTGATTGCTTCTTGTGACGATAGTCAGCGCGAGCAGACTTGGTGATAGTCTCGCGATAAGGAATCTTAGGCTCCTCGTATTGTACCATCATCTTATCGTTGTTCTCAAGACGCCATTTCAAAGTGCGGAGGTGGAACTCACCTTGACCAGAAACGATGACTTGTTTGAGCTCTTTAGATTGCTCTACTACCCAAGTAGCATCCTCCTCGTGCATACGGGTGAGGAGAGCAGAAAGCTTCTCAGAGTCAGCCTCGTTTACAGGCTTGATAGCACGGCGGTATTTAGGATCTGGATAAGAGATAGCAGGATATTGGTTTTCGCAATCTTTAGCGTTGAGGGTATTGCCAGTACGTGTGTCTTTGAGTTTCACAGTAGCAGCGATGTCACCAGCAGCTACTTCATCAACAGGCACGCGGATACTACCTGCTACAGAGTAAAGTTGAGAGATACGCTCTTTAGTACCACGATCTACGTTCACTACGTCATCACCTGGACGGAGTGTACCTTGCATTACCTTGAAGTAGTTGACATCACCGATGTGTGGCTCAACAGAAGTCTTGAAGATAAATGCAGAAGCTGGAGCTTTAGGATCTGGAGCAACTTCTTTTGCCTCGGTAGTAAGAGGCTTAGGAGCATCAGCTACAGATGGAGTCATCTCACCGAGGAAGCCCATGAGGCGACGGATACCCATGTCTTTGAGACCGCTGGTGCAGATTACTGGGTACATGCTACCCTCTGCGAATACGGTTTGAAGACCTTGCATGAGCTCGTCATCAGAAAGGGTGCCTTGCTCGAAGTACTTGTCCATGATTGTCTCGTCGGACTCAGCAGCCCACTCGAGGAGTTGAGCGCGAATCTCTTCTACAGTAGCTTTCTCGCTCTCTGGGATATCTTTTGCTTCAGGCGCACCACCTTCTGCTTTCCAAACGAGCATTTTGCCTTGGAGTACGTCGATGGCAGCGTTGAAGTCCTTACCTGCGTTGATAGGATATTGGAAGAGGGTACATTTGTTACCAAATACCTCTTTTAGTTCGTTGAAGGTACGTTCGAAGTCAGCGTTCTCGTGGTCGCACTTGTTGATAACGAAAGCGATAGGTTTCTTAGCTTTCTCTGCGCGACGGAAGTTGTTTTGTGTGCCCACCTCTACGCCGCCGTTAGCGGTGAGGGTGATGATAGCTGTATCTGCCACGTGAAGTGCTGTGATAGCGCCACCGCAGAAGTCATCAGAACCTGGGCAGTCGATGATATTGAGTTTTTTGTTATTGAACTCGATGTTGCAAACTGTGGAAAAAACGGAATAACCGTATTCCTTTTCTACTGGGAAATAGTCGCAGACGGTAGATTGTGTTTCAACAGTACCGCGACGCTTAATGACCCCGCACTCAAAGAGCATGGATTCCATGAGGGTAGTCTTACCCGAGCCACTGCCACCCATGAGGGCAATGTTCTTAATCTCGTTAGCTTGATAAACCTTAGCCATAATTGTGTTTATTAGATATAAGTTAATATGTTTTTTATGGTCAAATCGGCTTTTGCGAACAAAAACCGACGGCAAAGGTACAGAAAAAAAATTATATATGCAAGTGATTAGGTGAAAAAAGTGTAATTTTTCGAGTAACTATATAAAACTCCTACGCGCTGATTTATATTTAACGACAACATCAACAAGGTTTCGCGACCAATCAACCTCCTGCCGCGCTCAAGGGGACAGCTCCGACTCGAAGTACCCTGTTCAGTTCAATGGTAAGGTGCGCTTCACCATTGAGGTAGCCAAGGACACTCCTCGCGAGGAGGTTGAGAAGATTGTCATGTCTCACGAGCTGACCGCCAAACAATTGAACGGCGCTGCTCCAAAGAAAGTCATCGTCGTTCCAGGCAAGATTGTCAATATCGTGATGTAAGGTTACACCTTAATTTATAATAAGAGAGTATGTTATTTAGACACACTCTCTTATTTTTAGTATTAAATACTTACTTTTAACGTAAAAATACAAGGATATTATTTGATATAACTTTCTATATAGAAGTCAGATCCAGAGACGCCTTTCTCTTTTAATTTAAGAGCAGCTTCATGATTTACACATTCAAATTCGATAGTTGCTCCATTAGCTTTGCCGTTACTACTGCCACCATTCATAAATGTAGGATAAAAACTGATAGTTTGACTACCTTGAGTGAGGAGTGGACTAATGCTCCAATCGGCAGTAACTTTACATTTTATGTCACTACCATTATTGTAGTATGCTTTTAGACCATCGGATGTCAATTTTATATATACTATCACTTTTTGTCTTTGGTGAGTTCCATTTTGGGTAATGACTTTAGCACCAGTAATATTTACATACTGAGCACACAAAAAAGATGACATACTAAGCAGCAATATTGTAGCTAACAAAAATTTTTTCATAATTCTTTTACTCACTTATATCCCATTGAGCATCGGGTTTTATATAACATTATTTATCTTCTCCCTACTCATTTTCGGCTTTTCGGTTACTCCGTTGTACCTTTAAGACAAGAGATATACGCACATAAAAAAGCACGGTACTTTTAGTTATTCTCTACTTGAGGTGTTTGGCGTAACCCGACAGACAGAATGACAAAAAGCCCGCGCCAATGCGCGAACATTTTCGCATTATCTTTGTCTGTCATTTTAAGTCGCCAAACTTTCAAGTAGACAAAATAAAGCTAAAATGCTTTTCCAAATATTTCATGATGTGCGTATCAATTATACGCTATGTTTCATAGGCAAATCTATATTTTGTAGTTATTATTTTTCGGTTTTATCCTTTTCGCCTGCAAAGGTACAGAAAAATTTGCACATACGCAAGAGCATTCGCATTTTTCTTATTATTCCCACGGATCTCACGGATTAACACGGATAACAGGGTATCTGTGAAAACTGGAGGTGGAAAGGGTAGGGTGTAGCGTGTAGAGGCGAGGGATACTTGGCGAATTAACGCAAGTGCATCCCATAACACGAGGTCATCGGGGCCCTCGCCGAGCACTAGACTGGGGGAGTACGGGGAAAGTACTGAATAGTAATTGAGTGATAATGAAGTGGTATCGAGATGGTAATGAGGTGGTTTCGAGATAGAAAGCGGAAAGAAATAGGCAGAAGGTAGGGGGAAACAAGATGAAGATAGGGCATTCTCAGGTTAACAACTCGGTTATCCTACGTATATCTTACGTATATGTTACGTATATCCTACGTATGTCCTATGTAATTGACAGCGGAAAGACTGCGTCGATAAAAGGGGAAAACTGAAAGGTGAAAAGTGAAAACGGAAAACTGAAAGCGGAAAGGTTAGAGGTGGAGGTGTCGGAGGGCGGCTTCCTCTTTGGCGGTCATCTGGGCTTTGGTTTCGGGGGTTTTGTCGGCTTGACCTGTGAGGTGGAGTAGGCCGTGGATGATGATACGGTGCAGTTCGTGAAGGAAAGGTGCGCCAACTTGTTCGGCGTTGGTGGCAACCGTGTCGAGCGATATATAGATGTCGCCATTCACGCGTGTGCGCGTGGTATAATCAAAGGTGATGACGTCGGTATAGTAGTCGTGCTGGAGAAACTCTTGATTGACGGCGAGGATCTTCTCGTCATCGCAGAAGATATAGTTGAGGTCGCCTACGGAATAGCCATATTGCGCAGCAGTGCTCTTGATCCATTGCTCGACTTTGCGGAAGTCGACAGTTGACAATTGACAGTTGGCAGTTGATATGTTGTCGAAGTGGAAAGTGATCATGTTCGTGTTTAGTGAACGCGGCAAAGCCGCTACTGTTTAGTGTTTAGTGTGGTTATCCGAAGAAGATGTTGGCGACGGTGAAGGCGGCGATAACACCGATGAGGTCGGCGATGAGGCAACAAACGACTGCGTGGCGGGTGTCCTTGATACCGACGCTACCGAAGTAAACGGCTAAGACATAGAAGGTTGTATCTGTGGTGCCTTGCAGTATGCAGCAGAGGCGACCAACAAGCGAGTCGGCACCGTGGGTAGTCATCGCCTCAATCATCAGTCCGCGAGCTCCGCTGCCCGATAGCGGTTTCATGATAGCCGTAGGAACGGCTGCGGAGAGGTCGGGGTTGATGCCCACGAGAGCGAAGAGTTGCGCGAGCCCTTGTTCGAGCAAGCCCATGGCTCCGCTGGCGCGGAACATACCTACCGCTACGAGGATGGCGATGAGGTAAGGGATAATGCCTATGGCTGTCTTGAAACCGTCTTTGGCCCCGTCGATAAATGCCTCATATACATTGACTTTGCGGATGGATGCTTGGATGATAAACCAGCAGATGACGCCCAGCAGAATGACCGCTGCAATGAGTGCGGAGAGAGAGGAGAGCGTCTCTTCGGGCAAGCGTTGCGCCAAGACAAGCAAGAGGACAACGAGAGCGGTGAGTGCGAAGAGTACGCCCAACACGACTTTGTCCCATATCTTGATTTTTTGCGCTGCACAGCAGGCGAGTAGTCCGCCGAGGGTAGCAAAATAGGTGGCTATGAGGAGTGGAAGAAAGACGTCGGCTGGGTTGGCGGCACCGAGTTGTGCGCGGTATGCCATGATGGTGGTGGGGATGATGGTCAATCCGCTGGCACCAAGGACGACGAACATGATCATGGCGTTGGAAGCCTTGGATTTATCTGTGTTGAGCGTTTGAAGTTCGCCCATTGCTTTGAGTCCCATAGGGGTAGCAGCATTATCGAGCCCGAGCATGTTGGCGGCGAAATTCATGAACATGGTGCCATAGACAGGGTGGTTGTTGGGTATCTCGGGGAAGATGCGGCGAAAGAAAGGTGCAACACCGCGCGAGAGCGTGTTGACTACGCCACCTTGTTGTCCGATATTGAGAATACCCATCCAGAGGGCGAGCACACCAGTAAGTCCGATGGAGATTTCAAAACCATTCTTGGCAGAGGCGAAGGTGGAGTTGAGAATCTCGGAGAAGATTTCACTTTGCCCAAAAAAGAAAAATTGCACGCAGCCCATGATGACTGCGAGAAGAATAAGTCCTATCCAAATATAGTTGAGCAACATAAGAGTTCTAAAGTTTTAAGTGCGGCGTGCCGCTGTTCTAAAAGTTCTAATTTTGCTACAAAGGTACAACTTTTTTTGCATATGTCAAAAAAAAATAGTACTTTTGCACGCCTTTATGAAGAAAAATGTGTATTTATATCGTATGAGCTCGTGGTTGAAGCACCAACTGACCGCCCGAAATACGGGTGGGCATGGAGTGCATTCACCCTATTTGTTTGAGTGGGTAAGGATGGTGATGTCGGACAGGCATGCCTATCGTGTTTGGGAGGAGATAGAAGGAGTGCGTGCGAGAATGCTCTGGTCTGAACAGGTGATTGAATTTGTGGATTATGGAAGCGGAGTGAAGCAATCGGGCGAGCAAGTGATAGATGAAAGAAAGGTAAAGAATATAGCTAAGGGAAGTTTGGCAAAAGCGAAATATGCGCAGATATTGTTTCGGTTGGTCAATTGGTTGGGGCATCAATTGCGCGAAGGAGATAAGGGTTTGACGATTGTGGAATTAGGCACCAGTTTGGGAGTAACGACAGCGTATTTGGCGGGTGTGGATACACGAGATAAAGTCTATACCTACGAAGGATGTGAGGCGGTGGCGAATATAGCAAAGGAAAATTGGAAAGTATTAGGAATGAATAATATAGAGTGTTTTGTGGGGGCGATAGATGAGGAGGTTCTACAGAGTGGATTGGAGCGAGTAGATGTGGCGTTTGTGGATGCGAATCATACTTATCAAGCAAGTATGAACTATTTTGATTTGCTAGCTGAAAAGACTCATGAAAAAAGTGTGGTGGTGATGGATGATATACACCATAGCGAGGAAATGGAGAGAGCATGGAAAGATATTTGTGCGGATGAACGTGTGACAAGTACTATTGACTTATATCAAATGGGTTTGGTCTTTTTTGATAAACATTATTGGAAACGGAATTATAGAATGCGATTATGAAAATATACACAAAAACGGGTGATAAAGGAAGGACTTCCTTGGCCACGGGTAAACGAGTGAGCAAGTCAGATTTGCGTTTGGATGCATATGGAACAGCAGACGAGTTGAATAGCTTTGTGGGATTGCTCCGTGCTTCGTTGAATAGATGTGAAGGAGAGTGGGTGAAAGAGGTTGATTTGCAATTAGGATGGGTGCAAAATCGCTTGTTTGATGTGGGTGCTATACTAGCTGGTGCTGATATGCCATTTGCGGAGGAAAATGTCTCACGTTTAGAGGATTGGATGGATGAGATGGATCTCAAACTGCCTGTACTAAAGGAGTTTGTATTACCTGGTGGAAATGAGCAAGTATCCTTGTGTCACGTATGTCGTTGTGTGGCACGTCGTTTGGAGAGAGGTGTGGTGAAGGGGTTGGAAGATGGCGATGAGGAGGTTGATAGCGTAGTGG
>CALCGX010000002.1 GCA_937901225.1 uncultured Bacteroidales bacterium | reverse complement strand
GTCGCAGCTGCTAACAACAAGCAAACTACTGCTCACTACGCAGCTGTGATGCAGCAGCCACAACGTAGCGCAGCGCAACGCTCCGCAGCTACTGCTGTATCGGCGCAAGCCACTGGCAAGGACAATGCGCCTGCTGCCATGCGTGCACCACGCTATACGGCGCACCAATCATCTGTGCAAGAGCCATTTAGCAACGAGTTGCCAAGCGAATCCAATACCTCTTTCACTGGTAGCACACCAGATGGCATCTCCAATCGCAAGAACGGCTTCATCACTCCAAGCGATCCTAACACATCCACAGAGTCTCCTGTGGGCGAACCATGGATAATGCTCATCTTTGCTGCCGTAGCAGCATTGACCATCACCTTGCGCAAACGCCTGCAAAAGGCGCAAGCATAATGTGTTGGCATCCCGTTGTATGCCCCTTGTATGCCACGTAGGATCATTGGAACCTCATTGGAACCTGATTGGAACCTGATTGGAACCTCACCGAAACTTCACCATAGTATCTCCGTAGTATCCCCATAATATCACTATCCGACCTATTAGACCAATTCCACCAATTAGACCAATCCCACCAATCCCACCAATTTGACCAATTAGCCCAATCTGCCCTATTAGACCAATTCGACCAATCCGACCAATTAGCCCAATCCCCTCTCCACTAAGGGTTCGGTATCCCTTCGGCGAAGATAAGGAATTAACAATAAATAATATTAACCACAATAACAACCACATGACAGAACAAGAGCTGAACATATTGCTTAGTGGGCGAGAAACACGCACTTTAGAATACAAGCGCGCTTGGAATGAAGTTCCCAGCAACTTGTACGATACCGTGTGTGCTTTCCTCAATCGTGACGGAGGAGCTATTGTTCTTGGTGTGGAAGATGACGGGACTATCAAACGAGGCGTAAATCCAGAGGCGATAGAGCAAATGTGCAAGAACATTTCTAACACAAGCAATAACCCCCAGAAATTTTCACCCACATTCTTGTTGCAACCAGAAGTAGTAGATACAGAAGGAAAGAAGGTGATTGTGGTACAAGTCCCATCAAGCAGTCAGGTACACCGCCTTGCTGGTAAAATTTACGATCGAAGTTCAGACGGAGATTTTGAATTAAAGACAGATGCTGAAATCAGTGCTATGTACCAACGCAAAAGCACGCAGTATTCTGAGAATACAATTTTCCCGTATCTCCGCTTAGAGCATTTGAATGCTGCCACTATAGAGAAAGCCAAAAATCTTATTCGCAATACTCGCTCCTCACACCCGTGGCTATCATTAGCCGATATGGACTTCTTCAGGCAAGCCAATCTATATCGCTATGATTTTCAAACCAACCAAGAAGGCTTCACACTGGCGGCACTGATGTTATTTGGTAAGCGTGAATCTATTCAAAGCGCATTGCCTTATTATAGAATAGATGCAGTAGTTCGAATCAATGATGTGGATAGATACGACGACAGATTGACATTGGACGGCAATATTATAGACGACTATGATGCGTTGATGGACTTCATTGCGAAGCATTTGCCAGATAATTTCTTCATGGAGGGTGATTTGCGAGTATCTTTGAGAGATAAGATTTATAGAGAGATTATTGCTAATATGTTGGTACACCGTGAATACCATAACCCTACGCCAACTATTATTGAGATTAAGCGCGATGGAGTGATTGCTAAGAATGCCAATCGACCTTTGAAAGCAGGCTTGGTCACTTTATCCAACTACTCAAGCCATCCCAAGAATCCCCATATCGCCAATTTCTTTGTACAGATTGGTCGTGCCGAGCATTTGGGAACAGGCATTCGTAATATCTATAAGTATGCTCCGATTTACACTGGAGTTGCACCAATAATAGAGGATGAAGATGTCTATACGGTCAAAATCGGAGCTTACAAAGAGGATATGCAAAAAGACATGCAAAAAGACATGCAAAAGAATATACAAAAAACTTTGGCAGACCATAATATTAAACTAACTACCAACCAATTACAAATACTTATAGCTATTAGAGAAAATACATCCATAACACGCGACGAAATCATCCAAAAGTATGAGTTAGCGGAGGGGACTGTTAAATCATGCATAGCCGCTTTAAAGAAAAAGGGCGTCTTGGTTCGCAAAGATGGTAAAAAAACAGGTAGATGGGTTGTAAAAATATAACCGAGCAAACGAAACACCGCCTGCAGGCATATAATATAGATAAAATTAATACTACGCCAATATTGACAGATTGCGAAACACTCCACCTATTCCAAAGGTTCGGTATCCCTTCGGCGGAGGAAAAAGAAAATAAGAAATAAAAGAAATTAAAAGCAAAATAACCCGAAAAAGGAGTATGCCACATAATGCTAATAGAATAGGGACTCGTGGTGAATCTATCTTTTTGACACGAATATTAGAAGGTACTATTATTAATGAAGCCTTCTTTCTCGGAGAAAAGGCAGAGGCTATTGATTTCTTATGCCAAATATCTGACAATCTAAAAACCTATAGTTTTAAAATTCAAGTCAAAGCAACAACATTAGGATATAATAAGAGAAATAGAAACTTAAAAATTAAGGTAGATATTAAAACGATCAATGCGTTAAAAGCAGATATACTTCCAACCTACATTGCAGGTGTAGATGTCAATGACGAAAAAGTGTACCTATGGGGGATTTTTAATCAAAATAAAAAGATATCTTCTTTGCCAACTAATTACAAGTTAGAATTACATGGACCAAACAATGGTAATGTTTTGAATAGACTTAAAGAAGATGTGTTAAATTATTGGGATAATCATAATCCACAACCAAAAGCGACTTATCAATCATTATTAGCATGAAAAATAGAATAGACATAGTTATAGAGACATTAGCGAGATATAATGTTCAAGTTTCTCGCTTAGAGCAATCACAAATGGGGTGTGATTTAATAGCACATTTGCCTAATATCCCAGAAAGACCCTTTCTAATTTTTATAGCTAGTTCTGTTTTTTTGCAGACAGGGAGATATAGGACTTACCTACATCATTTAGAACAATCTCGTATGGATACAAGAGAAGGTTTACCTGTTATCCTAATGCTGGTTAATGAAAATAATCAAAATGTTATGATGGGTGTTAGTCTATATTGGAAATATGACAAAGCATTTATTAATAGTAAACCGAATTTTCGACGTGTCAATGATGTTAATATACAATGGCTAAGTAATTGCATAAACGGGCTATACAATGTTATCGAATTTTTAAATAATGAAGAAATGAGAGTTGTTAAAAAAATTGATTTAAACGCTGATCAATTCATTGACGCTCATATAATTTACTTAAGGGACTTTACCGCTACATATAAAATGGAACCTAAAAATCCAGCGATAGGAGAGATAGAACGTAATATACATGGAACTCCTCAAAATGAATATCCCAAAGATTTATTAGATGATATTATTTTTAATGCTGTCAAAGAAAAATATCCTCAAGCAACAATCAAATCGTCTTTAAAACTATTCGGTTTGGATATAGTAGATTTGGAAAATCAAAAACTATATACATTAACAAATAACAATATCCTGATTATTCCTATCTATTATCATCCTACAACAAAAGTGCCTATGCAATTAAACGAAAATAGTATAACAATCTCATTAGATATTTTTTATCATCATAAATCTACTCACGAATGGTTAGAGCCTAATGTAGATAGGATTATATTCTCTGAAGATATACAAAATGGAAATTTTACTAAACTTATCCAATTGATTCCAACTTATCATCAGCTCTCCAAAGATTGGATGTAATTGTAAAGAACACACACAACAACCAACATAACACCAGTAAATAACAACTAAAAACAATATGAAAACAGTTACAAATTACGCCGAGAAGAAGGCGAAACAATTTCTTAACCTATTACAAGGGTATACCAAAGGTATACGATTTACTGCCATCCTCATTCTCCTACTAATGGGAGTTAGTAATACGTGGGCAGCTAGTGAAGGTTCTAGCTGGTACGATTGGGCGAGTAGTGAGAATGTGTATTTTGATAACACCAATTCCTCCTACTCTAATGTTTCTATGCTTATAGGACGACAATGGAATTATGATAGTGACGGAGTAGGCTCTTCTGGCGTCAATTTTACCAAAGTCGATAATACGAATAATCTTTATCACGCAGCCACAACATGGAATCATTACAACACATTGTTGTTTATGGACGAAACAGGTTGGGGATGGGAAGGAAATAAGGTTACACAACGATATACTTACGCCAAAAATTACACCAACACCAATAATATTAATATTAACGGAACAGAGTTGTTCTACGCCGCAAGTAGTTCAAAAGGTGCAACATTGAGCCATCAAGATTTAACTAGTTATACTGCCCTCAACTACACCCAAACCGTTCAGCAACACTTATCCACTGATGGAGGGAGCAACTATTCTGCTTCAACTACGGCATTAGCTACAGTTAAAGTATCCTCTTATAAATTGAAATCACAAAACGCGACAGAGAGCAGCTCTGGCACCATCGCTTCGGGTAGTTCAAATACGACTTGCTCCGCTGCACGCACCGCAACAGTGACTTATACCGTCTCTGGCGTGAAGACAGGATACACTTTCGTTGGTTGGTATGATGGTACAACACAAAAATCAACTAGTACAACCTATACATATAACGCAACGGCTGCAAAAACAATTACTGCCCGTTTTAAAGAAAACACCTACACCGTTACCGTCAAAAATGACGGACATGGTACAACCGCTCCAAGTGGTGCACAGTCGAATGTGGGACAGGTGACAGGTCTTTCTATCACAGCAACCCCTGCTGCAAATTATGAATTTGTTAATTGGACAATCACAAGCGGTAGTGGTTCTTTTGGTTCTACAACAAGTGCTTCTACCACATTTAAGCCAACAAGCGCTGCAACCATTCAAGCCAACTTCCGCTCAACAGCAACCAACTCCTTAGCGGTTGTAGCAGGCGCAAACATTGAATCCGTCGAAGGCTCTGAAGATCCTGTAACATTAGGAAGCACATACGCTATCACAGCCACACCTAAAACGGGTTACACTTTCAGCACTTGGACTGCTAATCCAGCAGCAAACGCTGCATTCGGTAGCGCAACAACAGCCAACACAACCGTAACCGTAAAAAATGGTTCGGTGACGGTAACCGCTTCTGCTACGGAAAACATGTCCACGCTGACGACCTCCAATAAATACGATGCAGGCAACCCTAGTTATGCTGTTCCATCTGCAACTGTATCAAAAATCGGTATTGCAACCACAGCCACAGTCACAGCTACGGCAGCAGGCAATGGCTACACTTTCACAGGTTGGACACTTACCAACTGTACTCGTACCAATGGCGGAGCTGCTGATGCAACAAGCATCACCGTTCGCTCTAATGGCGATGGCAAAGCAGCAACAGTTGTGGCAAATTATGCAGAAGATTTAACAACTAGTTGGGTATTGAAAGGTTCATTTGTAGATGATTTTGCTACTGCGTATAAATTTGTAAAAAAATCAGGTGAATCTACTGGCAAAGTTGCATATGTTTCATTAGACTTAGCAGACAGTAAAGCATATCAATTCAAAGTTGTAGATGGTGACACTTGGTATGGAAATAATAATAGCAATGAACAATATTGGATAAAAGCAACAGCTGAGAATTGGGAGTTTTATTCTGATGCAGGAAATTGTCACATGAAGTCCTCTGTTGCAGGCACATATACATTCAAAATCGATTTCTCAGGTACTTATCCAAAAGTTTCTGTACAATTCCCAACTGCATACAAAATCACTTATGGTGTCGGCACAAACCAGGGTACAGATAAGGTAACGACCGATCCTTCTGTTACCAGTGGATCTCTTGTTTTGGCATCTACACCTATCACTTTTAGCAAAGGTGCCACCAAAGCAGGTTACACATGGAAGAACTGGAATAGCAAAGCAGACGGTACGGGTACTATTTTAGGAACTGGCGATACTTATGTTAGTTCTAATCGCGCAGCAGATATTACCGTATATGCTTGCTATGACCTTGTTGGTTATACAGTCACTCTTGACCAACAAGAAGGTACTGGTGGAACAGCATCTGTATCTGCAAAAGTGAACAATCCTATGCCAGAAATAGAACTTCCTACACGTGAAGCATATGATTTTGGCGGATATTATGATGCAGAAGGGGGACAAGGTACGCAATATTACAAACCTGATGGTACGAGTGCCAAGAAATGGGATAAGACCACAGATGCAACCCTATATGCACATTGGATTCCTACTGAATATAATATCACGTATGAACTTAATGGAGGAACAAACCATGCATCGAATCCAAAAACATATAATATCACCCAAGAAATAACATTGCAAGACCCTACTTATACAGGTCACATATTTAAAGGTTGGTTTGATAATGCCGACTTTACAGGCGATGCTATTCTTTCAATATCGGCAGGTTCAACAGGCGCAAAAACCTTCTATGCAAAATGGGAGATTGGAACATATGAGATTACCCTTGATTTACAACAAGGAACAGGAGGTACACAAACTATTTCTGCTACTTTTGGTTCTGAAATGCCTGCAATCACAACTCCTACACGAGAAGGATATTTGTTTAATGGATATTATGACCAAACTGGAGGCAAGGGCACCAAGTATTATGATGAAACAGGAAAAAACATCAAAAACTGGAATAAAGGATCTGCCACACTGTATGCATACTGGGTTTCATATGAGAATTGTATATTCTTCAAGAATAATTTAAAATGGAACAATGTGTACATATATACATTTACTGATAATGCATATTGGAATGATGGTACAGGTGTGCATCCAGCAACTAATAAGTTGGAACAAGGTCAAATGACACAACTTGGAAAAACAGACATATACTACTATATATTAACTACTTCAGCTGGGTTTAAAGATATCGCATTCAGTGATTATGATATGCGCGGTTATGGATTTTTCAATGACCATAAAGCGATCTATCGTAGTGACCGTAGCGACCAAATGCCACTATTTATTCCACAAAAGGATCAGACTCCTACAGGAGATACTTATACAACTAATAAATACTACAGCAGTGGTATTTGGATGAAGTATAACTCCACCGAATCTGGATATGTTTTTGCAAATAACATTGATGACCACTGGAATGAGGACCCATTACAAACGGATGCTGCTGGTGGATACCACTTTGCTACAGAGGTATCACTAAGCGGAAATACCACCTACAAATTTAAAATTAAAAGTATTAAAGAAGATTGGTTTAGAACAAACACAGCGATAACCTCTACTAAGAATACCGATATTGAATTCAAAGCAGAAGTTGGAGGTAATGATGTGCAACTCACAACTACTTCTCCTGGCACCTATATCATTTCTATTGACGTAACCGATGGAAAGATGATAGTTAGCGTCGAATATCCTCTCCAAGGAGGCGACTACCGTTTGGTATATGTAGAAAGCGAAGTATTAGGAAAAGCACCATATACCAAGTTCCATCCTGCTCAATCCATTCGCTACCAAGCAGAAGGAGAGAAAATAGACACCATCTCTTTCTACATTAACCAAACTACGGGCAAAAATCCTGCCATCTTGTTGCAACAATGCAGTATTGATGGTGCAACAATCACTTGGAATGATGTAGCGATTCAATACATCAATGGCAATGGTGGAGCAAACCCAGCTATTGCCCAAGCTCCAGCTAAGCGTGCAGGCGAATTGTATATTGGCACAGGTAATGTAAGTATCACTAAAAATGGCGTTTACAACTTCCACCTCAGTCAAAATGACGGCGTTGCCACTATGCTTGAGGATACACATCCATACGTGGGTAACTACTACATCCGTACCGATGGTGCTGATGGCGGCTGGAGAAAATACAATACCACTCCAGACAATATCATGACCCACTCGCAAACGGCACTCACACATGGCGGATATGATTACTACTTCTGCAAATGGTTGCAAAAGGGTAGCAGCGTAAAATACGTAGTGGCAAACGACTATAGTTATTGCGTATCTGATACCTTGACAACGGATGATATCGTTACAAATATTAATGGAGATCTCCCTGCCAATGCCAATGTACGCTTCACTTGGAATAGTAGTACCAATTCACTTTCACGTGCATATTTGGCGGGTTCTGGCATTATTTCAGACCGTTACCTCGTATTGATTGGTAATGCCAATCTTAAGGATACTTCTGGAAAGAATTTCAATGTATCTGGCTTAAAGGCTAACGAAGTAGCTTTTGAAGATATGGGTAACTGGCTATATCAATTAGATGTCAAAGCCAATCAAAATACGCTCGTGAAGTTGACTGCTGACTACAACAAGAAGACCCAATACTTCAAAGGTAGTGCCTCTGAAACGGAGCAATTGATAAACGGTTCTGATGACTATTATACACTCCGACTTATCTACGACTTCAAAACCAACTACCTCGTATCTGGATTAGTCGGCAATCAAACGATTACAGGCAATTTGGAGTTAGAAGAAGTGATGATTGTCCGCTCACACCACGAAGAGGCGCAAACTCTCAAGATTTCAGATAACGGAAGCGTTACTGCTAACAAGGCATACGGCGTGATGACCTTCAACAAGAGCACACTCAATGGTGCAGGTTCTCAACACGAACGTGCCCTCTATTGGGTATCCTTCCCATTTGATGTAAAATTGGATGAGGCATTCGGATTTGGCAACTATGGCGAACACTGGATTATGGAGTACTACGATGGTGCAGAACGCGCCGAGAAAGGTGGTTGGATAGATGCTACCTATTGGAAATACATCGAAAATCCTAATTATACACTTGAAGCGGGCAAAGGCTACGTACTCTGCTTGGATTTAGACTTGCTGGGCAACAGTGCTGAGTTCTGGGATAATGAAAATACCGAAATTGCACTCTATTTCCCTTCCAGTGAGGAAAATCCTATCGTAATCAATAACGCAGCCACACAAAGAGAGACCAGAGTGCCAGAGTACATTTGTACCATTGAGCGAGACGATCGCAATATCCATGACTCCAACTGGAATATCATCGGCGTACCTGCATACACCAAAATTGCAGAAATGGAAGGAGAAAACATATTCTACTATCAATACAACGCTGCCGATAACACATACGTTTCTGATGTAACTCCTAACTTCAACACCATGCACGCATACATGGTACAGTTTGCTGGTACAATCAATTGGACAGAGCAAGCTACTAGTATAGCAGCATTAGCAGCACGCAAATCACCTACAAGCAAAGACCAATACACCTTGCGTTTGGCGTTGCAACAAGAGGGTGCTGACCACGATCATACCTTCATCCGCTTGCAAGAAGACAAGGCTACTGCTGAGTTTGATATGAACTACGACCTCTGCAAGATTATCAACCGCGGAGCCAATATCTACTCTATGATCAACGACGTAGAGGTAGCTGCCAATGTACTCCCTATGGAAGAGCGTGTTATTCCACTCGGCTTGGATATCCATGAGACTGGCAACTACACCTTCGCTATGCCTGATGGTACAGATGGTATCACTGCTATCCTCATCGACTATGAGACTGGCAAAGAGACCAACCTACTCCTCGCAGACTACACCACCGAACTACGCGAAGGCACCAACAACGAGCGTTTTGCCCTCCGCGTGCGTCCAAACCATGTAGCCACTGCGGTAGAAACCATTATCGATGGTGCTAACGGACAAATCCAAAAGTACATCATCAACGGCGCATTGTACATCCTCAACAATGGTCAGTTGTACGATGCCCAAGGTCGTATGGTACAACCATAATCATACGATAGCATATAAAATAACAAATGAGTGGGTCGATGACCCACTCATTTGTTTATTTCCCTTTGTATCAGAGATAATCCGTGATATCCGTGGGAGATAATATCCTATCTCACTCTCCTGCGATTCAACTCACGTTGATACTCTCGCGCCACCGCACTATGCTTGGCATACGAAGACGAGAACACGTGCGTGCCAGAGAAATCAGGATTAGCACACATATATAGGTAATCCGTCTTTGGCGCATTCAATACCGCATCTATCACATCAGGGCGTGCCAAACGTATCGGACCAGGAGGCAAACCGCGATGCTTATACGTGTTGTATGGCGAGTCAATAGCCAAGTGACGCTTCAGCACACGGCGCAACGAGAAATCACCCACAGCAAAGATCACCGTAGGACATGCCTGCAAGGCAATACCTTTTCTCAGGCGGTTGATATAGATTGACGCAATAGCAGGATACTCCTCTTTCTTGTTAGTTTCCGAAGCAATAATCGAAGCAATAGTGGCTACCTCCACTGGTGTCAATCCTAGTTTCTTAGCCTTTGCCTGACGTTCCTCATTCCAAAAACGCTGATACTCCTTATACATACGCGCAAAGAGTTGATCAGCCGACATCGTCCAATACACCTCATAGGTATTTGGTATAAACAAGCATACGGCCGTCTCTGGTTTCAAACCAAAGTGCGCCAAATACTCCGCATCATTTAGGCGTTGTATCACCTCTGCCGAATCCAACAGCAGTTTCTTACCCATATGCCCTGCCAACTGCTCACGTGTGCGGATAGATTGGGTAAAGGATAGTTTAATAGGAGTCTCCTCGCCCAACTGCAAACGACGTATCAAATCGCGGTTAGCAACACGTGATGCAAAGCGATAGAAACCAGGCTTCACATCGGTGAACTTCAGATACTTGCAGTGCAATGACCATGCCAAGTCCGATGCCATCTCATAATCGCCCAACATCTCTGTCATTAGCGAGTCGGTAGTCATATCAGGATACACATGATAGCTATGCGACTCACCATCCATACTCTGGAAGTTAGACACTGCAAAATGATAATACTGTTTAATGCAAAATCCCATAGCAGTCAAGAGCATCACTGCCACTAGGGAAAGAATAATCCACGTTGTTTTTTTCATAATCAAGTTTTTATTAAGAGGATTACATCGGAGGGGGATTGCTACGTAATCCTTTGTCTGCCGATGGCATCCTTACAAAAAAATGCCATGTGCTTTCGCTCAAATAAATTTGGACTCAGCTACATGGCATTTTTTGCGGAAGGAGGGGGATTCGAACCCCCGGTACAGTTACCCGTACGACAGTTTAGCAAACTGTTGGTTTCAGCCACTCACCCATCCTTCCTCGCGCTATGCGCGATTCATCGACGTTCTTTGTCTGAAGCACTTCCTTTCACGAAAGCGGCTGCAAAGGTACTACAAAAAATGCACATACGCAAATTTTTTTTAGAAAAAATGTATTTTTGTATAAAAAAAGTGCGTATGGGCTGCATTAAGCATAATAATCGTTTGACCGTTTACGTGAAATAAGAGCTTCGTTTCGAGGGAATTGCGTTAGCAAAGTCATAACATCCTTAATGAAATATTTATTTTTATTTGCATATGTGCAATATTTTGCGTACCTTTGTAGCGTATTTCTGTACATCACGATTTTTAACTCAAAACAATTATACAAAGGTATGAAAGTAGGCGTAGTAATGGGCTCAACCAGCGACTTGGAGGTAATGACTCCAGCGATTGAGACCCTTGAGCAATTTGGAATTGAAGTAGATAAACGTGTCATCAGTGCACACCGTGCTCCTCATGAACTCATGCGTTGGGCAGAGTCCGCTCGCGAACGTGGTCTGAGCATCATCATCGCTGGCGCAGGCGGCGCAGCACACCTCGCTGGTGTGATAGCAGGACTCACCTCACTCCCTGTGATTGGTGTACCTATTCGCAGCAAGACATTAGATGGCTTAGATTCCCTCCTCAGCATCGTACAGATGCCTGCAGGTATCCCAGTAGCTACTGTAGCCATCAACGGCTCAAAGAACGCAGCCCTGCTCGCAATCGCCATCCTGGCCCTGCAAGACAATGCGCTTCTCGCTCAACTCGAGGACTTCCGCAAACAACAAACCGAGAAAGTAGTAAATACTGTTATTTAAGAACCAAGACTAATCAGTAACGACTACCAGACAATAGTAATAAGTCTTGACTCCTGGCTCCTTGTTCCTGACTCAAAATTATAAATATGAACTATAGAATTTTCGTAGAAAAGCGTCCAGCGTTTCAGGTAGAGGCTCGCAGTTTGAAAAACGAGCTCAATGAGAACCTCCAACTTCACCTGCAATCGCTCCGCTATATCAATGTGTATGACCTCTTTGGTTTTACACCAGAGCTCCTCGAGCAGTGCCGCTACAGCGTCTTTGGCGAGACCGTAACCGACACGGTATCAGACGAGTGCGACCTCACAGGCAAGAAGTACCTCGCTGTAGAGTACCTGCCTGGTCAGTTCGACCAACGCGCATCATCGGCTGTGGACTGCGTCCACCTCATCGACCCTAATGCAGAGGTAGAGATCCGCTCAAGCCGTCTCCTCGTCTTTGACGAGCAACTCACCGATGCCGAGCTAGATAAGATTCGCCACTACTACATCAACGCTGTAGAGTCACGCGAGAAAGACCTATCTCAACTTTCGCAGAACCAAACAGCCGATGTCAAACCGCTCGCGCAACTCGATGGCTTTATCACTATGCCACGCGAGGAGTATGCGGCATTCTGCAAAGAGTGGGGACTGGCGATGAACACCGACGACCTCCACGAGGTAGTCACCTATTTCCAAAAAGAGCAACGCAACCCTACCGAGACTGAACTCCGTATTCTCGATACCTACTGGTCTGACCACTGCCGTCACACCACTTTCACCACCATCCTCGAGTCCATCAAGATCGACGATTCCTTCGTGAAAGACGAGATCGAGAGCACTTTGGGCATGTTCCATGATATCCGCAAGGAGTTGGGGCGCACAGAGAAACCATTGTGCCTTATGGAGCTCGCTACTATCGGTGCGCGTTACCTACGCAAGAAAGGCCTCTTGGATGATATGGAGGTCAGCGAGGAGAACAATGCTTGCTCTATCTTCATCGATGTGGATGTCGATGGCAAGACCGAGAAATGGCTCCTCCAATTCAAGAACGAGACCCACAACCACCCAACCGAGATCGAGCCATTCGGTGGCGCCTCTACCTGTCTCGGTGGTGCGATCCGCGACCCACTATCTGGTCGTGCCTATGTCTATCAAGCCATGCGCGTAACGGGCGCAGGCGATATCTATAAGCCAGTAGCAGAGACTATGCCTGGCAAACTGCCACAGCAGATCATCTCGCGCAAGGCAGCTGCTGGTTATTCCAGCTATGGCAACCAAATCGGTCTGGCTACTACCCATGTGCGCGAGATCTTCCACCCATCCTATGTGGCGAAACGCCTTGAGGTAGGTGCGGTAGTAGGTGCATCTCCTGCCAGCAACATCCGCCGCGAGAGCCCTGCGGCAGGCGATATCATCCTCCTGCTCGGCGGTCGTACCGGTCGTGACGGTGTAGGCGGTGCTACGGGTTCATCCAAAGAGCATACCGAAGCATCTCTCGAGACATGCGGTAGCGAGGTACAAAAAGGTAACGCACCTGAGGAACGTAAACTCCAACGCCTCATGCGTCGCCCTGAAGCGACTCGCCCCATCAAGAAGTCCAACGACTTCGGTGCAGGTGGTGTGAGCGTCGCTATCGGCGAGTTGGCTGACGGTTTGGATATCTACCTCGACCGTGTGCCTACTAAGTATAGCGGACTTAACCCTACCGAACTGGCTATCAGCGAGTCACAAGAGCGTATGGCAGTAGTCATCGAAGCCAAAGACCGTGCCGAGATGGAGCACTATTGCCACCTTGACAACATAGAATACACCCATGTGGCAGATGTCACCGACAGCGGTCGCATGCGTCAGTTCTATAAAGGCGAACTTATCGCCGACCTCACCCGCGAGTTTATCGACAGCGCAGGTGCTAAGCACTTTGCTTCTGCCGCTATCTTGCCTGTAGAGGAGAAGAACCCATTTGCACAAACCGTAGAAGGTGCTTCTCTCGAGGAGAAAATGGTGAAGGTGATGGCAGACGCCAATGTCACCTCGCAAAAGGGTTTGATCGAGAATTTCGATGCGACTATCGGTCGTAGCACCGTACTTATGCCATTCGGCGGTAAGACACAACTATCTGAAACACAAGCTAGTGTGCAGAAACTCCCAACCGATGGCTATACCAATACCGCCTCTATCATGGCGTTTGGTTACAACCCCTTTATCGCAGACTGGAGCCCTTACCACAGCGCTGCATATGCCGTAGTAGAGGCATGTACCAAGGTCGTAGCAGCAGGTGCCGATTATAGCCGCATGCGCTTCTCTTATCAAGAGTACTTCGAGCGTATGAGCAGCGAGCATGCCTATGGCAAACCACTCAGCGCATTGCTCGGTGCACTCAAGATGCAAGTGGCGTTCGGTCTGCCAAGTATCGGCGGTAAAGACTCTATGTCGGGTACTTTCGAGCACATCAGCGTACCTCCAACTTTGATTGCTTTCGGTATCACAACCGTGCCTGCCGACAAAGTCGTTTCTACCGACCTCAAGAAAGCAGGCAACAAGCTATATCTCATCAAGCACAACGCATTAGCCAACTATATGCCTAATGTAGAGCAACTCAAAGAGAACTGGAACTTCACCACCAACGCTATCCAATCTGGCAAGGTTTGCGCTACCTTTGCGCTAGGCTTCGGTGGCGTAGCGGAGGCATTGGCAAAGATGAGTTTCGGTAACGAACTCGCAGTCAACGTCCAAATCGCCGAGAACGAACTCTTCGACTATAACTACGGTTCTATCCTCGTAGAGGCAACCGAAGAACTCTCACCTATCGCCTTATCGCCTAATAGCCTCATCGCCTTGGGTGAAGTCACCGACGGAACCCACCTCGTTATCAATAACGAGCACATCTCCCGCGAGGCATTGCTGAAGGCATGCTGTGGTCAGTTCGACAAGATCTACCCATCGGCAGTACCTGCGCAGCATCAAACATTGATGCCAGCAGATACCGAGTCTCTAAACACTAAACACTCAACACTAAACTACAACGGCTCTGCCGTTGAGCATCCATTGGTTTACATCCCCGTCTTCCCAGGCACCAACTGCGACTACGATTCTGCTAAGGCATGGCGCCGTGCAGGTGCAGAGGTGGAGACTACTATCTTCCGCAACCTCACGGGCGAGGATGTCCTCTCGAGTATCGACGAGATGGTAGAGCATATCAACCGCTGCCATATCCTTATGTTTGCGGGTGGTTTCTCTGCGGGTGACGAACCAGACGGCAGTGGTAAGTTCATCGCCAGCGTGATCAACAACCAAAAGGTCGGCGCAGCCATCACTGCCCTCATCGACCGCGGCGGTCTGATCCTGGGTATCTGCAATGGTTTCCAAGCATTGGTCAAGAGCGGATTGTTGCCATATGGCAAACTCGGCATGGTCACTCCAGACTCTCCAACCCTCTTCCGCAACGATATCAACCGCCACATCTCGCAGATGGTAACGACTATTGTAGCTACCACTGCCAGCCCATGGCTTCGTGGTATGCAAGTGGGTGATACACATAGCATTGCAGTCAGTCACGGCGAGGGTAAGTTTGTGGTGAATGAGGCTTTGGCGAAGGAGCTCTTTGAGAACGGACAAGTGGCATTCCGCTATGCTGATCCTATGACGGGTGAGGCGACGATGGAAGCACCACACAACCCTAATGGCTCATACTATGCGATTGAGGGTATCATCTCCAAGAACGGTCAGATCCTCGGTAAGATGGGTCACACCGAGCGCTGGGAAGAGGGCGTGTTCACCAATATCGCTGGCAACAAGTGCCAACCTCTGTTCGACAACGCAGTGGCATACTTCCGCAAGAAGTAATAGTACGAGATTAAATAACACCAAAAGCCATTTATGCTTCCACATAAGTGGCTTTTGATAAACAATACTATGATTACATTTATCATCTCACTGATTGCTCTGGTGATAGGCTTTATTCTCTACGGCACGTTCGTAGAGCGTGTATTTGGTATCGACCCTAAGGCGCAGACACCTGCGCTCACCAAGACCGATGGTGTGGACTTCGTACCAATGAAACCGTGGAGAATCTTCCTTGTACAGTTCCTCAACATTGCAGGATTAGGACCAATCTTCGGTGCCATCATGGGTATCTTCTATGGTCCATCGGCATTCTTATGGATTGTGCTAGGTACGATATTTGCAGGAGGTGTACACGACTACCTCAGTGGAATGATATCTTTGCGTAAAGACGGCGTTTCGCTACCTGATATCGTCGGCGACGAACTAGGCAAAGGTGTCAAACTCTTTATGCGCCTGCTATCCATCGTGTTGCTCGTGTTGCTCACCACTACCTTCCTTTCAGGTCCTGCTACCCTACTCCAAGGATTAGCGGGATTAGGCACGATAACCTTCCAAGGGCATTTGATTCCTATTGTATGGGTATTGATTATCTTTGGTTACTACACATTAGCAACCGTGTTACCTGTAGATAAACTCATTGGACGTTTCTACCCTATTTTCGGTGGTGTATTGCTCTTTATGGGTATAGGTATTATGGTAGTGATGCTTAGCCAGTTTGGTGTAGAAATGCCCGAATTAACCGATGGTTTACACAATCGTCAGACGAATGGTCTGCCTCTATTTCCGATGATGTTTGTCAGCATTGCTTGTGGAGCTATATCTGGTTTTCATGGTACACAATCACCGCTAATGGCTCGCTGCGTGACCAACGAGCGCCAAGGTCGATGGATATTCTATGGTGCCATGGTTGCGGAAGGTATCTTAGCATTGATTTGGGCAGCCGCAGCGGGGACAATATTTGCAGACCCAGAGGCAGGTTTGTACGGAATAGACGGGCTTCAAGCCTTCGCCGCAGCACATCCTAGTGAGAATATCGCAGCATTAGTCGTGGATAAGGTATCTCGTTCGTGGTTAGGTACGATAGGTGGTATCTTGGCGATTATAGGTGTGATAGCCGCTCCTATCACTTCGGGCGACACGGCATTGCGTTCGGCTCGACTGATTGTGGCAGACTTTATGCACCTCAGTCAACGCCCTATCCGCAACCGACTGATGATTGCCATTCCGCTATTCGTGTGCGTATTTGGTATGGTTTTTGTCGATTTCAACGTCGTTTGGCGCTATTTCGCTTGGACCAATCAGACATTAGCCGTCTTCACCCTATGGGCAGGCACCATCTTCCTCTATAAGAACTCACGCACAACGAATAAATACCCATACGCCTACCTTATCGCACTGATTCCTGCGCTATTTATGACTATGGTCAGTGTAAGCTATATCTTCATTGCACCCGAAGGCTTCCACTTTGCAAGGATTGGAATGAGTTGGGTAGCATACTTGATTGCAGGAATCACCACGATAGCCATGTTAGGTGGGTTCGCCTATTGGACAAAACAATCACTAAACACTAAACTCTAAACACTAAACAATATGATACAATCTGCTTCTTTTGTAATCTCTAGTCCGGACGTCATGCAATGTCCGCAGACTACCATTCCCGAATATGCTTTTATTGGTCGAAGCAATGTAGGAAAGTCTTCGCTCATCAATATGCTCACACATAATCCCAAGTTAGCTAAGACCAGCCAAAAGCCGGGTAAGACGTTGCTTATCAACCACTTCCTAATTAATGCAGGTAGTGATACCCATTGGCATTTGGTCGATCTCCCAGGCTACGGTTTTGCGCAAGCGGGCAAGACACAGCGCGCTAAACTCAAGATGATGATTGAGCGTTATTGCCTACTGCGTGAGGCATTGGTTAGTTTGTTTGTATTGGTAGATTGCCGCCACGAGCCGCAGCAGATAGATTTGGAGTTTATGGAATGGTTGGGCGAGAACGAGATACCCTTCTCCATCGTCTTCACCAAAGCCGACAAACTAGGTAAACAAAAGTTGGCTGCCAATGTAGAGAGTTACAAGCAAAAACTCTTGGAGACATGGGTGGAGTTACCTCCTATCTTCATCACTTCGGCAGAGAAAAGTATCGGTGAATCCGAGCTTATTGCCTATATCGAGGGTATTAACCGCGATTTAACGAATCGCGGATGAGACTGTTGCACTATTAGACGCTAGACCACTTTGTTGTTAGATCGCTTCGCTGTTAGATATTGAATGAATTTTGATATATTACATACGGATGATATACGCGTGGAGCAGTGTGATGGTTCACGCCGTGGCGTGCAACGTGTACTTGACACCTGCCGCGAAGAACGACGTCCATATCTAGTGATCAAGGAACCAGGAACAAAGAATAAGGACATATCAGAAACGACTAATAAGACGAATCAAAATAGTCTTGACTCTTGGTTCCTGACTCCTGGTTCTACAATCTTAGTTCCCATCACTATGCTCGAGGAGGAGGTATATAAGGCTGAGATCTGCACCTACTTGGCACGTAAGACAGGAGCACATCTCATACTACTGCGTGCAAACGATTATGGCAGCAAAGCAAAGCGGAACATGCAACGCATTATCACCCATATCCAAACTATTGCCGAGCGTACAGGTGAAACAATCACCTACGAAGAGCGCGTAGCCACAGGTGATAGTTTCCATATCCACAAAGAACTCCACACCATTCTCCCCCTCAAAGGGGAAGATGGAGGGGAACTTATTCTCCTCACTGCTAGCCGCGAATATGGATTAGACGATTGGTTGTTTGGTCCACCAGAGCAGTACGTTATCCGCAAAAGCCCAGTGCCTGTCATGCTCGTTAATCCGAGAGCCGATTTGTTCTCGCTATGCGATTAAGCACCATCCCGCAGCAAGAAAACTGCGGGGTGAGTTGTATATAATTTTATTTTTTCTTGCATATATACTATTTTTTTACTAATTTTGCACCCAAATATAAATACTATGAGAAAACAACACTTTATCGTAGCAGTGATACTGCTTATCTTCGGTTCTATGGCAATGGCGCAAGACGTCAAAGTGAAAACAGGTATTGAAGTATTGCGTGAGCGCAACTTTGATGTGCTGCAAGGCAAGCGCGTGGGACTATGTACCAACCCTACTGGCGTGGATCGTCATCTTGTTTCAACAATTGATATTCTATGGGAAGCTGACAATGTGAACCTTGTAGCATTGTACGGCCCAGAGCATGGCGTGCGTGGTAATATCTATGCTGGCGATCATGTAGATAATGAAGTGGATGCACGTACAGGCCTCAAGATGTACTCACTCTACGGCAAGACATCTAAGCCCACCCAAGAGATGATGGATGAAATCGATGTGATGGTATATGACATTCAGGACATCGGTTGCCGTAGCTATACCTATATATCCACCATGGGTAATCTGATGGAGGCATGTCAGCAATATGGCAAAGAGTTGGTGGTACTAGATCGCCCCAACCCATTGGGAGGTAATAAGATCGAGGGATGCTTAGTAGAAGACGGATTTGTATCGTTTGTAAGCCGCTTTGCGATACCTTATCTCTATGGTCAGACTCCTGGTGAATTGGCATTGTATCTAAATGCACAAGCCGAAAACCCATGCAAACTGACTGTGGTAGAAATGCAAGGCTGGACACGCGATATGACATGGGATGAAACTGGATTGGAGTGGATAGTGGCTTCACCACATGTGCCTCATGGCCGAACAGCAATATACTACCCTGTGACTGGCATCTTTGGCGAATTCTACTACATCAATATCGGTGTGGGCTACACTATGCCTTTCGAGGTGATGGGTGCGCCATGGGTGAATGCCGACAGTTTAGCAAGTGCGCTGAATGCATTAGAGTTGCCAGGAGTAGTGTTTAGAGGATTGCATTACAAACCATACTACAGCGTTTTCAAGGGCGAGAATATACAGGGTGTGCAAGTGCATATCGTAGATTATGAAAAAGCAGCACTGAGCGAAATACAATTCTATGTTGTGCAAGAGATGATGCGCCTGTGGCCAGAAAAAGACTGGTTTACGCATTGCGACCAGAAGCGTTTTGGTATGTTCAACAAAGTGTGCGGTACCGACCAAATCAAAGAATTATTTGGCAAACGCTATCGCTGGGAAGACGCCAAGGCATATTGGGACAAGGATGTAGAGAAGTATCGCGAAGCAAGTAGTAAGTATTACTTGTACGACTAATTAGACCAATAAAACTAATTAGGCTAATAAGACCAATAAGCATTATGAAAAAGTATATCGAACGATTGGCATGGGGAACAGATGCAGGTTTCTACCGATTGATCCCCGAAGAAGTATTACACCCTGCGAACGAAATGGAGGTACAAGCCTTATTAGCTCGTGCGCATAAAGAGGGTAAGCACATCACTTTCCGCGCTGCAGGTACTAGCTTGAGTGGACAAGCCATCAGCGATAGTCTGCTGGTGGTTTGCGGCAAGAAATGGGAACAATACACTGTGGGGAAAGAAGGTAAGACCATTACCTTGCAACCTGGTATCGTAGGTCAACGTGTCAATGAGATACTGAAGCCCTATGGACGCTACTTCACTCCCGACCCTGCGAGTTTGAAATCCGCTATGGTGGGAGGTATTGTGATGAATAATGCCTCGGGAATGTGCTGTGGCACGCATGCCAATAGTTACCGCGCACTGAAATCTGTGAGAATCATTCTGCCAGATGGCACCATCCTGGATACAAGCAACCAAGAGAGTCGTTCGCAATTCCTACTTACGCATGGTAAGTTCATCCGCAAAATAGATGACTTGCGCATTCAGACACAGAAAAACAAATCATTATGCGAATTGATTCGCAAGAAATATAGCATTAAGAACGTTACGGGTCTGACTATTCTACCATTCGTAGAATACACCGACCCATTCGACATCATCGCCCATCTGATGGTAGGTAGCGAGGGAACATTGGCATTCCTATCGTCCATCACGATGACCACAGGAGAGATACAGCCCTACAGTGCATCAGCGCTCCTACTCTTCCCTACTACGAAAGCAGCGTGCGAAGCCATCACCGAGATGAAGCATACAGGGCTGCTATCCGCAGCAGAATTCTTCGATCGCAAGGCAATGCGCACCGTGGAAAAGGATTTTCCAGAACTACAAGGACTGCCAGCAGATGCAGGTGCGGCATTGATTCGTACCGACGCACTGACGGAGAAAGAGTTAGAGAAGAAGAACAATGCGCTGCAACAACTGCTGAGCCACTATGCGCTTTGTCAGTCCGCATCTTTTACCTCGGACCCTGTTGTGACAGGCAAATATTGGGCGATGCGTAGCGGCATCTTCCCAGCAGTAGGCGGTACACGCGAAGTGGGCACTACCTGTCTGATTGAGGATATTGCATTCCCTATCGAGCACTTGGCGCAAGCCACATTGGATCTGCAACAACTCTTCATCGAACATAATTACCCAGAAGCCGTGATCTATGGTCACGCATTGGAGGGCAATTATCACTTTATCTTGAATCAACGCTTTGACTCTCCACAAGCCATTGCACAGTACGATGGTATGATGCGTGCAGTAGTGGACTTGGTGGTGGACAAATACCACGGTAGTCTAAAAGCTGAGCACGGCACGGGGCGCAACATGGCGCCATTCGTTCGTCGAGAGTGGGGTGATGCAGCATATGAGTTGATGAAAGAAGTGAAGCAACTCTTTGACCCAGAGAACATCATGAATCCTGGTGTGATCTTCAACGAAGATGAGCATTCCTATATTGAGCATATCAAACCTCTGCCAGAGGTGCATGAGATGATTGACCGCTGCATCGAATGTGGTTTCTGCGAAGTGAACTGCGTAGCATGTGGATATGCGTTGTCTAGTCGTCAACGCATCATCGTACAACGCGAGTTGGCGCGATTGAACGCTTCGAGCAACAAAGCAGATCAACGCTTGGCAAAGCAACTGGAGAAAGACTTCCGCTATATTGGTCGTGACCTTTGTGCAGGCGACGGACTATGCTCTACCTCGTGCCCAATCAAGATTAATGTGGGCGACTATATCCACTTGGTGCGCGAAAAAGATATGAGTGCAGCAGGCAAGCAATTAGGTTATTGGGCAGGAAAGAACTTGGCTGGTATTGGTACTGCGCTGACGGGTATTCTGGAGGTAGCCAACGTGGCTCACAACGTATTAGGCGATAAGGCTACTAGGCTATTGGGCAAGGCGATGCACTATGGTTCGGGCGGTTTGGTTCCACTGTGGACACCATCATTGCCTCGTCCTGTACGCAAGAAGGAGAAACAGACTGCCATGGAATATGGTGCAGTAAACGGACTGAAAGGCTTGCAAGATAAGCGCGTTGTATATTTCCCATCGTGCTTGAACCAACGTTTGGGTTCTGGCAATAAACCACTCATCAACGACATGACCGAGCTACTGAACAAAGCAGGGTATGAAGTGATTTTCCCAGAGAAGATGGAGAATCTCTGCTGTGGTACCATATGGGAGAGTAAGGGCATGCCAGACGAGGCACAACGCAAGGCAGCGGAACTGGAATTGGCACTACTGAAAGCGAGCGAGAATGGTCGTTGGCCCATCTTGTGCGACCAAAGTCCATGTCTACACCGCATGCGCCATACCATGCAACATATGAAATTATACGAACCCGCCGAGTTTATCGATAAGTTTGTGATGAGCGAGGTGGCGATTACGCCATTGGACACCTGCGTAGCAGTACACGTAACCTGTTCTACCCGCCAGATGGGCGTAGCAGATGCGATTATACGTGTGGCTAAGGCATGTGCGAAGAATGTGCTGGTGCCAGAGGAGATAGGTTGCTGCGCATTTGCAGGTGATAAAGGATTCACAAATCCTGAGCTCAACGAATGGGCATTGCGTAAGTTGAAACCACAAGTAGAGAAAGCTGGTGCCACAATGGGTGTGAGCAACTCGCGCACCTGCGAGATAGGACTAAGCACACATTCGGGCATTGACTACTGTAGCATTGCGCACCTAGTGAATATGTGTGCGGAGCGGAAGTAGAAGGCTGCGCTATTGGATGTTGGACCACTTCGTTGTTAGAAGTTCGATATGGAGATAGAAAGAAAATACTTAGTAACGAGCGACTGCTATAAGAAGTTAGCAGTGGCTCGTTATCATATTCGTCAAGGATATATATCGCGCGAAAAGACGGGCACAGTACGCGTGCGAATTACCGATGACAAAGCCTATCTTACCATCAAAGGCAAACCCGCAGCAGGACATTTCGCTCGCTACGAATGGGAAAAAGAGATTGATGTGCAAGAGGCCGAAGAACTAATGAAACTGTGTCAAGGGACTGTCATAGACAAGACTCGATGGATAGTACCTGCTGAAATAGTTGACAATTTACAGTTGACAGTTGACAATTTACAATTGATATGGGAAGTGGATGAGTTTCATGGCAAGCACGAGGGAGTGGTAGTAGCAGAGATTGAGTTGGACAATGAAGAACAATCGTTTGAGATACCCGATTTTATCGGCGATGAAGTGACGCATGATCCTCGCTACTACAATGCGAATATGTGAATCAATTAAGAATTTTGAATTAATTGGAAGGCTGCGCCAATAGATTGAGCCAGAGCACCATCGGTATCTTCTCGATCGCCTATCACGAGGCATTGTTCTGCAGTTACCTTCATCTTTTCAAGCACTTTCTTCAGCACTTCGGGTGCTGGTTTCAGTCCGCCCAACTCGGGAGCAGAGACTACCCAATCAAATAAATTTTCGTTTATATTCAATGCATGCAGTTTCTCATGCGTGTGTCCATAGTCGGATAAGACGACCAAACAGATTCCTTGTTTTTTGCAGTCTGCAACAAAAGGCATAAGCCATTCCACTGGCTTATAATATCTTTGTATTACACTAACCATCAATGGCATATAGCGATTGAAGTACCATGTGCGCAAATCTTCGGGATGTGCGTTGCAATAGGTTGCCATTGTTTGGAAATAGGTTTGGAAGAATGTATCCTCATTGCCAAAGTACTGTCCGCGTAATTGCTTGCGTGTTTTGCGTTCAGCCAACATCAATCGCCATTCACGTGGCGCACTACATAGCATTCGCCACACCATATGTGATTTGGCATAGAGCGTGCCGTCAAGATCGAAGACAATCAGTTGACAGTTGGCATTTGACATTTGACAGTTGACAGTTGACATTTGGCAGTTAGCAATTTGGTGCAAAGGTACAATAAAATTTGCACGTGTGCAAATTTTGAGTTGAAAAAGTTTTAAGCGTTTTAAAAGTTTTAAAGGTAATAGGGGGAGTCAGGACACGCGAAAAGGAATACCGTCGAGCAGAAGATAGGTAGCTGGGTACTGGGGAAGTACGGGGAAAGTACAGGATAGTAACGGAGTGGTATTGAAGTGGTAACGGAGTAGTTTCGAGAAAGAAAGCGGAAAGATAGCAACAGATATTGGGAAAAAAGTATCGAAATTTAATAAAATGTACGCACGCGCGAAGAAAATTTGCGTAATTCATTTGTTTATATTAATTTTGCAGCCTATTTTGGGTTTTTATGCGGTAAAATGCTTATAAAAATCTTAAAAATATGAATATTTAACAACGAAATATTAAAAAACAACATAATTATGACAAAAGTTTACGTGAAACAATTTTTCTTAAGTAGTTTAATTTTATTATTTGGCGTTTCATCTCTATTCGCTCAACAAGTGCCCAATCCAAGTTTTGAGGATTGGAGCGGCGAAAAATATGACGGACAAATTCAACCCAAAGATTGGTATGCCAGCAATGTGACACAAGTTGGTTTCAAATTCAATTTAGCACACCGTGAGGCAGGTCACACAGGTAGTTACTCCATGATGGTGCAAGATACCGAAGTAGGTGCAATAGGTATAACTGAAGTATCACCTGGTTACTTCGCATTGGGTAAGCCATGGACCTACCTCGAAGGTATTGACGTAGGGACAGCAACAGCAGGAACGTCTGGCGGTATAAACTTTAAATATCGTCCAGATACCATGTCGGTATGGATTAAACGTACAGGACCCGCTACCCATGCAGAAGATTTCTACCTGCTTTACTATGCATGGTCAGGAACAGCAAAGGGTAGCAAATACAAATCCAAAAGTAACAATTGTACTTCTATATCTCAAACCAATGAAGAAAGTGATATCCGCTTGGCATTGGATGCGAATGAATGTGGTACAGACCAAAAAGCAAACCAGATAGCCGAAGGTATGTGGCGTGAGAAGAAGGAATATGGCAATTGGACCAATATCCGTGTACCTATTTACTATTTCAACAATGATGTTCCTACAATGATGAATATCATCTTCTCGGCAAGTAACTATCCTAACTATCGTTCAAAAGACGATTTGCATAAGGGTAACTCATTGTATGTGGATGATGTAGAATTGATTTATTCATCAAAAATTCATAAGTTGTATATTGGCGGAAAAGAATGGAAGGGCTTTAACCCCAACACAACAGAGGAGCAAGTATATTCGTTGGGTAAAAGTGCTAGCAGCATTCCAGAGATCAAAGCCTATCGTGGTGACGGTAAGATCAGCAATGCAAGAGGCGAAACAGTCACTTTCTCTGGTCGCGAATTGAGTGGTAGTGAGATTAGCATTAGCAATGGTACGATTGATGGCAATCCAACCACTATCACCGTGAAAGCGGAGGATGGCAAGAGTACAATGACGTATAAGATTAAGTTTGTGCGCCAAGCTAGCACCAATGCGAAGTTGGCAAGCATCTTGGTTAACGGTCAAGCAATCAGCGGCTTCCAACCAGCAGTAACATCCTACAACGTAGAATTGCCATATGGTACGACCGATGCACCTATCGTGAGCGTAGATAAACAAGAGGATGAGCAAGTGGTTGAAATCATCCAAGCGATTAGCCCAACAGGTAGCGCAAAAATCAACGTGACAGCTGCTGATGGCAAAACGAAACAAACCTATACTATCAATTTCAGTGTAGCAGTGCTTTCTGACAACACCTTGAAGGATATTAAGATCAATGGCGAGAGTTTGGCAGGCTTCACTCCAAGCCAAACGACTTATCGCGTATCGTTGCCAACATCTACAACAGCGATGCCAAAGGTGGAGGCTATATCCGCATATCCAACTGGAGCACAAACAATTACATACAATGCACCAAGCGTGATAGACGGCGGAGTATATCAAATCAATGTCTCTACACCAGGTAATCCAACACCCAAGACCTACAAATTGACCTTCAAATTGGAGGCATCGTCCTATTCGATGTTGAAAGACTTGCAAATGGGCGATCACTTGATTAGCAACTTCAAACCTGAGAATTTGACCTACTACGTAAATCTGCCTGTAGGTACGACCGAATTGCCCAAAGTGACCTATGTTAAGGGTGAATCTACCCAAACGGTGGACGTAACCGAGGGTGGATTGAACGGCATTACGCGCGTGAAAGTGACCGCTGGCAATGGCATCAATACAACAGAGTATAAGATAGATGTGACTACCGCTTTGTCGGAGATATCGACATTGAATATGATTTATATTGGCGGTGAACCATTGGCAGATTTTGCTCCAAATGTAACAAATTATACCTATGCGTTGCCTATTGGAACGGCAGAGTTGCCAGAGATTACAGTAGATAAAGGTGATGAATATCAATCTGTAAGTATTATTAAGGGCGGACTGAACGGAACAACACGTATCACTGTAACAGCTCAAAATGGAGCAAGTACCATATACAACATTGCATTTAGCGTGGCGCAAGCAACAAATGCTTCGTTGAAGATGATTTACGTGGACGGGAAGCCATTGGAAGGCTTTGATCCTGACATATTGGAATATAATTGTCCACTGCCACAAGGAACAACCGAATTACCAGTAGTCACATACGAGCAAGGCGATGAGTATCAAACTGTTACCGTGCGTTCTGGCGGTATCAATGGTGATTATAAGATTACAGTTCGTCCACCATCAGGTGCCAGCAAAACGTATGTGCTCCACTTCTCGGTAGCTACATCAGACAATATTAGCCTGAAGATGATTTACTTGGACGGCAAAGAGTTGGACGGATTTGATCCAAACCAATTGGAGTATGTGGATACGCTACCAATGGGCGTAAGTACTATTCCTACTGTAACATGGGACAAGGGTGATGAGTCACAGAAGATTTTGGCGTTGCTCAGCAACAATGTACAGACCATTACTGTAACCGCAGAGAGCGGAAGAAGTCAAACGTATAGTATCACATTCGTGATTCAACGTTCGGAGAGTGCCTTCTTGAAGATGATTTATTTGGATGGCGACAGCTTGGAAGGATTTGATCCACAAACATTTGCATATACCCTAACCCTCACCAAAACAACTTGCCCTGTGATTACAGTGGATAAAGAAGAGGGACAACAAGTGACTATTGCTGCACCATACGCAGCAGGTCAAGCGCAGATTAGTGTGAAGCCATATGGCGCAGAGGGCAACGTATATACCATTGATTTTGAAAGTGCTCTTACCGAGAATCAAGCATTGCTGCAACAAATATACATTGACGGTGTAGCATTGGAAGGATTTGCACCTAATAAATATGACTATGCACTAAACTATCAAGGAACATCCCCTACAGTGACTTGCGACACCTTGGAAGGACAAGAGATCACCACCTTCCGCAATGGTAACACGCTGACAATCTACGTAATAAAAGATGAAGACAAAGCACAATACCACCTTACATTTAACACGCAACTCTCGGATGATTGTTCGCTGGAAGCTATTTTGATTGATGGTGTTGAGTTGGTAGCGTATGAGCCAACAGTGAAACATTATACCATACCTATTGCAGCTGGTGGCACATTGCCTACTGTGCAATATCGCAAGCGCATGGAACAACAAACTGTGCATGCTGGTATGACCAATGCAACTACCTACACGATGTTGGTATTTGCTGCCAATGGTGACTCTACAGCCTACACCTTGCATTTTGAGAAAGCAAAGTATAGCGATGCGACCTTATTGGACTTGAGCGTAGAAGGACATTCGATTGATTTTGAACCAAATACATTCGAGTATACTCTGAATATTACAGAAGAAGATTTGCCTGCTTTGCACATTGTGGCACGAGATGGACAACATACCTCTACACACCATGTGAATAAAAATGAGCAAAATGTGCTTGTAGTGGCAGAAAATGGCACCTCAAACACCTATCGCATTATCTATACACGCACGATTTCTACGGATGCATATTTGAGAGATATTCTATTGGATGGCGTTTCGTTGGCTGATTTCCGTAGCGACTCTATGCATTATGTGGATACGTTGCCATGGCGTACACGTGTAGTGCCATGTGTTCAACCAATCGGAACTGATAATCAAACGATTACCACATACCATAGCGCAATCAATGGTACTACTCGCATCCATGTGCTATCAGCAGATGGAGTAACAAGCAATGAATATACCATTCATTTCCCAGTACGCAAGTCTAGCAATGTGGCATTGGAGTATATCGAGTTGGATGATAGTCGATTCTCATTTACATATCACCCTGACACCACCGATTACACGATTTATTTGCCATATCAAGAAACTAATGTGCCATTGGTACTCTATGCAGCAGCCGAAGCCGAACAACAACTTCGTTATATCTCTCGTCCTGCAGGTCAAACGAGCCAATTGATGGTGACAGCAGAAGATGGTAGCGAACGTACATATAACTTGACATTCTTGCCTACGCTTTCGGATGAGACCAATGTGTTGCAAGCTCTTAAGATTAAAGAGACGGGGGAAATGCTTGATCCGAATACATTTGATCATACTGTTGCGATGCCTTATGGTAGCAAGCAGTTGACCGTAGAATATACCAAGTCTTTTGCGGAGCAAACAGTAATGGTACAGCCTGGTGGTGTAAATAGGCCAACCACTATTACAGTAAAATCGAATCGTAAAAACGAAGCGAATATCGTTTATACGATTACTCCAGAGTTGAACACACAAAACCCTGCGGTGGTAGATAGTATCTTTGTAGATGGTGTATTAGTTAGTGGCTTTGATAAAAATCGTTTTACATATATCCATAATCGAACAAATGTAACTACGCCACAAGTATCTATCCAAAAAGCTAATGGAGTGGAGGTTGCAACTATATGTGACACATGGCACTGGCAAGGTGTTGTAACAAAAGATGGCTATAAGAACGTTTATACCATTTATTTCCACTATATCAACGAAGTTATCCCAAATGGAGAATTCGATGAATGGACAACTACTGCAACATCAAAAACAGATAAACCGACATACTGGAATGCACCAGGAGATTATATAGATGTATATTTAGGAACAGCAAAGGCAGGACCTACTATTAGTAAAGATGGGAATTCCGCTGTACATCTACAAACGACTTATTGGGCTGCATTAGCAGGTCCTGTTCCTGCTGTTATAAATTTGGGAGATATGTCAAGTGGCTTTGCTGTAGCAGGAGCAACGCGTGTCATCCCATTTGGATTCATCGGTTTTCACAACACTCCAGATAACGCCTTAATTAATTACAAATACACGGATAAGGCAGGGGAAGGTGCATTATTCAGATTCAAGTTCTTTAATATGAGTGGAGAATCTTACGATGTCGATTATCGTCAACAAAACACAAATACAAACTATTCAAAAGTACAAGTACCATTGAATACTAACGGAAAGTATGTATCTGGATTAGACATTGTTATTGATGCAAGTGGTAAATATCCATCTGGAAGTCAAAATGCTAATCTTTATGTTGACTACATTCGTTTCCAATATAACAATGCCCTTAAAAACATCAAAGTGAATGGTGAGTTAGCACAACGCAATGGCAATAATTTCACTTACACTTTATCAGAGGCTGCAAACACCATGATTCCGTTATTGGAATTTATTGGAGAAGTGAGCGACCAAGCACAAAAAGTAGTATGGAGTGACGAAGTGGTTAGCACATTATATGCAGAGCGCACTGCAACCATTACCAACTATGCAGAAGATGGGACTTCATCAGAATATACGCTCACAGTCCAACGTCCATTGGATCCTGAGAACCGACTAAAAGATTTGTTGATTGACGGAAAGACTATTAGTGAATTTAGTCAAATTAAAAACGAGTATGAGATCCATATCCCATCTTCCCGTCGCACTCTACCAGATATTCAACCAATACCTACCAATCACCTCCAAAATGTGGTTGTCAACTATGCGGATTCCACATATACCATCTCTATCAAACCAGAGAAGGGTTCTACTCGTCGCATAAAGATCCGTATCATCACCGACCTATCTGATGACACCCAACTCAGCGCCATTACAGCAAATGGCATTTCATATACCCCAGAACAAACCTCATACACCATTGTTGCAGACCAATTGCCTACCATTACCTTCGTCAAGAAGATGGACGGACAGACAGTTGATCTCAACAACGGCATATTGACCGTAACCGCAGAAGATGGTACACAAGCCACCTACTCTATCGTATTGGAAAAACCTATGGTAACTACGACTGGAGAATTAGCTGCAATTGAAATCAATGGTTTGGAACTTCAATCGTTCTCTCCTTCACAATATGAATATACTCTTCCACAACCAGAAAAAGTAGCATTCAAACGTGTCGCAGAAAGTGATTCTGTAGTATTTGTTCAGACAAGTACATATATGGAATGGCAAGTAATTGGCGATGAGCAACATACTTATCGCATTACCTATCCTACTGAATTATCAAATGATGCTACATTACATGCAATCCAGATCAACAATGCACTACTCGAAGGATTCAATGCGCAAATAACAGATTATACCTACGCTACGGGTTCAACAACGCACTTATTGGTTAGTTCGCCAAATACAGCAAGTATGTCTGTAGAGCATAGCATGAAGAATGACACGTTGAATTACACCTATAATGTTGTTGCAGAAGATGGAACAAACAAGGTATATCACCTACAAATTTTGCCTGACATTACTAATAATCCATATTTGCAAAGTATTTGTTTAGATAATAAGCAAATTGAAGGTTTCCGTTCCGATAGTTTAATCTATACCATTGTATTACCAACTGCTGATTATAAAGTAGCAGAGCCAACCCTCCCTAGTATCCAATACACGACTGCAGAACCCAATCAACAAGTTGCCGTAGAATATGGAAACTTAGGCGAAACCACCAATTTGATAGTTACCTCAGAGGATGGTACTCGAAGTGCTATTTATCAGTTGCTTATCACAGCAGAACCTTGTCATAATGCAGAATTGATTGGTATTGCTGTCAATGGAACTCCGATTGAACAGTTTGAGCCACAACGCCATTATTATTCAGTTCAAATCACAGGTGAAGAAGTGGATGTGACATGGGCTACAGAAGATAACTATCAAACCATTACCCAATCAATAAATAATAATACATGTACTCTTCACGTAATGGCACAAGATGGTGTTACTACGAATGATTATGTGATTGAACTTTATCATGAAGCCATCTCCGATAATGCGACATTGAGCAACATCTTGCTGAATGGTCAATCATTTGATGAGTTTGAACCAGTTATCAATGAGGGACTCGAATTCTCTCCAATGCAACAACGTTACACCATCCACTTGCCATCAGGTACAGAATTCTTGCCAGAGATAGCTGCTAACCTAAGTGAGAACGGACAACAAATTGACATCAATATCATTGATTGGCGTGCAAATATCACTGTCACAGCACCCGATGGCATTACCACTAACACTTATGTACTTACATTTGAAGCACCTCTATCTAGCAATGCACACCTACAAATGATATACATCAATGGTGATAGTTTGGCGCATTTCAATCCTGAACAATATAACTACTTCATTCCACTACCTATTGGGCAGGAAGTATTGCCGAATGTATTAGCAATCACTCAGGAAGCAACACAAACATTGCGCGATTCTATTTCAGGCTTGCATCACACAATCATTGTAACGGCAGAAGATGGAACAGAATGTCAATATATGTTGGCGTTCACCGTGACACAGTCTCATGCTGATACTCTTGCTGCTATCTATGCAGATGGTGTTTTAATAGATGGATTCCGTCCTGATTCGTTCTACTATTCATATACACTTCCTGTCGGTACACGTTACTTACCTGAGTTAACATGGGATAAAGCTGACCAATGGCAAACCATAACAGATAACGTGTTGATTGATCATACATATGAGCGCACTACACAAATCAATGTCCTTGCCATGTCTGGTAGAAAGAATACTTACACAATTAACTACCAAGTAACAAAATCGGATATTGACACTCTGCAAATGATTTACATCAAGGGAGATTCATTACAAGGATTTAATGCGCAACAATTAGAGTATCATCTCACTCTCCCTCAACATGACTCGCTTGCTCCTATCATAGCATATAGTGCGGGTGATATGTATCAACAAATTCAGGATACAATGACAGAGTACATGTTCGATGGTCAACAAAGGGGTTGGAAATACACCTGCCATGTTTCCGCAGAGAAAGGTAATACTAAAACCTACGTATTGTATTTCACCTATGCTAGAATACTTTCTACCAACAGCCAACTCGCAAATATTTATGTGGGTGGAGAGGCACTCGCAGGATTCACCCCTGAGCAATTCAACTACCTTGTAGAATTAGTTGAAGAGGCAGCAACTCCAACTGTGTTAGTAGAAAAGGCCGAATACCAACAACAAGTACAAATCCTACATGGCGATACCACACGTATCATCGTAACGGCAGAAGATAGCAACTATCAATCTACATACATGATTATCTTCCAACGTCAACAATCTCCTTATTCGTATCTCGAAGCAATATATATGAATAACGAGTTGCTTGAAGGTTTCCGTGTTGATTCATTTGAATACGATATTGAGTTGCCATTTGGAACGATTGAGTTACCACTCTTGACTTACGACCTTGGTCATGCAAAACAAACTGTAGCAATAGATACACTCATAGCCAACCTCAATGGAAGAACTCAAACTACCATTCGCTTCTCTGTGACAGCTCCGGATCCAGTATTCTCTTCCGAATATGATATTCGAATGATGGTTGCACAAAATAATAACAGTCGCCTGAGTATGTTAACTATCAAGGGAGACTCCATCGCAAACTTCCATAGCGATACGCTCTCTTATGACATCGTTTATCCAATCGGAACCGATAGTACGGAGTTGGCTCAACTATCTGACATCGAAGCTTATGCAGAAGACAGCAATGCCGTTGTTACTATCATAGAAAATGGTATTGATTTCATGATTCAAGTGACCGCACAAGATGGCAAGGCCATTAGCATATACACCATCACACAATCTATTCTTAAGAGCAGTGATGCTTCGCTCCAAATGATTCTTTTGGATAGCGTACCATTGTATGGATTTATGTCCGACATATTAGAATACACCTATTATATTAATGCCACTCAGCCACAAATTGAAGCCATCACTACTGATTCTACTTCAAGCGTTGAGTATGGTATATTTACACTTGGCGAGCCATTTAATATCTACGTCACTGCTGCAGATGGTACAGAACGCGTTTATAGTATCAACTTCTTAGAAACGACTATCAATTCAGCGGATATACCTACAGCAAATGATGTACTATTCCGACATATTGGCGGTACAATGGACGTTATGTTTGCGACTCTCCGCAAGCGTGTAAGTGTGGCTGTATATGACCAACAGGGGCATCGTCTTTTCTACCAGTCCGTACCAGAATCTGATCAAAATGATGCTACTATTTTTGTCAATTCAGAAGGTATTGAAGAATTAATGGATGTTCGCACGCCATTGGTTACTTACACCTTGCCTGCTACTAACCAATGCTACTTCTACGTCTTCTTCGAAAACGAAACTCGTAAAATTGCATCTGGTAAATTTGCAGTAAAACAATAACGAATGTTCCAACTTCACTCCCCATATCGTCCTACTGGCGATCAACCCGAAGCCATCCACCAATTGGTGGATGGCGTTCGTGCGGGAGCTGAAGCACAAACATTGCTTGGTGTTACAGGCTCTGGAAAGACTTTTACTGTCGCCAATGTTATCTCAGAAATTAACCGCCCCACCCTCATTCTTAGCCACAATAAAACTCTCGCTGCACAACTTTATAGCGAGATGCGACAATTCTTCCCTAACAATGCGGTGGAATATTTCGTATCATACTACGACTACTATCAACCTGAAGCATATATCCCCTCCACCGACACATATATCGAAAAAGATCTTTCCATCAACGAAGAAATCGACCGACTGCGACTAAGCGCTATCTCCTCCCTATTAAGCGGAAGAAAAGATGTCATCGTGGTATCTTCTGTAAGTTGCCTATATGGAATCGGTAACCCACAAGATTTCAGCCAGTCATGCATTTCTGTGTCACGAGGAGAGATTCGTAACATGAGCACACTGCTCAACCAACTCATTGATTCGCAATACATTCGCAACGATAACGAGCTCAACCGAGGGCGTTTCCGTGTTAAGGGAGACACAGTAGATGTTGCACTCGCATATGCCGACTATATCCTGCGCATTGAGTTTTTTGGCAACGAGATAGATGCTATCATGACACTAGACCTAGCCACCAACCAAGTCCTGGAGGAGTTTGATACATACAACATCTATCCCGCCACTATCTTCTGCACCAACCCCGACAAACAAGCGGATGCCATCACGCAGATTAAGCTAGACCTTGCCAACCAAATTCAATACTTCCACGACATTGGCGAACCACTCTATGCCAAGCGCATCGAGGAGCGTGTCAAGTATGATATGGAAATGATTCAAGAATTGGGCTATTGTTCTGGTATTGAAAACTATAGTCGCTATTTCGATGGACGAGAAGCTGGCACTCCACCTTATTGTCTACTAGACTATTTTCCAAAGGACATGCTCCTTGTCATTGACGAGAGCCACGTTACCGTACCGCAAATTCATGCCATGTATGGTGGTGACAAAGCCCGCAAAACTAACCTTATCCAATATGGTTTCCGTTTACCAGCTGCACGCGATAATCGCCCACTTATGTTCGATGAGTTTGAAGCAAAAACAGGGCAAACCATCTATGTATCAGCTACTCCAGCGGATTATGAGTTAAAACGCTCCAACGGCATTTTTGTAGATCAACTCATCCGTCCAACCGGCTTACTCGACCCTGAGATTGAAGTACGATCATCCGATCATCAAGTGGACGACCTCATGGAGGAGATTCGTCTTCGCGTACAGAAAGAAGAGCGCGTACTCGTCACCACACTCACCAAACGTATGGCAGAGGAAATGGACGAATACCTACGCCGCTATGGCGTACGTTCTGCCTATATCCATTCAGATATCGACACCCTCGAACGCATACAAATCATGGAAGATCTCCGCAAGGGGCTATATGACGTACTCGTTGGTGTCAATCTCTTACGCGAAGGACTTGACTTACCAGAGGTCAGTCTTGTTGCTATTCTAGATGCCGATAAAGAAGGATTCTTGCGCGACCATCGTTCACTCACACAAACTGCTGGACGTGCGGCCCGTCACCCCAATGGCAAAGTTATCATGTATGGTGACAAGATTACACCATCTATGCGACTCACCATCAATGAGACGCTTCGCCGCCGTGAAAAACAAATTGCCTACAACCACAGACATGGCATTACTCCCACTGCTCTCAACAAGACCATTGAGACAAGCCCACTTATCGCTATCATGCGTAAAGAGCAAGAGGAGAGAAAGCAACTTGAGCAAAAGATTCAAGATGCCTGGAAATCAGCACCTTGGCAGCAGTACAACAAAAAACAGCTTGAACGTGCTTCTGAGCAGCAACGTCGTGCCATGTTGGAAGCAGCTAAGAACCTTGACTTTGATACTGCAGCTCGCCTTCGTGATGAATGGCTACAAATGGAAGATAAACTCCAAGCCATGAACTAGATATTGATTTTTAAAGGAAGTTCTATCATTCTTCTTTGCTTTATCCTTTGTCTTTTACAAAAAAGACATTTTTCTTGCAGATATCCTTTTTTTTTACTACCTTTGCAGCGTTAATTAGTAATAATTGAAACACTATGTCTAAAATTGCTTTTATCACTGGCGCATCATCTGGTATTGGTGCTGCATGTGCACGCAAGTTTGCTGAGGGAGGTTACACCTTATTATTAAACGCGCGCAGTACCGATAAACTAAAAGCACTCAAAACAGAGTTAGAAACCACTTATGGCACGGATGTGCTGCTATTGCCATTCGATGTGCGTGACCGAAAGGCCGCCGCAGAGGCGATTACTACCCTACCCGAGCAATATCAAGCTATTGATGTATTGGTCAACAATGCAGGACTAGCGTTGGGTATGGACAAGGAATATGCTGGTGTGGAAGAAGATTACGACACGATGATTGATACGAATATCACCGCCCTTCTGATGATTACCCGCTTGGTAGTACCAGGCATGATCGTTCGCGGAAAGGGGCATATCATCAATATCGGTTCGGTGGCAGGCGATGCTGCGTATCCAGGAGGAAGCGTGTATTGCGCTACGAAAGCCGCCGTAAAAGTGCTGAGCGATGGACTGCGTATGGACTTGGTAGATACACCATTGCGTGTGACGAATGTGAAGCCAGGATTGGTGGAGACCAACTTCAGCGTAACTCGTTTCAGCGGCGACAAGGAACGTGCGGACAAGGTATATCAAGGTATCAAGCCACTGACTGGCGATGACATAGCCGATGTGGTGTATTACGCAGCGAGCGCGCCAGAGCATGTGCAGATAGCCGAGGTGCTGGTGTTGGCAACGCATCAGGCGAGTGGAAGTTTAGTGTATCGAAAATAATCAATCATAGTTTATTCATACAAAAGAAACGCATATGTATTACGTAGAAAAACGCATCACTATTTCAGCAGCACACAATCTGCATTTGAGTTATGAAAGTAAGTGCGAAGAATTGCATGGTCATAACTTCGTGATAACAGTTTATTGCAAATCTGAAACACTTAATGAGGATGGTATGGTCACAGACTTTACACATATCAAACACATCGTAAAAGAAACGTTTGACCACAAGTATATCAATGAAGTATTAGACGTAAATCCATCTTCAGAAAATATTGCACGCTGGATCTGCGACCATGTAGAAAATTGCTACAAAGTGAGCGTACAAGAATCTGAAGGCAACATCGCTACCTACGAAAAATAATCATTTTAGGCTTATAGCCAAAATAAGAAATTATTGCAAATTTATTGCATTTACTTGCATATATAAAAAAAAAGCAGTACCTTTGTGCGCTTAATCGAAAATTATAAAAAACAAAGAATATGGCAAAGAAAAAACAAACTGTAGAGGATCAAAATCTTGAAAACGTACAAGAGGCCCTCAACACCACTAGTGCGTGGATCGAAAAAAATCAAAACAAATTGACTTGGGCAGTAACAATCATTGTCGCTATTGTAGTAGGTGTTTTGGCTTTGAACACTTATGTAATCAAACCCAAAGCAGTAGAAGTAAGCAACGAGAATGCTAAAGCAGTAACCTATTTCATGCAAGGCGATTGGGAGAAAGCTCTCAATGGTGATGATGCAGAGTGCATTGGTTTCCAAGCAATTGCAGACGAGTACAAATGCTACCAAGGTGGCAAATTAGCTGCATTGTACGCAGGTATTTGCTACTATCAATTAGGTCAATACGAGGATGCTGCTGCTTATTTGAGCAAGTTCTCTGCAGACGACTTGACTATCGAGCCTGCTGCATTGCAACTATTGGGCGATGCTTACGTACAACTTGGAGAGTACGGAAAAGCTGCTAAAGCGTTTGAGGCTACGGCTAAATCTGGCAACGACATCATCGCACCTATGAGCTTGAAGAAAGCTGGTTTTGTGCATTTGGAACTTGGTAACAAGGTAGCTGCTAAGAAAGCATTTGAGACTATCAAAGCTGATTACCCTGCTTCTACTGAGGCTCAAGACATTGAGAAATATATCGCAATTGCAGAATAATTACCATCAACTGTTAACTATCAACTGTTAACTGTTAATTATGACAACTGATTTATCGCAATATAATGCGAATGAATTGCCTAGCGCTGACGTGCTTTCACGTCAGCGCTATGCTATTGTAGTAGCCGATTGGAACAGCGAAATCACCCACGCCTTGGCACAGGGTGCGATAGATACCTTGCTCAAGCATGGCGTGCAAGAGGACAAGATAGAGGTCATGCACGTGCCTGGTACGGTGGAGCTGACCTATGCTGCCGCACAATATGTATCGGGACGAAAGACCATTGGTACGTTTGGAGTGGCGGATGCCGTCATTGTTATTGGTTGTGTAATCAAAGGTGATACACCGCATTTTGATTATGTATGCCAATCTGTAACCCAAGGTATCACCCTGCTGAATGCCAATACGGCCCTGCCAGGTAGCGGATTGATGAAGGCCGTGCCTGTCATATTCTCTGTTCTGACTACCTTGGATCATCAGCAGGCGCTTGACCGTGCGGGTGGTCGCCTCGGCAATAAAGGTGTAGAGGGTGCTGTGACTGCCATCAAGATGGCGAACCTTGTTTAGGGTTTAGTGTTTAGTGTTTAAGGGATGAAAGTATATAAGTTTGGTGGTGCTTCGGTAAAGGATGCTAATGGCGTTCGCAACTTGAAAGAGATTGTTGCTCAATCGAGCGACGATCTGATGGTTGTGATTTCGGCTATGGGCAAAACCACTAACGCTTTGGAGCGCGTAGTCGCAGCATTATCAAAAGACGATGAGCAAACAGCAGAGCAAGAATGGCTCAATGTATTGGATCAGCATGTCTATATCATGCAAGATCTAGGGCTACAGCCCAATGTGGATGTGCGTTTGCCAATGATGCCTGAATATAATAAGGAGTGGTCATATGACCAAAACTACGACCAAATTGTTAGCCTCGGAGAGATTATGTCCACACAGATTGTGGCTGTATTCTTGCTCAAAAGTGGTATTCCTACCGAATGGTGGAACATGCCCAAACTCTTACGCACAGACAATACTTGGCGTGAAGCGCAAGTGGAGATGGCAACTTCTGCACAAGTGATTCGTGCAGGCTGGGAACGCGCTAATCGTCCAAGCGTAGTTGTGACACAAGGTTTCATCGGTGGAACAATTGATGGTTTGCATACTACCTTGGGGCGCGAAGGGTCAGATTATACGGCAGCATTGCTGGGAAACTTTTTAGATGCTGAATCTGTAACGATATGGAAGGATGTGCCAGGCATCTTGAATGCTGATCCGCGTTTAGTAGCGAACACAGTGAAGATAGACCGACTAACCTACTACGATGCAGTAGAGTTGGCATACAGCGGTGCACAAGTGATTCACCCCAAGACAATTCGACCTTTAGAGAATAAGAAGATTCCACTATACGTCAAACCATTTGGCGAGCCTACGGCGGCAGGATCGGTGATTACTGCACAAGCAAATCCAATTGATGTGCCAGTGTATATATGGCGTATGAATCAGGTACTTATCACGTTGCGAGCGAAAGATTTGGCCTTTGTGTTAGAGGAAAGTTTGAGCCACATCTTCCAGATAATCCAAGCGAATCGACTGAAAGTATCGTTGATTCAGTCGAGTGCAGTAACAATATCTGTATGTGTGGATAATACTCGCTTTGTGCTACAAGCTATCAAACAACTGCAAGAAGCATATAGCGTGACTTGGAACGAAAATTTGAGTTTACTTACGGTTAGAGGTACTACACCAGAAATACTCAAGCGCGAGCAAGAAGGACGCGATATATTGCTGAGCCAAATAACTCGTCGCACGGCAAAATTAGTGATAAAAGATTGACATTATGGATAATACAATTAAACAATACTTTACAATAAGTTATTGGAAAGAGCTGCTAACAGAATTTTGGAGTGCCTTGGGGACTAAAAAATTTTGGAAGGAGTTTGTAGTTATGAACTTAGGCATATTGATTGGTGCTGCTGCGGTGTACTATTTCTTAATGCCAAGTCATCTTATCATTGGAACTATTTCTGGTTTGAGTATTGTATTGAATACGCTGTTTGGTGGCACTGCTGACACGTTCTCGTATTGGGTGATGGGCATCAATGCAGTGCTATTGATTATGGCTTTCTTGCTGATAGGCAATGAGTTTGGTGCAAAAACAGTCTATACTGCCATGATTCTTGGCCCACTGACTCAATTGTGCGACCGCATATATCCTTATACCTGTTTTACGCACAAAGTAATTGAAAATCCCGATATATTGGCACAGTTACAGGCTGGGCAAACTGTGTTGGATACTAATGGCAACCCATATTTATTGAGTAGAGCAGGCGAGGTGTTGGAGCAAGTGCGTGACTCTGTGATGTCTTCTGGTTTGGGTATGGGTGATGTCTGGTTTGACTTGGTATGCTTCGTGTTCCTGCTTTCTGCATGTCAAGCCATCTTATTCCGTATCAATGCTTCCTCTGGTGGATTGGATATTTTGGCAAAGATTATCAATAAGTATATGCACTTCGATATTGGCATGTCGGTGTCGATCGGTGGCGCACTGATATGTTGTACTGCATTCTTAATCAATGACTTCCGCATGGTGGTTATCGGACTGATTGGTACATGGATTAACGGTATTGTAGTCAACTATTTCACCGCTTCATTAGATCGCCGCAAACGTGTATGTATCATCTCGCGCGAGCACGAGCGCATACGTGGCTATATTGTTAACGATTTGGTGCGTGGCTGCTCTCTATACAGAGTAGAGGGAGGATACACTGGAGAAGAATCAAAAGAGATACAATCATTGCTTACTCAAGAAGAGTTTGCATCGCTGATGGCATATATTCGTGATAACAATATCAAGGCGTTTATCACGGCAAGCAATTGCTCTGAGATCTATGGTCTGTGGCTTAAGCACAGGAAACGTCATGGAAAGATCGAGATAAGCAATGAATAAGAAAAGGATATAATCACTAAACTAAATTTATACAACAATGAAACCTACATTATTTATTCTCGCGGCTGGTATGGGTAGTCGCTACGGAGGACTCAAGCAATTGGATGGTCTAGGTCCAAATGGTGAAACAATCATGGACTATAGCGTATTTGATGCTATGCGTGCTGGTTTTGGCAAAGTAGTATTTGTTATCCGAAAGGATTTTGAAGATGACTTCCGCAAAGTCGTATTAAGCAAGTATGCCAACCATGTTCCATGCGAAGTATGCTTCCAAGGTATCGACAACCTCCCAGAGGGCTTTACTCGCAATCCAGAGCGCACCAAACCATGGGGAACTAACCATGCAGTATTGATGGCAAAAGACTTAATTAAAGAGCCATTTATGGTAATCAATGCTGATGACTTCTACGGAAAAGAGTCTTTTGAGGTAATGGCTAAGTTCCTCCTCGACGTACATGGTCAAGAGGGTAAATACTGTATGGCAGGTTATCGTGTAGGCAACACCCTCAGCGAGCATGGTACAGTAAGTCGTGGTGTATGCGCTACTGACAAAATGGGTTTCCTTACTGATGTAGTAGAGCGTACTGCTATTGAGAACAAGAATGGTCATGTAGTATATCAAGACAATGGTGCAGATGTAGAAATTCCATTCGAGACACCTGTAAGCATGAATATGTGGGGATTCACACCTGAGTATTTTGCATATGCCGAAGAAGCATTCAAGGCCTTCTTGACAGAAAATGCACAAGAGTTAAAAGCTGAGTTCTACATCCCAACCTTGGTAAATGATCTTATCAAATCGGGAAAAGCTACATGCCAAGTGCTTGACACTACAGCAAAATGGTTTGGTGTTACCTATGCTGACGACCGTCAGATGGTAGTAGATAAAATCAAAGCATTGGTAGATGCTGGCGTATATCCTAACAAACTCTTCTAAAAACATCAACTGTTAACTATCCATGGCTCGTATTCTCGTTACAGGCGGTACTGGTTATATCGGTTCGCATACAACAGTCGAACTCATGCAACAAGGGTATGATGTGGTTGTCATTGACAACCTCAGCAACTCCAGTGCAGATGTTCTCGATGGTGTTGCTGCCATTGTTGGTACTCGTCCTGCCTTCGAACAAGTTGACTGCAACGATGCGCAAGCCCTTGCGCAAGTATTCACTAAACACCCTGATATACAAGGCGTTATCCATTTCGCAGCAAGCAAGGCTGTTGGTGAGTCGGTAGAACAACCATTGATGTACTACCGCAACAACCTCATGTCACTTGTCACTTTGCTTGAGCAGATGAAGGCACACAATGTACACAACATCGTTTTCTCAAGTTCTTGCACCGTGTATGGACAACCTACCGAGGAACACCTACCTGTGGACGAGACAGCTCCTATCCAAGTAGCACTCTCTCCGTATGGTAACACCAAGCAAATCAACGAAGAGATTATCCGCGATGAAGCACATGCCAATGCGCAGTTGCACGCTACTATATTACGCTATTTCAACCCTATTGGCGCGCACCCATCTGCCATGATTGGCGAGTTACCTAATGGAGTACCACAAAATCTCTTGCCTTTTGTAACACAAACGGCTATAGGTCTGCGCCCAGAGTTGAAAGTATTTGGTGATGACTACAACACGCCTGATGGCTCTTGCATCCGCGATTATATCTATGTGGTTGATCTTGCAAAAGCACATGTCAAGGCAGTAGAACGCATGCTCAACCATCAAGCTACAGAGCAAGTGGAAGTCTTCAATCTTGGTACAGGTCGTGGTTTGAGCGTTTTGGAGATTCTCAATATGTTCATGCAAGTCACTGGCGTGAAAGTTCCATATCAAATCGTCGGTCGTCGAGAAGGCGACATCGAACAAGTATGGGCAAAACCGGATAAAGCGAACAACGTACTCGGTTGGAAAGCAGACACGCCAATCGAAGATGTTTTGCTCAGTGCGTGGCGCTGGGAACAGAAGATCCGCTCATAATAGACACGAACAATCTACAACAAGAGGGGAGGTCGAATTGACCTCCCTCTTATTATTTTCCGCTATATTTCTCGATACCATTTCATTACCACTCAATAACCATCTAATACTTTCCTTGATGGTACGTAGTATTTTCCCTATTGAAAGAAACTAAAGTGCACACTGCCATAACTGCGTTGCTCTACAAAGTGTGGATGGTTGTAAAAATCGTTGTGTTTCGAATGTTCCAATACAAAATATCCACCCTCTTTCAATACCCCCTGTTCAAATATCAGATCGGGCAATGTAGGCAATTGTTCCAAATCATATGGAGGGTCTGCATAGATAAAATCATATTGCACATGGCATGCTTTCAGAAATTTAAACACATCACCGCGAATCAAATGCAAATTTCTCACGCCCAACTGCTTGCAGCATGATATGATAAAGTTCTGTTGCGTGTGTGCCATCTCCACAGCAGTCACCTCTCGTGCGCCACGCGATACAAACTCCAAACCAATACCGCCAGTACCAGCAAACAAATCCAGCATATCAACGCCCTCAAAATCCATACGATTCGCAAGGAGGTTAAATAGACTCTCCTTTGCAAAATCCGTCGTTGGTCGTGCTGTGATATTTTTAGGGGGCATCAATCGACGCCCCCTAAATGTTCCTGAAATAATTCTCATTCAATTACTCCCAGTTACCTGCGTTGTTGTTAGGTGCATCCACCGAACCAACCTTCAGACCTGGATAGTGATCCAATTTCTCCTCTTTGTCAATGAGGTTTACACGCTCTTGGTTGTTGAGGTCGTGGAGGTAAGTGTTGTAGTGAGCACGAATCTCAAAGATAGGCACCTTGATACCTTGTGAAGTAGTGTACTCGTTGTTGGTCTCTACCTCAAACTTCACATTATCAGTATATGGGATATAAACGATCTCACCAATTGTCTCTTCTGTATATTGTCCTTTGTACAATGATTGAATCATGTTGGTCAAGATAGTATCACGACGGAAACCTTGAAGACCCTCAGCTTTAACCTCGCGGTCATTCTCCCAAATATAGTTGTACAACAAGTTCAAGCTATCAGCACCTTGGAATTTCATCTTACGTTGTGCTTTCAAGCGAGCACGCTCCAAGATCTTAGCTGCCTTGTTCTCGGTCATACCATCCTCCAATTGTTTCTCTGTCAAAGAACCTACTTTGTAAACCTCTTTCTTTGGAGTAACCTTCAAATAATCTACCAACGAATCCAAGTCTGCAGTAAAGTAGCCTTTATCCAAACGGAATTGAGCCTCAGCGGTACGCAAACTTACAAGATTGTTAATGACTTTTACTTCGCGTTGTACACGTGCCTCTTCAAATTGAATAGGAGTTACAACACTCTTCACGCAGATGAATGCCATAAACACTACGGCAACACCCAACAATACACGAATAACGATTTTCATATTCTTTGATTTATTAAATTTATTCTATTTTTGCTATTCTATGAGAAAATAGTCCCTTTTCCCACAAATTCGCTGCAAAATTACTAATTCTTTTTCATATATGCAAATTTTTTTGTAACTTTGCAGCCGAAAAGAGTAATTTTATAAATTACAATGGCTGCGGAAGATAGTAATAAAGTTCTCTATGACATTCTAACCGAACGGTTGGAATTGCTTCGCATACTCGACAAAGATGGCGATTCGGATCGTCGTCGCCATGTCGCGCGCGAAACTAAAGAACTTCATGCGCCTCTAGCACATCGCTTGGGCTTATATGCAATCAAGACTGAGATGGAGGATCTATCGCTTAAGTTCTTGGACTACAAGACTTATAAGTACATCGCGCACGCGCTCAATGAGAAAAAAGCACAACGCGATGCGTATATTACTGCTTTCATTACGCCACTTGAGCAAAAACTCAAGGCACATGGCTTTACATTTACTATCAAAGGTCGCCCAAAATCCATCCATAGCATCTACAACAAGATGCAAGCGCAACATTGCGATGTGGATTGTATATACGACCTTTTTGCTATCCGTATAATCCTCGAGTCGCCGCTTGACCGCGAGAAACTCGACTGTTGGCAGGTCTATTCCCTTATTACAGATATGTACCGCCCCAACCCAAAGCGCCTTCGCGACTGGCTCAGCGTACCCAAAGAGAATGGCTACGAGAGTCTCCATACCACCGTATTAGGTCCAGAAGAGAAATGGGTAGAGGTACAAATTCGTACTCGCCGTATGGACGAAGTGGCAGAGAAAGGTGTAGCAGCTCACTGGTCATACAAAGGCGTGGATGGCAATCGCCTTAACACGGACACCCAAAGTGTCTATGTTTTCACCCCGACAGGCGATCTCAAACGCCTACAAGCAGGTGCAACTGTGTTGGATTTTGCATTCTCCATTCATAGCGATGTAGGGTGTAAATGTGTAGGTGGACGCATCCGCAACCAAAATGTGAGTATCCGTCAGAAACTCCAGAATGGTGATCAGGTGGAGATTATAACTGCTCCTAACCAAAAACCTACTGCCGATTGGCTTAACGTCGTAGTAACTAGTAAGGCCAAGAACAAAATTCGCCAAGCCCTCAAAGAGGTAGAGTACCGTAATGCTGCCGAGGGAAGGGAATTGCTCGAACGCCGTTTCAAGAACTGGAAATTGGATTACACAGAAGGAGATATTTCTCGTTTAGCTCTTAAATTAGGTTACAAGATAACCACCGACTTATATCAATCCATCGCTCTCGGCAAAGAGGACTTGTTGCGCATTAAGGAAGTTTTCCTAATGATGGATGAGCCACGCCATGACCTACGCGAGAGTACACCATATGTGCCTAAAGACCCACAAGAGGCACTAGCCTTAGAGGTGGATATCAATGTCAAGAGCGTGGAGTATAATTTGGCGACATGTTGTAATCCACAACCAGGTGACCCAATCTTTGCATTTATCAGCATTATGAAAGGTATTCGTATCCATCGATTCGATTGCCCCAATGCCGATAACATGCGCGAGAAATATCCCTATCGCATGCTCCCAGCCCGCTGGGCAAAAAAGAAAGAGTAAAATGAACAACTATCCATCCATATTATTGAGTGATGCAGTGGACCAAGTGGCTTCATTGCCAGGCATTGGACGCAAAACAGCATTGCGCTTGGTCTTGCATTTGCTTCGCCAACCTAATAAGGATGTAGAAGCGTTTACGGGTGCCATCACCCGCCTCAAACAAGAGGTGAAATACTGCCGTGTTTGCCATACTATCTCAGACCAAGAAGTATGTCCTATTTGCCAGTCGCACTCGCGTGACAAACATACGGTATGCGTAGTGGAGAATGTCCAAGATGTGATGTCAATTGAGAATACAGGGCAGTACAATGGTCTCTACCATGTCTTGGGAGGTATCATCTCCCCTATGGACGGAGTTGGACCTTCTGACATTGAGATCGACTCACTAATAAAACGCGTAGAAAGCGATGATATCCATGAAGTTATCCTCGCTCTTCCTACCACCATGGAAGGCGATACGACTAACTTCTATATCTACCGCCGCCTGCAAAACCTCAACAAGGGTGACAATGCCTCATTGCCTGATAGCCTCATCACCTCATCGCCTAATAGCCTCAAAATTTCCCAAATAGCACGAGGAGTCGCTATTGGAAATGAACTTGAATATACCGATGAGATTACCCTTGGGCGCTCCATCGTCAACCGCATAGAATTTAAATTATAATGGAAAAGAACATCATCAAATCCCTTAATCTGTACTACTATGGTGCATTGATTCTAACCCTTATCGCAGGAACATTAGCTTATTTCCTGATTATGAAAGATTTAGTGCAGCCCATCGATCCAATGTCTAGACTTGGACAGGTATTGCAATATGTAGTAATCTTTGACGCATTGCTGACTATCCCTACGGGTTTGTATCTCTGCAAACGCCAATGCACCAAGTTAGCAGAACTTACCGATGAGAAACAAAAAATGGCCGGCTACAAGAAAGCGGCAACATGGCGTATCTTGTTGGTTAGCAATACGATGATCTTCGGAATTGCAGCTTTCTACCTTATGGGTGCATACCAATCTATGCTGTGGATTACAGCCGTATCGGCTATTGGTTGGTATTTTACTAAACCATCAGAAGCTAAACTTCAAGCCGAACTCCAACCCAAAGACCCTAATCAAGAACAATACTAAACTAAAATAATAATCATTCACAAAACTCTATGACAATAGCTATTGACTTTGACGGCACTATCGTCACTCACGCATACCCCGCTATAGGTAAACCAATACCATTTGCGATTGATACACTCAAAAAACTTCAACAAGAAGATCACCATCAACTCATCCTCTGGACATGTCGTGAGGGTGAACTTCTACAAGAAGCGATTGACTATTGTGCATCTCGTGGTTTGGAATTCTATGCAGTGAATTCTAATTTCCCTGAGGAGACAGCAGATATTGTGCGTGCTCGCAAGTTAGAAGCCGATCTATTTATCGATGATCGTAACTTGGGTGGTATTCCTGATTGGGGTGTGATTTACCAAATGATTCATACGGGCAATCACTTCAAACCTGCTCCAACTGGTATGCCTGCAGAAGAACCTCAACGCAAAAAAGGACTCTTTGGTCTATTTGGATAACTATAAAAGAATAGTTTATCATTTGTATAAGATTCAGCGACGAGCGTGCGAAGGAGCGGTGGTAATAAAATCATAGTCGTTGAAAATAAGATTGATTTAGATTTCTGCGCGTAAGCGCAAGGAGATATTCTACCAAATGAGACTGCGTAAAATAGAACCATCAGATCTTCCATTCCTGTATCAATGGGAGAATGATGCCACGATGTGGGCAGATTCGGATACACATAATCCGCTATCTCGTCATGACCTACACCAATACATTGAGAACACGACTGGCGACATCTATCGCGATGGACAATTGCGCTTGATCATTGAAGAATCTCAACTTTCAACTTTCAACTCTCAACTCTCAACTAAGGTAGTGGGCTGCATCGATCTCTTTGACTTTGATGCACGCAACCGCAAAGCGGCAATAGGCATGTATATCGCTCCAGAAGCGCGTGGCAAAGGGGTAGGGAAGCAAGCGGTTCAACTATTGTTGGATTATGCTTTTGGTTTCTTACATCTTCGTATGGTCTATGCGATTATTAGCGTGCATAATACCGCTTGTTCGCATATCTATGAGCAGATGGGCTTTACACCCTCTTCCCCTCTCGCCAACTGGACCCTCGAAGGCGATGCCATCCTTTGGCAAAAATCACAAGACTAAATATTGGGATCTAAGTGTCCTACGAATTAGGCGAGCACCATAGGATATCTATGGGCTTTCGGTGGCACTTCTGTGGCTGTTTGATTTCAGAGCATTTACAACAACACGTGCGGGCTTGCCCGCACGTGTCCTCTAAAACAGTAGTCGCTATGCACCATTCATTAAACGCTAAACAGTAGCGAAGCGTCCACTAAACACAAACTATAATTCTTGTCCTATAACATTGTAAATCTTTCCGTCACGGAGGATAAGGAGTTGACCGTTGCGGAGAATTTTCTTTGCTTGTTCTACAGACGGTTGTTCTACCTGATTTACACTTGTGTTTTCAATTGGTAAAATTTGACCAAACTCTTTCCACTGATTAGCCTCTTCGTATGCATCTACAGACTCCGCTGGTACATAGAGAGGGATATCGGAAACAGGCACTCGCAAGAATACATGATATTTGTATTCAGACTCTCCATCACTCATAATGGGAGGAGTGGTAGCACAACAAGTCACCTTTGTGAGGCTACTACACATATCAAAGGCATACATTCCTATTGATTGTAACGAAGCGGGCAAAATCAGTTCTGTTAAATTTGTACCAATAAATGCCTCATTTGCTATATAAACTAGATTTTTGGGAAATATTACAGACTTTATTGATGTGCTAGCGAAAGCACAATTTCCTATCGTATCAACCGATTCTGGTATTGTATATTCTGTGGCGTACGCTGCAGGGAATGTATGGAGCACATTCTCTTTTTTGTTGAACAACACCCCATCAATTGAAGTGTAATGTGTATTCTCAGGATGTACGTTAATGGATGTTATTGGATTGTTGCGTACAATGAGTGGCGCAATATACTTAACATTCTTTGGAATAGTTAATTGCTGCAATTTGCCAAAGCTAAAAGCATCCAGTAAAATAGAATCCACGTTCTCACCTATTTGTACTTCCGTCAATTGTGAGCAATTTACAAAAGCAAATCTATCAATCGTTTTGATGTTTTCGCTCATTGTCACTTGTTGCAATTTTTGAGCACCACAAAAAGCATTCTTTCCAATACGAGTTACATCATATACTATATCTTGATATTCCACTGTAGATGGAACATGTAAAGTGGTGAGGTCTGTATAATTTCTAGTATTAAACGATGCTCCCGCTCCCCATGTGTATGTAATTTCGACTTCAAAAGGTGCTATCGTATCATTGATGATATTATAATAGAATCCATCGCTCGTAAATGTTTTTGGATTAAACGAAGAATAATCTGTAATAGGCTGAATGTTCACAAAGTTACTCCAAAAATCTCCGTACTGATAGTATGTCAACAAATAGTCAAATACTAGTAATTTAGAGTTCGCATAGGTTTTTGTACTAAAAGTGTTTTCTCCTATAACGGGCACCCTATCAGCTGCGCAAAGTATGGTGTCAAGTTTATTACAACCCGCAAATGTATTATCTTCTATTTCTTTAACAGTAGTAGGAATAGTAAGTTTTGTAACAACATTTTCTCGATAACGCCCATTTGTAAGCCAACAATGAGATACCGCACCACCCGATATGTAGGTTGTTCCATGTTTAATGTTTATATGTAAATTTTCAGTTAATTCGCCCGTGTAAGCATAGAATATATTATGAATATACAAATATCCTGCAGGCTGACGGTTTTCCCATGCAGTATTATAGAATGCATTAGCACCTATCTTTTGAATACTTGCAGGTATTGCCTCTACATTATCTAATTGAGTACACTCATAAAAAGCACTTGCACCAATATTAGTTAGTTGTTGAGGCCATTGTATTTGTGACAGGTTACTACAACCACTAAATGCACTTCTCCCTATTATTGATAATGTTTTCGGGAAATTGATACTGGTTAATTTTACACAATTTGCAAAAGCCTCATCGTCTATCACAGATAGCGAATTGGGCAAAACAACAGTTTCCAGATTAGGACAATCTGCGAATGCTTGAAGATGCACTGAGGTCACACTATTGGGTAATACCACAGATTGGATATTGGATTGTTGAGTGAATGCAAAGTCCAAAATGGCTTTAGTTCCATCTCTCACCTCTATTGTTCCCATAGGAGCTATACCTTTGTAGCGATACAACAAGTTACCTATATAAACACATCCATCTGGTTGATTATTATACCATGCACACTCGTATAGCGCTCCTCCCATAACATCTTCCAAGCTTTCTGGGAAGGAGATATTAATGAGTTTTGTGCAGCCCGTGAAGACATAAATTCCTATCTTTTTGATTGTGTTAGGAATAATAACAGCCTCCAACATTTCGCATGCTTGAAATGCATAATTTCCGATCTCTGTTACTGTGTATGTATTGCCCGAATGAACAACTTGACTGGGAATTTCCAGAGTACTTGGAAGATAGTCGTATGCTGGTGCATAATTTTCTCCAACTACTGCTACCTCCTCATAATTAAGAATAGAATAACACAAATCTCCAGCCTTAAAATCGTAAGCAGATACGAATACATTGATTCCAAAGGCGAGGGTTAAAGCAAAAAAGAGTTTGCTCAAGTGAGTTAAATTTTTCATTAGTATTTATATTAGGGACATTGGTTCCATATGTCCGTTTTCTCTAATAAAAGCGTGGAACCTTACCGTTGCTTATTCTCTGTAACGAGGTTCTGGTAAACCCTTTCGCAAGAATAAGCAAGCAACGCCCACGCCGAATATGAATGCTACCAAACAGAGCCATCCCGAAGGATGCTCTGCGGTAGGATATACATATCCCAAAGGGCGTTTATTGCCTTCTTGTTTTGGGCGATTGTGAAATTTACCAGATTTCGTTACACCAAAACGAGCGCTAATAAACGCTTTTTAATTATGTCTACAAACTTTAGTTTGCGACTGCAAAGGTAGTGAATTATTTTGGATTGAGCAAGAGAAGAGCGTTTTTTTAGTCAACTTTTTTAGGAAGGCAGTTAACCTTTTTAGGATTGGTGGAAACTTTTTTTAGGAAGCCTAATCTTAATAAAAAGGCACTTTTTTACTTTTGGGGTTCTTAGGTTCATCCTTGGTTCGTCCTTGGTATTTAGTCCGAGAGGTACAAGAGAAGAAACACAGAGGAAAATCTTAATAAACAGCCTTTTTGCTAATACATCATACATTAGGCGGTCGTGCCTACCCTGTACGGCACTACCCTGTAGCCATAC
>CALCGX010000001.1 GCA_937901225.1 uncultured Bacteroidales bacterium | reverse complement strand
ACGTTTCCGCGTACATTCCCACCAACGTCATCTCCATCACCGATGGCCAGATCTTCCTGGAGAGCGAGCTCTTCCACTCTGGCGTCATGCCGGCTGTTAACCCGGGTATTTCTGTTTCTCGTGTTGGAGGTAAGGCTCAAATTAAGTCAATGAAGAAAGTGGCTGGTACCCTCAAAATTGACCAAGCTCAGTTCCGTGAACTCGAGGCTTTCTCTAAGTTCGGATCTGACCTCGACGCTGCAACGCAGGTTATATTGGATAAAGGTCGCCGTAACGTACAGATGCTCATCCAACCTCAGTCGTCACCAATGAAAGTGGAAGAAGAAGTGGCGATGATATTCTGTGGCGTGAATAACCTTATGAGAAGCTTGCCTCTTGATAAAGTACATGAGTTCGAGAAAAACTATATCTCTAACCTTAACTATAGCCATGCTGACGTGATGAGCAGAATAAAACAAGGTCAGCTCGATGACGAAATAACAGCAGTGTTGAGAAAAGTGGCATCCGAAGTATGTGAGAGTTTGAATAAGAAATCTTAAACATTATGGCAAACTTAAAAGAAGTCAGGACGAGAATAGAATCTGTCAACTCTACTAAACAGATTACAAGTGCCATGAAGATGGTGGCGGCATCGAAACTTCGTAAGTCGCAGAACGCTATCTTGGCATTGCGTCCCTATGCTGAGAAGTTTAGCGAAATAATGGAAAGGATCATCAATGGTCAGCAGTCAATATCCGACAACAAACAGCTGAGTATCTATGTAGAGAATAGAGATGTAGAACGTGTATTGATAATCCCGCTTTCTTCCAATAAAGGTCTCTGTGGCGTGTTCAACGCTAATATCATTCGTGCTACAATAAATCTTATCAATGAGGAATATCGTAGCTTGATGGATAATGATAAACTAGATATCTTATGTGTTGGATCTAAGGTCGAAGAAGCTCTGAAGTTCAAGAAATATCCAGTAAGAGGTAACGAAAACGTCTTGTTAGACGACTTGACATACGAGAACGCAGCAGCCTTTGCAGAACGTCTGATGAAGGATTTTGAAGATAAGAAATATGATAAGATTATCTTTGTATATAATCAGTTTAAGAATGCCGCTACACAGGTACTTGTGACAGAACAGTTTCTGCCGATGGTAAATCGTCAGGATGGCACGACAGCGGATGGTCAAGATATCGTACAGTCCGATTTCATCTTTCAACCTGATAAGGATGATATCATGACAACCATGATCCCTAAATCATTGAAGTTGCAAGTGTATAAGACTTTGTTGGATAGCTTCGCTTCAGAACAGGGAGCTCGCATGATTTCAATGACACAGGCTACCGACAACGCTTCAGAACTTTTGAAAGAATTGAATCTTACATATAACAAGGCACGTCAGGCTGCAATCACCAACGAATTGGTGGAGATTGTAAGTGGTGCTGATGCCTTGAAAGGATGATAAACAAATAATATTTGCACGTCAAATTTACAGGCAGGTGTGCGGTGCGATAGCACCATGACATCTGCCTTATTTCTTTCCTTTGAACTCAAACCCTAAGTCTTCGACAGCTTTCTTGACAGCTTCGTCGGATGGTTTTCCGGTAACGACAGCTTCTTTCTTTCCTAAAATGACTTCAACGTTTTCAACATTGTCCAAAGCCTTCAATGCTTTTTCTACAGAATTTTTACAATGATTACACGACATTCCATCGATACGATAAATCACTTGATTTTCGTTGATGGATTCCTCTTTCTTAAAGAATTTTAACATAAATGCATTTATTAAAAGTAAAACTAAAACAATTCCAGATGCTATCTCAAACCATGATGCGCTGATGCCTCCGACTGAGCCGCAATGTCCCGATGATTCACATAAAGAAGTTATGGTGAACCATTCTCTTGGCAAGAAATAATCGATGAAAAGTCCGCATATCATGGAGCCACAAATGATAGAGCCGAGGTAGAAGATAAGCTGTTTCTTGCCTAATGATTTTCCTACTACTAACAAAGATGCCACGCTAACACCGGGTCCGGCTATCAATAATACCAATGCAGCTCCTGGCGATAATCCTTTGAGCATTAATGCCGCTGCAATAGGAATGCTGCCTGTTGAGCAGACATACATAGGAACTGCTATCAATAATACTATCAACATCGTTACTATTGAAGGTAAATTTAAATTTGAGAAGAATGAATCTGGAACTAATATGGTTATCAAAGTGCCTATCATCAATCCTATTACTAACCATTTGCCGATGTTCTGTACCAAGTCGATGAAGCTGTATCTTAATAATTCAACGAATCTGTTTTCTTTTTTGTCATTGCTCTCGCAGCTGCATTTTTGACGCACAACGATTTCGTCTTTTGAGAAAGCCGTTGTCACAGCACCGCCGGCTATCGAGGTGAGTAATGCTGCCAATGGGCGTACTATAGCAAAAGGAAGTCCCATCATGGAGTAGGTGGCTATTATAGAGTCGACGCCGACCTGTGGCGTGGATATCATGAAGGCCACCGTGGCTCCGCGTGATGCTCCGTCTTTCCTCAGTGAGATGGCTGTCGGGATGACACCGCATGAACATAAGGGGAGAGGTATCCCTATTAAAGAAGCCAACAACACCGACTTGAAATTCTCTTTGGCTAAATGTCTCTCAAAAAATGAGGAAGGCACAAAGACATGCATCAAACCTGCCATCAGGAAACCTAATAAAAGGTATGGAGCCATCTGGCATAACATATTAACAAAAGTTAAGAGACCATTCATTGTATCATTATTAATTTAAGGGACGTATCAATATAAATCATCTCATTGATACGTCCTTACAAAGTTAGTATTTTTTTATTTTACATCCTGATTTTTTTACACAGCAGCTGCAATCGGAACAAGAATTTTTATCATTGTTTCTTAATTTTTTTACAACGGAATAAATTGTATATCCTACCGCTGCACATACTATTATATATGCTATTATCGTTTGAGTCATTTTGCTGAGTTGCTAAGTCGCTGAGATTTAAAATAAAGAACCTATTTGATAAACCAAGAAGGAAACAATCCAAGCGAGTCCGGTGTTGTAGAACAAAGTAAATAAAACTGCTTTCCATCCGGCTTCGCGTCTTACTGCCGCTATTGTAGCGAAACATGGTGTCGACAATAATACGAACAACATAAAGCCGAATGCCACTAATGGAGTAAACAACAGCTCGCCTTTCTTTGGTCCGCTGGTCCATACCTGAGTTCTGACCTTATCGACGAGTTTTCCTTCCTCTTCTTCAGATGTTTGGAAGAGCACTGCGAGTGTCGAGACGACTACTTCTTTAGCAGCGATGCCTGTTGTCAAACTGACGCCCATTCTCCAGTCGAAGCCGCAAGGACGAACGAGTGGCTCTATGGCATGACCGAAACGTCCGATGTAAGAATTTTCATTCAAGACAGCTCCTTGTTCATATTCTAACTGTTCTATGATAATAGCTTTTTCTTCTGCGTCGATATTGTCGTTAGCTTCGACAAGTTCTATCTCTTGTGCTATCAATTCAGCTTTTTCACATGTTCTTGGGAAATATTCCAATGCCCATATTATGATAGAAGCAACGAGGATGACGGTAGCCATTTTCTGTAAATACTGAACACTCTTGTCCCACATGTGAATTAAAGTATTACGTGTTGTAGGTACGCGATAAGGAGGAAGCTCCATCACGAATTGTTCCGACAATCCTTTGAAAGATGTCTTGTTCAGCAACAAAGCTGTCAATATTGCGAAGATAACACCGATAGCATAAACGCTCATCAATATCAAGCCTTGATGTTTCTCGAAGAATGCTGCCACAAAAAGAAGATAAACTGGCAGACGTGCCGAACACGACATGAAAGGCGTGACTAATATAGTGAGCAATCTGTCTTTTCTATTTTCTAAAGTACGTGTTGCCATGATAGCAGGCACGGAACATCCGAAACCGATAATGAAAGGAATAAATGACTTGCCATGAAGTCCTATCTTATGCATGAGTCGGTCAACTATGAAAGCGGCGCGCGCCATATAACCAGTATCTTCTAATATCGAGATGAAGAAGAATAATATCAGGATGTTAGGCAAGAACACAAGCACACCGCCGACACCAGCGATTATACCATCAACGATAAGATCGCGCAAGATTCCGTCATTCATCCATGAACCTACAAGTTCGCCGAACCAACTCACTGCCGATTCAATCCATTCTTGAGGATAAGCTCCGATTGTGAAAGTAGCTTGAAACATGAGCCATACGAAGAATATTAAGATAGGGAATCCTAACCATTTATTTGTCAGGAAATCGTCGGCTCTATAAGCATGGTTTTTGATTTTCTTCGCGCCTTTCTGATATGTCTCTTTCAAGGCTCCTCTGATGAAAGCATAACGAGCATTGGTAATCAAAGTCTGTGCATCTTCGTCGTATGCTTTCTCTAAAACAGAACGTTTTTCCTGAGCTTCTGCTATAATATCATCGCCGTTAGGAAGGTCTTTGATTTCTTCTATCGTTGACTGAGAATTTTCCAAAACATTGATAGCGATATATCTCGCAGGATAAATATTGATGATGTCCTTGTTAAGTTCTATCTTTTTCTTAATAGGAACGATAGCCTCTTCGATGTCGCGTCCATAGTTGATATGAATATGTTTGTTGAGATTTTTCTTCTCTTCAAAAACATCGACAATAGTCTCAAGCACGTTGGAAATGCCTATCCCTCTCACTGCTGTGGTAGGTACTATAGGGAAACCGAGCATCTTGCCGAGACTCTTATAATCGAAGATATCGCCTTTGGCTTCCATCTCATCATACATATTAAGAGCCATGACGAGACGTATGTTCATATCGATAAGCTGTGTGGTAAGGAAGAAGTTACGTTCCAGATTCGAAGCATCGACAATATTAAGAACTATGTCGGGATTATGTTTGGTGAGATAGTCTCTCACATAACGTTCTTCAGGTGAATATTCTGTTATGGAATAAGTTCCAGGTAAGTCAACGAGGTTGATGGTGTAGCCCTTATGATAGAACGTGCCTGTTTTCAAATCGACAGTTACGCCGCCGTAGTTACCCACTTTTTCATGGAGACCTGTTGCATGGTTGAAGAAAGAGGTCTTTCCTGCATTAGGATTACCTACCAAAGCCACAGTGATATTGTTTGTCTTTTCCTTGATGACGTCGGAAATGACATCGTCGGCGATAGTGCCGTTGAAGTCAGAAGAATGAGCATTGACTTCATCCAAGGCAACGACTTCAATCTTATCGGCTTCACTTCTTCTTAATGATATATGAGCCTGAAGTATCTGGTATTCTACAGGGTCCATCAGAGGAGCATTCTTGATGACGGTGACGGTCTCGCCTTTTACAAAACCAAGCTCCATCAATCTGTGACGAAGTCCGCCGTGTCCATTCACCTTCACGATGACACATTTGGTGCCTGTCGCCATTTCCGCTAAAGAAGTGGACGTTGACTTTTGTCCGTTGTCCGTTGTCTGTTGACTATATTTATATTCCATAAAATCTTAAATAATATTTGCAAAAATACTAAATTCTAAAATAATTTTTAAATTGTTTGAAAGGACACGATAAATCGCATCACTACAATTCCTCAATTCCTCATACCCTCAGTTCCTTAGTTCCTCAAATCCCTATCACAAATCTCAATGTTCCGACAAGTGCGTTGTCGACAGGGACATCTAATCCTGCAGGATTGATGATATATTGAACGTCAGGTTTTATTACAAAATTATCTGTTATTTGATATTGATAAAAAAGTTCTATCGCTGTCTCAGTTTTTTTATCAGAGAGGAATGCCGATGTGAATGCGAGACCAGCCATGTCGTTACTTTCTTTAGAGAAGACGCCTTCTAAGTTAAGACCAGCTGCGAGGTGAAAATAGTTTTGAGGAGCTGAGATGTTGAGATGCTGAGATACTGAGATGTTGCTTGCGTAGCCGATTTGAGCGAAAGGTTTCAAGCTGCGAGTTCCGTTGTTCCACACTTCTTGTTCGGCATTAGCATAGAATCCATAATTTTTTGCTGCCGTATGATAGAAAGCTCCGAATTTGTAAGTGCCATTGTCTATGACATAATGACCTTCGCCAATGAATAATGCGCCTTCGTCTTTACTTAGTTTCCAATTCAAATTATAAAGATTATCATCTTCAAAAGATGGAATCTCTCCGTCATATACAGCAGCTTGAACATGCCAGCTGTCGTTAATCTCGTAGTGCAATTCTGCGCCGAGTCCTGTGAGAGGGAATATCGCCACACTCAGATTCGTTGAGAAAACAGGATGAATACCGAAAGAGCTGTTTATATATTCGCCGGCAGCATCGAGAGATGCGAAGTTTTCGTTCATATCTTGTAGTCCGACTTTGATGCTAAACTTACCGAAAGATTGTTGCAAAGAGAGATATTCCATGAAAGCGTGGTCGCCAGCTTCTATGTTATTAGCAACCTGGAAGTCACCGATGAACATCTCTGTTGGTACAATGCCGTGGGTAGTTCCGCCACCGACGTATAATGATGCTCCTTTCCATAAGTCGGTATCCATTCCAATTTTAGCGTAGCCGAGGTAGCCGCCGCCATTTTTTAAACCACCGACATTATACAAAAAGTCTCCTGTATATTCCGCATTGAAGTTTAATGATTTTTCCTGTGAGAAAAGGTTGTTAATTCCTAATAAGATAAAAGTGATTAAAGATAAAAATGTTAATGTTTTTTTCATTTGTAATAGTATTTTAAAATTATGATGCAAAAATACTATTAGTTAAAAAAATGCTAATTCCCATTTTTTAGTGAAAAATCTCAACTACTCTAACTAAAAATAGTTATATTATGCAGATACAAAAAACCGCCACCATGAAGTGACGGTTTTTTTACTGATACTTATACCTTTAGCCTTTAGTCATTAGCCTTTGGTCATTTATTACATCATGCCTGGCATGCCACCCATGTTAGGATTCATTGCTGGCATTGGGTTTTCTTCTTTATGGTTTGAGATAACGCATTCTGTTGTGAGGAGCATGCTTGCGATAGAAGCTGCGTTTTCCAAAGCGACTCTTGAAACCTTAACTGGGTCGATGACACCTGTCTTTAAGAGGTTTTCGTATGTTTCTGTACGAGCGTTGAAACCGAAGTCGCCTTCGCCTTCTCTTACCTTGTTAACAACTACAGAACCTTCCAGACCTGCATTGGTTGCGATGCAACGAAGCGGAGCTTCCAATGCCGCAAGGATAATAGCAGACTCATTTGCAGATGTACTTGGACGCCATGGGGTAAATGACTGGAATACTGCTAATGAGTTGCTTGCAGGACCACGGTCTGCTGTCAATGAGTAGCTAGCCTTCAAGCTGGCATAAGTCCAAGCCTTGCCAAATGCAGGCGCCCACCAATTTTCCTCATGCGCATTCCACGAACCAGATACGTTCCATGTAGGCAACCAGCGCGCTTGGCGGCTCTTACCTAACATGTTCGAACCTTCGTAACGAAGCGTTCCGTTGATGGTGTAACGTCCTTTGTATGAATAAGTTGCCATTCCGAAGAATGCGAGGTTGCGAAGGTATTGGAAACTATTAGAATAGTAGTCTGTACCTTCTTCTTGACTTTGCTTGAAGAGGCGATAATCCACATATGGAATACCACCGTTGTTGTATTGATAACCCCAACCACGGAACCATATCGCTTGACGGTCGGTAGAGTTCAACTCAGAACCTGCAAACAAGTTGAGAATATGATCTCCAGTCTTACCCAAGTCCGCATTGTAAGCAACTGTAGCACGGAGGTCCATAGAAGTCAATGAATATTCGGTCAAGTCATAGATACCACCCTTTGGCAATACGGTCTCAGGCAATGCCAATGGATCATCTGGATCTGAATAGAGATATGGGTTGGAGTCGCGAATTGTAGCATTCTCTGGATCAATACCTGCACGATATGCACGTGCTTGGTTGCTATCGTCCTTAATATTGTGCTCTTGGCGACTTGAATAGTAGCGAATAGCTGCCAACGCTGCAATCTCAAGACCACGAACAGGCTTCCAGTTAATATCACCTTGGAACTTCAAGTCGGTTACTTTGATGTCAATATAGTTGTTTGCCAACTCATCGTTGATATTGAAATCGCAGTAGTTACGGCGATAAGTCTCCTCAGGATCCATCGCACGCGATGTATTCATCGCATAAGAGAATGGGTTGATATCAAACTCACGACTCACTGTACCATTGATAGGGTCTGTGCTTGCCGAAATAGTACCAGGCGCTTGTTGCTTACGGTAACTACCCATAGTAGCAATACCTACGGTCAGTTTTTGTTTGCTAGTAGTAGGCAATACATCGTAACTAGCATTCATCATTCCCGTAAAACGAGCCACTTCACTAGCTTTGTACCATCCTGGATCTTGCATAGCAGAAAGAGACGCATACACACGTGCACGCTCACTACCTGTAGAGAAAGATACTGAGTGGTTGTGCATTACCGTTTGATTGAATAGCTCTGCAAACCAATCAGTATTGCGGAACTCAGCCGCACGCAGATAAGCATTCTTAGCCTCCGGAGTATTAGGCAAACCTACATTGCCACCCTTAGCCGCATCAATCAACGCGTACATACGACCATACACACCAGAGTTCTTTGCTCCATAGAGCGAAGAATATTCGAGCCAACCTTTGCGCTCAAACTCTTGGTAGATACCCATTTGCTCTTGCGAGTTACAGATATTATAGTCATCGTATGAAGGCACCATACGATAGGTAACTTCACCTGTATAGTTCAATTTTGATTGACCAGCTTTACCTTTCTTGGTAGTTACGACAATCACACCCGCCATCGCGCGCGCACCATATATAGAGGTAGCAGAACCGTCTTTCAAGATTTGGAAACTCTCAATATCCTCCGAGTTGATACCAGAAATCGCACTCGCAATCAAAGTAGTAGCATCACCTGAAGACAAGTCATCTGCACTCAACTCCACAGCATCCTCCAAAATGACGCCATCCACAACCCACAAAGGCTTGCTCGCACCATAAATAGATGTTGCACCACGCACACGGATTTTAGGAGCTGTACCAAAGGTACCACTCACGTTTTGCACGCTCACACCAGCGGCACGGCCTTCCAAGCTACGGCTCACATCAGCCACACCAGAAAGCATGGTTTCATCCGCCTCCAACTTGGTAGCTGCACCCGTAAACAAGCGCTTGTCTTGCTTTACCATACCAGTAACAACCACCTCTTCCAATTGCTCAGTATCGCTCTCAAGAGTAACACTAATATTTGGCTTCACTGCCACAGTTACAGTCTTGTAACCCATGTAGGAAATCACCAAATTTTTAACTCCTGCAGGCACTGTCAACTCAAAGAAACCATCAAAGTCAGTAACAGTACCAACTGTAGTTCCTTCTGCTACAACATTGGCACCAATTGCACCAATACCTGCTTCTTCATAAACTGTACCAGTTACTTTAGTCTGAGCCGAAGCACAAACCACCAGCAACAAGGTAACCATTAAACAGTAAATACGTTTCATTATAATGTTATTTATAATTAATTTTATCCTAATTTACACCATGCACTGCTATCGTTTTCTACAAAGCGCCTTTATAAAAACGATAAAAATCGCGCAAAGTTACTACTTTTTTTTGAAACAACCAAATATTTACCAAGAAAAATGTGTTTTTTAACATATTTATCACATTATTTATATGTTTTATAACATAAAAATCGCCTACTCAATCTAACTTGGGTAGGCGATTTTGATTGGTATTTGGTAGTATTTTTTTGAATCTCTCAGTCTGATCTTATCCTATTGTTCTATCAAAAAAAATATTACTTTATCATTTCGCAACCCATATATGGTTGGAGCGCAGCAGGAATACGAATACCCTCTGGTGTTTGATTGTTCTCCAACAACGCCGCCACAATACGAGGCAATGCCAATGCTGAACCATTGAGTGTGTGGCAGAGCGTTACCTTCTTATCTTCAGATCGTCGGTAACGGCAGTGCAAGCGATTAGCTTGATAGGTATCGAAATTAGAAGTTGAAGACACTTCCAACCAACGATGTTGTGCCTCTGAATACACTTCAAAGTCATAGCAGAGCGCCGCAGTGAATGACATATCACCACCACTTAAGCGAAGTACACGATAAGGGAGTTCGAGTTTTTGAAGCAATCCCTCTACGTGCTCCAACATTTCCTTGTGACTAGCATCAGAATGTTCTGGAGTGTCGATACGCACAATCTCCACCTTGCTAAACTCGTGAAGACGGTTCAAACCACGTACATCCTTGCCATATGAACCTGCCTCGCGGCGGAAGCACTGGGTGTAAGCACAGTTCTTGATAGGGAGTTGTGCCTCCTCAAGAATTACATCACGATAGATATTGGTTACAGGTACTTCTGCTGTAGGAATGAGATAGAGATTATCCAATTGGCAGTGGTACATTTGCCCCTCTTTATCAGGCAATTGACCAGTACCATAACCACTAGCCTCATTGACCACGGTAGGAGGCATAATCTCGGTATATCCTGCCTTGTTCGCCTCAGCCAAAAAGAAGTTAATCAACGCGCGTTGCAGGCGCGCGCCCATACCTATATATACAGGGAAGCCTGCACCAGAAATTTTGACACCGAGGTCAAAATCGATGAGGTTGTATTTTTTCGCTAATTCCCAGTGAGGGAGTTTTGCAGTTGACAGTTGACAATTAACAGTTGACAGTTGTTCGTCGGTAGCGGTATCCCAATCGCGGAGAGCGATGGTGCCTTCTGCTGCGAGTTTATCAAGCATAGGTTGGTTTGGCCAGTTGCCTATCTTGACCACGAGGTTATCTTCTGCACTTCCGCCCTCTGGTACGAGGTCATAAGGTACGTTAGGGATAGTAAGGAGAAGGGAAGTCAATGCCTCTTCTGCCTTAGCCATCTCTTGTTCGTAGCCAGGGATAGCTTGTTTGAGTACGCCTGTTTGTGCTTTGGCAGCCTCTGCCTCTTCTTTTTTGCCTTGCGCCATGAGTGCACCAATAGACTTGGAGATGCGGTTCATCTCCGCTGAGGCAGTGTCCTTCTTTTGTTGTGCTGCTTTGCGCTCGGCATCAAGAACAATCACTTGCTCAATAGTCTCAGCAGCATTGGCAAAATGCTTCTTTTCCAAGCCCGCAATAATAACTACCTTATTGTCGTATATTTGTTTGAGTGTTAGCATACAAAAGTCTTGTTCAGTGCCCGTAAACGGGCTGTTCAGCGCGGCTAAGCCGCTGTTCTGGATTGTTCAGAGTTGTAAATAAAAACAAATTTCTCCTGCCGAATTGCGTATGCAATCGGTAGGAGAAATTTTAGTTTATTTCTCTATCCGATTATGCCTCAGCAATAGGTTGGATAGATACGTAAGATTTGTTGTTACGCTTCTTTTGGAAGCATACGATACCATCTGTAAGAGCGAAAAGAGTGTGGTCAGAACCCATACCGATGTTCTCGCCTGGGTTGTGCACAGTACCACGTTGACGCACGATGATGTTACCTGCTTTAGCGAATTGACCACCAAAGATTTTTACACCAAGTCGTTTGCTTTCTGATTCACGGCCGTTCTTGGAACTACCGACACCTTTCTTATGTGCCATATCTCTTAAACTTTGCTTTTAAAAAGGTTAAACAATTAAGCCAAAACGATCTCCTTAACGATGAGATTGGTCAAATCTTGACGATGGCCGTTCAATTTACGATAGCCTTTGCGACGTTTTTTGTGGAAAACGAGAACTTTCTCGCCACGGCACTCGTTGTCGAGTACTTCGCAAACAACTTTAGCGCCCTCTACAACAGGAGCACCTACTTTCACTTCTCCGTCATTATCAACGAGAAGCACTTTCTCAAATGTCACCTCAGCGCCTTTCTCAGCAGCCATGCGGTTAACAAAGAGTTTCTTGCCAGCCTCTACACGGTATTGGAGGCCTTGCATTTCTACAATTGCGTACATTTAATCAAATGTTTTTTAATTAGTTACATCGGTCAGGCGAGATGCAGAGTCTTCGACGTTGGCATACCCCTGATAGGTATCATCCGTCCCCTCGGCAGCGCTACTTGGAAGCCCAAAAGCCGAAAAAGCGTGCAAAGGTACTACTTTTTTTTGAACTGACCAAATATTTTTTTTATTTTTTTACAGAAAGCACTTCAAAAGAGTCTATACACACCCTTTATCCGTCAGTCAATCAGCCAAAAACGATGCGGCAGACCACAAACAACATACTAGGAAAGTATTAGATGGTAACTGAGTGGTATCGGAATGCTTTCGGAGTGGTTTCGAGAAATAAAGCGGAATTACCCATCACCTCAAGTCATTGACAAAGGCATCTTCCTTTTCAATAGCAAAAGAAGGAGCCTCATCTGTATAACGAGCATTATCAAGACGAAGCGTGGTAAGCTTGCCATCGTCCTCATGTATCTCTATAGCAGTAGGTAGCAAAGTGGCAGTTGCGATGCGCAATACAAACTTCTGGATACCAGCCGAACGGTCGTGTGGAGTCAGGGTAATTTGCGTCTTGTCGCCTACGACTTTCTCAGCGTACTGGCAAACAGGCAATAAGGCTTGCGCATATAGGAAAGGATTGGTTTGGGTCAGTTCCTCTTCTGTTGGAGTAGAAAGAGTCAATTCTTCTGTATCATCACTATATATATATAAGGTGTTGCCATCATATGCCGCTTCCATCGCAAACATAGTCAAGGCAAATTGCTTGCCGTGCATAGCCAGATTGCCTGTGTAGGTCATTGGGGTAGTGGACAATTGAGAGTTGACAGTTGTCAACATAAAATCTGAGACCAATGTCTTTTGCTCCAAAGTCGCGAAGAGCGACTGGAGTATTGCGAACGTTATTAGCAGTAGTTTCATCTTAGCAACCTAATTCTTGTAGTTTCTTGTCCAATTCATCAAGGCTTTGGATGAGTACATCGCGTCCCTTAGGACCTTTGTTTGGTCCCACAATACCCGCTGCTTCGAGTTGGTCGGAGAGCTTACCTGCACGGTTGTAGCCAATTTCAAAAGCACGTTGAAGGCGAGAGGTAGATCCCTCTTGTTTGGTCACCACATAACGCGCTACGTCTGCGAACATCGGATCAAGGCGCTTGAGATCCACGGCGCCAGGTGCCAATGCTTCGCCTTCGCCGCCCTCTGGGATATATTCAGGCAATTGGTATGGCTCGAAGTAATGCTGTTGTTTCTCGATATGCTCTACGATCGCATCCACCTCTGGGGTGTCGACGAACGCACATTGTAGACGGGTGATATTACCATTGCCCGAATAGAGCATATCACCGCGACCGATGAGTTGGTCAGCACCCTTAGTATCCAACACGGTACGCGAATCCACTACCGATTGTGTGCGCAAGGCGATACGCGTTGGGATATTCGCTTTGATAACACCCGTAACGATATTTACCGATGGGCGTTGGGTGGCAAGAATCATGTGCATACCCACGGCACGCGCTTTCTGCGTGATACGTGCAATAGGTGTCTCCACCTGCTTGCCCGCTTGCATGATGAAATCGCCATACTCATCGATGATTATCACAATATATGGCAGGTATTGATGGTGGAGTGAATCCGCCACCAATTTCTCAGGATTCAGGCGTCGAGAGACAAACTTCTCATTATAATCCTCAAGGTTACGTACACCTGCATCCATGAGCAGTTTGTAGCGATTCTCCATCTCGATCACCAGCGAGTTGAGGGTATTGACCACCTTATCGCAATCCACAATGACGATATTCTCATCCTCGGTGTCTGGAGTTGCAGCCAAATAGTGACGAAGCAGTGGTTTGTAAGGGGCAAACTCGACCATTTTAGGGTCCACCATCACGAATTTTAGTTCGGCAGGGTGTTTCTTATAGAGCAAAGAGGTGATAATCGCGTTGATTGCCACAGACTTACCTTGACCTGTAGCACCTGCAACAAGGAGGTGAGGGGTCTTAGCGAGGTCGAACATAAAGACCTCGTTGGTGATGGTACGTCCGATGGAGATAGGCAGTTTCATCTTTTGCTCCTCTTGGAAGCGTTTTGAAGCAATCACTGAGTGCATTGATACTACTTGTGGTTTCTCGTTTGGCACCTCAATACCGATCGTACCTTTGCCTGGGATAGGCGCGATAATACGGATACCCATCGCAGAAAGCGAAAGCATGATGTCGCTCTCAAGATTTTGAATCTTGGAGATGCGCACACCCGCTTGAGGAACAATCTCGTATAGGGTAACAGTAGGGCCAACGGTTGCCTTGATAGACTCAATCTCAATACCGTAATTGCGCAAAGTAGTTACGATACGGTTGGCATTGGCTTGCTGCTCCTCCTGGTTGATGACAGGAGCCGTCTCGTTGTCATAGACCTTGAGCAAATTGAGGGAAGGGAACTTGTATAGTTCCAGATCCTTGCGAGGGTCGTAAGGACCAAGTTTCTTGAGCAAATACTCTGGATCATCCTCGGACAGCTCTACTTCTTTGACTTCTTCCACAGATATTTCAATATCCTCCTCTGATTCGGTTAGCTTCTCGGAGATGGGCTCTAGAGTTGGATCTTCTATCTCAATAGGAGCAAAGTCGAGCGTAGGGATATCGCTATCGTCAATCTCTTCGATGTCTTCTTCTGGCTGGGGATCAATAACGATATCAATGACATTATCGGCATTCTCGGGTTCGTCCGACAAAGTTGACAAATCGGACGAGTCGGATGATTCGGATGATTCAGACTTCTTAAACAAACCTACAACCCATTGAGCGAATTGCTGGCAGTGTTCTACGAAATGTTTGTCCACAACAATAAGGAACACCACTAATACCGCGATTAGTATCATCAGTAATCCGAGCCATTGTACGTAGGATGTTGCCCATGCGGCTACCATTTGTCCGAATGCTCCGCCCCAGCGGAAGAAAGTACCAACACCTATCATCTGCTGTGCAAAGCCTAATACGACCGCTCCCCATACCAAGGTAAACAGGGTGATAAACAATAGGCGCAGGCGCTTGAGAGGAAACTCCGTCACCATACGTACAGCATATAATGCCAACGCCACCAAAGCCGCCAGTGAAACCAAACCAAATGTACCATCAATCAACCAACGCGAAATCACCGCACCAGGTAATCCTAGTGCATTTTGTATTTCACCACGCATGTCGCGACGTGCTTCTGCTTGCTCGATGATTGAGAAATCATTTGCTCCTGTAAAGAAAAAACTAATATAGGCAATCACCAACATCAAGGTAATGCTGATTAGGATGATACCCACTGCCAAACGGAAACGATGGCTCATCACCATGTCGCGGGTAGAAAGGATAAAATCTTTGAATCCAGTTTTCTCTACTGTAATTGGTTTTTGTCGTGCGCCTGAAGTAGTGGGCGCTGTAGGTCTTGTTACTCGTCTAGCCATAATCTCAATTGAATCTCATAGTTATTTTAGGATATTTAACGATACATCTATTCGTTATTTCATAAAAAGCGTGCAAAATTACAAAAAAAAAAGCATATATGCAAATACGACGCGAGAAAAGACATCGGAACTATACAAAAAAAGAAGGATTGTCCTCTCGACAACCCAATCTCTTACTTAACCTTAAATCT